>CAZSPX010000251.1:0-4956 GCA_964608885.1 uncultured Anaerolineaceae bacterium | reverse complement strand
AGGCGCAGGCTGGGGTTCCTGCGCGGGTTCGACGGCCTGATCGCCTACAGCCAGCGCGGGGCGGCGGAGTACGCGGCTCTGGGATTCCCGAAAGAACGCATCTTCGTGGCGCACAACTCGGTCGCGCCCGCGCCGGTCACGGCTCCCGCCTTCAAAGCGGAGGGAGTGGAGCGGCCCGGCCTGCTCTACGTGGGGAGATTGCAGGCCCGCAAGCGGGTCGACATGCTGCTGCGCGCCTGTGCGCGGCTGGAACAGAGGCCGCGGCTGGTGATCGTGGGGGAGGGGCCGGAGGGGGCGGCGCTGAGAAGCCTGGCGGCGCAGGTCTATCCCGAGGCAGAATTCGCGGGGGAGCACCATGGGGAGGGGCTGCGCCCATACTTCTCCGCAGCGGACCTATTCGTGCTGCCAGGGACCGGGGGGCTGGCGGTGCAGGAGGCCATGAGCCACGGACTGCCGGTCATTGTGGCGCAGGGGGACGGGACGCAGGACGACCTCGTCCGCGCGGGGAGCGGGTGGCAGGTGCCGCCGGATGACCCGGAGGCGCTGCTCAGGACACTGAAGGAGGCGCTCAGCGATATTCCGCGGCTGCGAAGAATGGGCGCGGAGGCCTACCGCATCACGGCGGAGGAGATCAACCTGGAAAAGATGGTGGAAGCGTTTGTGGAGGCGCTCAGAGCTACTAATTTCCCGATCCCGCCAGAAAATAACCGATAAGCAAAAATACCGTTACCCCTACCACGACGGACATACAGCCGATCATTCCAACCGTGTTGATGACAGAGCGGACGCCCTTGCCGTTGGTCGCTCTTCCCAGGAAGGTGATCGGTTCATAGTCGATCACGTCCTTATAACGGTTCGCTGTCACTCCCACTCCAATCAGAATTGCCACCCCGACTACCACGAAGATTACTGGTATGACTCGAGCCGCCAATTCATTGCTCATGATCGCAGGCATCAGAAAATAAAGCAGCGCCGCTGTACAAGTGATTATCACAAAGGTTGTCAGGAATTGACTGGATCTATTCATTTTTCTCCACATAAAATCCGTCTAGCGTACAAGTTGGCTGCTTTGTACCAGTGTGGCAGGCACCTGCCTTAGGAATTCATCAGGATCGTCGGGGGTGAGCAGGACATGGCCGATCTGTGAGGAAAACCCATCCATGCGCTTGGCCATCAAAAGCACGCCATCACGGCGGCTGCGCACCGGGCTGAGGACGGTCAGGCGCTCGGGGAGCTTTTCCCCATCCTTCACGCGTGAGATGTAATTGATCTCGGAGTAGGGGAAAAGCAGCCGGTAATCCACGTGCCCGGGGACAAAACGGGCTGCAACCCCACGCGGCGTGACGAGGTACACCGTCGAGGCGCCGAACAGGAGAGCATCCTTGTAGAGGAGCATGAACCCGGAGGCGAGGAGGAACCACTGCACGCCCGTCAGGTTCAAACGCCCGTCCAGCAGCCACCCGAGCAGGGCGCTGCCTGCCAGCACGAGAGCGAGGTTGCGCAGGCGCATCCACAAGGGCATACGAGGCTGGAAGCGAGGGGCGGGGCCTTCCACCCCATTCTCGCGCAGGACTTTCGCCTCCCAGAAGCGCTGCTGGAGGACCATCATGGCCAGTCCCAGGGCAATGACCGCCAGGAAAAGGCCGGGGATGACCGGCGGCCAGGACCAGAACGCCACCGCGGGGATCCAGGCGTAGGGAATCTTCTTGAGGAAGAGGTAGGGGGTATCCAGGACGAGGTTCTGGAGGAATTTCATGAGGCCACCACCGGGGCAGGGAGCGAGTCCAGCCAGCGCTGGAAGCGCGCGAAGGGGAGCGTCTCAGCGGGCAATCGGTTTCCAAGGCGCCACATCAGCCAGAGGAGCAGCAGGGGCGTGAGCATGCGGGCATAGGACCAGGGGAAGAAGTCAAAGGTCGGGATGAGGTACTGCACGAAATAGAAGACGCCGAACCAGGTCCACTCCGCGGGGGTGAGCAGGAGGGGCAGCAGCACGCAGGCGGAGAGGGCCAGGAACAGCCCATGATGCTCCCAGACCAGCGGGGAGTACATGTTCATCAAAACCATCAGCGGCGGGAGGGCGTTGAGCAGGTTGGCGGAAGGCCCCCGGGAGAAAGTCCGTGAGCGGACGAGGCGGACGAGGACGAGGCCCACCGCCAATCCCAATGCGGCCTTGGAGAGGTAGATACCGATCTGCGCCCAGAGGCCATCGAATTTCAGCAGGGAGGCCAGGGTCCAGAAGAAGGAGTCGAAGGAGGTCTCGCGGAAGTTCATCCCGTGCGGCTGGTTCAGGAGAGACAGGTTGTGCAGGTAGCTGGTGTAAGGCTGGAGACCGTCCGAGAGGAGTGTCACGCCAAAGAGGAAGAAGCCGAAGAAGGCGAGCCAGGCCAGCCAGCGCCAGTCCCGCTCCAGGAGGAAGGCCAGGGCCAACACAAGCGGGGAGGCTTTAAGGTGGGCGGCCGCCGCCAGGCAGAAGGCGGAGAGCAGCCGCGAGCGCGGATAGAGCAGGACGCTGAGGAAGACCAGGTTCAACACGTGCAGGTTGACCTGCATGTAGTAGAGCGTCCGCAGGAGGGGCATATTGGCGAGCATGAAGAGCGTCACGGTGAGAGCGGCGAGGCGGAGGGAGAAGCCGTAACGCCCCAGCACGGCAACCAGCAGCCAGTAGAAGCCCATCAGCGCCAGGAGGTTCAGCGCCCAGAGGACATTCAGGAAGGCCGCCTCTCCCAGCGGGACGAGGGGCTTGAGCAGCATGGCCCAGAACGGAGGGTAGATGTAGAGCGAATCGAATGGCTCCCCGTTGTAGAGGTTGGTGGCCCCCAGGACGTAGGAGTCCAGGTCGCCGTACTGGACGCGCTCGCGCAGCAGGTTGAGGTACAGGAAAGTGACGAGGAAGAAGCCGATCCAGGCGAGGAGATTGCGCGAGTCAATGCGGCGGGCAACCAGCAGCCAGAGCGCCAGCCCACCAAGCAGCCAGGCCAAACCCACAGACATGAAGGTAAGAGAGAATCTGGAAAGCGGCCCGGTAACGAGGATCACATCCAGCCCGGGCTGACCCCTCCAGAGGTACATGCCGAGCACGCTCGCGGCGATCAGCACGGAGAGGACCGCCCAGGCGGCAAGGGCGAGACGCAGGGCCGGCGATCTCGAGGGGAGGGCCTTTTCAACCATCACGTAGAGAGGCTAGCCGATCGTTTCCACGTATTCGGCCTGCACAAAGCCGAACTTGGCTACGGCATAGCGGACCTTCAGCCACTTGCCCTTGACACCCACCTTGGCGAGGGCTTCAGCATACGGCTCCACGCAGGCCAGCACACTGCCGGCAGGCTGGGTTGAAAGGACCCTGGCCCGCAGGGATTCAAAGGCACGCACCTTCAGTCCCTGGGCGCCGGCAGATTCAGAAACCACCACCTTGAGGCGGTCGCCGGGCTGGGGCTGGGGAAAGACGGGGCCAGGAGGTTCAGGCAGGGGAGTGGGAGGCTCGGGCACAGGCTCAGGCGTAGAGACCGGGACGGCCTCCAGGTACCATGCGGCGGCGAAGCCGTCCCGGCCGGAGGGGGTGCGCACCTGCACCCACTGGTTAATGGCGCCGATCTTGGCCGCGCCGTCCGGCTCAAGGATGATCAGCTCGGTGCCGGCGGGGACGACCTCCAGGACATTGGCGGCGGAGGCGGTGCTGGGGCTGCTGCGGATGTTGAGGCCCCAGGTCACCTCGGCCTTGACGCGAGCACGGGGCAGGCCGGAGGTCTCAGGGTCGGGGATCCCGCCGGAGAGGGCGGTGTTCTGATAGAGGATGACATGCTTGATGCAGCGTTCCAGGGATTTCCCCTGGCTGTAGCGCTTCATGAGGGGATTCTCGACCGTGACATCCGTCTGGTAGGGCCAGGGATCAAGCATCAGGTAATCCCCGTCCTTCTTTTCATAGAGCACCACCCAATGGGTCTGCACGCCGGGGGCGGGGGCGCTATCGACCATGACGATGGCGGGCTGGCCGGCGGACAGGGAGGCGTCGATCTGGGCAAGAGGGGCGGGGCTGTCCATGCAGGGGATGAAGGCCTTCAGGATCACCTTGGGGTAGAGCTGCGTCACCGCGCCCCAGCGGATGCCGGCGCCCACAAATCCCTTGACGTTCTTCAGCCGCTGGTTGAGGCTCCTGGGGGTCTCTGCAAAGCCGTGCCCGCTGAGAAGCATGGTGGTGCTGGTCAGAGCGCAGCCCACATAGCCGATGGTGTCGCTTTTGTCGCCGAAGCCGAGGATATCGGCCTTCCAGCGCGGGTCCTGCTGGGAATAATAGACCAGTTGGAATGTCATGATCGCCTCGCTCGCCGGGATGATCCCTAACGGGATGCATTATACAGCAGGGGGATGGGGGCGAAACAGCCTCCAAAGGAGGGATCAGCAGGGGAGAAAATGCGGCCCGGGAGGGGGAAGATTGCCACGACAAAAAAATGTCCGGGCAACTCCCGGACATTTTTTGCCTCGCAATGACAATCAGTCTATCTTGCCTGTGACGATGGCCGCCTTTAGCTCGCCGATCGACTTGGTGATCTGGATGTCGCGCGGGCAGGCCATGGTGCAGTTGTAGATGGTGTGGCAGCGGGCCACGCCGTTGGTCTCTGCAAGGACGCGCAAGCGCTGCGAGGCGGCCTCATCGCGGCTGTCGAAGACGAAGCGATGGGCGGTGACGAGGGCGGCGGGACCGAGATAGTCCTGCGTGCCCCAGAAAGAGGGGCAGGAGGTGGTGCAGGCCGCGCACAGGATGCACTTGGTCGATTCGTCAAAGCGGGCCCGCTGTTCGGGCGACTGCCGGCGCTCGCGGCCGTCGGCCGGCAGGGGTGAGTCGTTGATCAGGTAGGGCAGGATCTTCCTGTAATTGTCGAAGAAGGGGTCCACATCCACGATCAGGTCCTTCTCCACCTTGAGACCCAGCTGCATGTTGGGCCGGAACCAGTTGTTGAC
>CAZSPX010000250.1:0-4960 GCA_964608885.1 uncultured Anaerolineaceae bacterium | reverse complement strand
CAGGTCCAGGACCTCCTGCAGGGTTCCGGCGTCGAAGGCGAATTTGGCCCCCGCGGCGGCGAACAGCTCGGGCAGGGGCACGGTCGCGCCGAGCGCCAGCGCCCTGCGGTAATCGGCGACCGCCTTCTTCTGGTCGCGGCGGGCGTTCCCCCACACCTGGACCGCGCCGAGCTGCGCCAGCCCGTATTCCACGTAATAGAACGGGGATCCGAAGATGTGGCCCTGACGGTGCCAGTAGGTCTTCTTCACATCCTCCAGGCCGGAGTAGTCGATGCCGACCATGAATTGATCCCACAGGGCGGCCCATTGATCCTCGGCCTTCGAGGCGTCCGCGCTCAGGCCGGGGTTTTCGTACACCCAGTGCTGGAAGGCGTCCACCAGGGCCATGTAGGGCAGGAAGGTGATGATGGCTTCCAGGTTCTCGATCATGCTGCGGGCCTGTTCGCGATCCGTATAGAACCCGCCCTGCTCCTTCGTTGTATAGGGGCTGGCGAGCAGCTCCATGCCCATGGAAGCCACCTCGGCGAATTCCGCGGGCAGGTAGATCTCGCCGCGCTGGTAGAAGTGGCAGTGGGCGCGCTCGAACTCGTGGAACGCATGCCCGCCCTCGTGCAGCATCGTCTGCACATCGTAAGGCGTATACGTGTTGTTCATGAAGACGAACGGGCGGTGGGCCACGTGCAGGCCCAGGCTGTAGCCGCCCGGGGCCTTGTTCTTGCGACTCTCCAGGTCCAGCAGATCTTCCTGCCTCATGATCTGGAAATACCTGCCGAACTCGGGGTCGACCTTTTCGAAAATGGCCTGCAATTTATCCAGGAACTCGGGCATGGTTTCATAGGGCTTGATGGCCTCGTCCCCCAGCGGGTCGACGAACACATCCCAGGGACGCACGGCCTCGATCCCCAGCCTGGCCCTGCGCCTCGCGTAGACCCTCTCCGCCGCCGGGACAAAGACCTGCCGGATGGCGGCATGGAAGGCTTTGCAATCCTCGGGCGAATAATCGAAGCGGAATTTTTGCTTCCAGGTGTAGGCGCGGTAGTCCGGCAGGCCTGCGCCCTGCGCGATCTTCGAACGCAGCGGCACGAATTTTTCCCAGATCGCGTTGAAGTTCTCCCTTTCCTTCAACCGCCGGTCTCTCACAAGTTCCCAGGCCCGCTGGCGGGTGGAACGGTCCGGGTCATACTGGACGGCAAGCATTTGCTGGAGGGTGCGCTCTTCCCCTTCCCAGAGCACGGAAAGCGAGCCGGTCAGCTTGTGGTATTCGAGCCCGATCTTCTCCTCCTCCGCCAGGAGCGGCAGGTTGCCTTCCGTGAAGATCTCCGCCTCGGCGCGCATCCGGCGCAGGGCCATCTCGAAGCCCTTCGGCGAGAGACCGCTGGCGAGGAGCTTGTCCTTCAGTTTCTGTTCGGCGGTCTTTACCGCGGGCTGGATGTTCTCGAGATAATGATTAAAGGCTTCCTCGATGGATGCGTCTGCCGTGTTGACCGTGGTCGCGATGTTGAGACGCCAGTACTGCTCATCGGCGGTCTCGGCCAGCCGGGACCAATCCTCGAGCCAGGCCCCGACCGTTTCGCCGGTCAGGGGGCGCGCCTCAAGCTCCCGGTAGAGGGGTTCATAATCGCTCCAGGTGAGGGCCAGGATGGCTTTCGCCCCGGTGGGAAGGGATCCAATGTTCATGCACATCTCCTAAAAGAATTAGCCGAAGATGGGGGTCCATCTCCGGCTCTATTTTACAGCGGAAGGCCGGTTTTCCGACCGGCCAGTATGCTCCTATCCCATATAAGCGGCCGTCCGGCTGCGCCTCCAGCGGTAAAGCAGCAGGTAGAGCAGGGTCAGGGCGAGCAGCCAGAAGGCCACCGAGGCGATCACGCCCAGGCGCGAGCTGCCGTAGAGGATCAGCGGGTTGCTGTCCAGCCAGGGCAGGGCGGCGGGCATGGGCTTGCGGTCGAGAACGTAGTACAGGATGTCCTCCAGCCCGCTGAAGGCCGTGATGAAGAGCGAGGTGACGAAGTACAGGCAGTCCTTCCAGTGGCCCCACATCAGCAGGACGCCCATCGTGGCGTAGCCCGCCAGCGAGACGAACCACCCGGCGTGATAGGTGCCGGCGAATTCCACCATGTTGTGCGCCTCGAAGATGCGCTGCCAGACGAGGATGTCGGTGAGGGTGTAGAACAGCAGGGCGATGACCGTGGCAAGGATGGGCCGGTGTTTATTCATGGGTTTCCCTTTGTGAGCGAGGCGCCAGTGCAAACGGGCACAGTATAACGGGCGCAGGAGGTTCCGCGCGGCGCGAAACCTTCCAAAAACAATACAATTTCTCTACGATTTGGGGACGATTTTCACGTATCCTGCGTCGCTGCGAGGCTTTACCGGTTCCATCGGTAACCGGGCAGCCCCCTCAGAATGAGGAGCTTGCTTCGGGCCGGGCTGCGCCGAAGGCGCAGCCCCGACCCTCGCAACGACATGGCAACTTCCCCCCGATTCTTGCTATAATCGAACCAGTCCGGACAGCTAGAGGAGAATTTAACATGGAGAGCTTTTCACGCGGCTGGTCCTTCCTGAAACAGGCCTGGGGCATGGTTTTTAAGGACAAGGACCTGATCCAACCGTCCATTTATGCGCTCATTGCGGGCATGATCGTCTCGGTGGTGGGCATCATTCCGATCATCGGGGCGGCGCTGCTGCTGGGCGATTCGAACCTCGGCAAGGTGGTGATGGGGGTCTTTGGCGCCATCCTGGTCTTCGTGCAGTTCGTGGTGAGCTATATCTTCTCGGCCATGACGGTGTACCTCATCTATGGCTACCTGGCCGAAGGGGACGGCCGCATGGACAAAGCCTGGGGCATCGTCCGCCGGGACTTCTTCGACATCCTGACGCTGGCGGCCGCCTCCACGGTGGTGAACCTGCTGCGCTCGGCGGCCCAGCGCAACCAGCGCGGCGGGCTGGCAGCCGGCGCGGCGCGCGCCGCCACGGGCGTGCTGCAGGCGCTGTGGACCGAGGCGGCCTTCCTGGCGCTGCCCGCCATGGTGATCGACGACCTGAACCTCCAGAACGCCCTCCAGCGCATCCTGAAGATCACCCGCGAGAACCTGCTGCTGATCGGCATCAGCACGGTGGGCGTGCGCGCCGTCACCGGGCTGATCGGCTTCCTGATGGCGGTCGCCGGGCTGGTGGTGGGAGGCGCGCTGGGCTACGGCGTGTACTGGCTCCTCGGCTCGGAGACGCTCGGGCTGGTGCTGGGCATCGCCACCGGCGCGATCCTCTTCTTTGCCGTCGTGATGGTGGCGAGCGTGCTCAGCAGCTACACCGGCACGGCCTACCATACCTGCCTGTACCTGTGGGCCCGCGAGACCGAGCGGGCGCGCGAGGCCGGCAGCCTGACACCTGTCCCGGCGCCTGCGCCGCTGGCTTCGGTGCTTCAAAATGCAGCCGTCTGACCGCCGCCGCGAGCTTGTCAGCTGGCAGGAGGTCAACCGCCTGATCGACCACCTGCTCCCGCAGTTCCGCCGCGAGTTCACCGCCCTGGTGATGATCACACGCGGGGGCATCGTCCCGGGCGGGATGCTGGCGGAGGCCTTGAACATCACGCACCTGCTGACCGCCGCCGTGGACTTCCCCGCCCAGCTCCTGCAGGAGAAGACCTCCATGCTGGCCTGGCCCGAGTTCATCCAGTTCCCCTCGGGCGACAAGCTGCTGGGACGCCCAACGCTGATCGTGGATGACGTGTGGGGCTCGGGCCGCACCATGACCGCCGTCAAGAACCGCGTCTCGGCGGCGGGCGGCTTCCCCGAGAGCTGCGTGCTGCACTTCAACCCCTACCGCAACCTCTTCGGCACCCACCGGCCCGACTACTACGCCGCCGTGACGGATGCTTTCATCGTGTATCCCTGGGAGATCGACCGGGGCAGCGACCCCATCCTTTCCCCCCGATGACCCATGAAGCCTGCCGTGATTGACCTTCCCGCCAAGCTGAAGGTGCTGCGCGGGAACCTTTACTTTGACGACCTGCCCGAAGCGCTGCTGAAGCAGATCGCCGCGCAGATGCACTTGAAGGAATTCCAGCGCGGCGAGACGCTCTTCTGGGAAGGCGACCCCTGCTCCGGGCTGCATATCCTCGAGCAGGGCAGCGTGCGCCTCTATTCGGTCTCACCGCAGGGCCGCCAGTACACGCTGCGCGTGCTGGGGGAGGGCGAGACCTGCAACGAGGTGCCGGCCTTCGACGGCGGCACGAACCCGGTCAATGTGGAGGCGCTGGAGAACGGCCGCGTGTGGGTGATCGACGCGGCCATGCTGCGCGAGCTGGTGCAGAGCCACCCGCAGTTCGCCCTCAAGGTGTTGAACAATTTCGCCGGCAACCTGCGCAACCTGGTCCGCAAGGTGAGCGAGATGGCCTTCTACCAGGTGACGCACCGCCTGGCGCGGCTGATCGACGAGACGGAGGGGGACAAGCGCGAGGGCCCGCACTGGACGCAGGAGCAGCTGGCGGCCCGGCTCGGGACGGTGCGCGAGGTGGTCTCGCGCTCGCTCAGGGAGCTGGAGCGCAGCGGGGCGATCCGCGTGGAGGAGCGCCGCATCCACATCACGGACCGTGAGGCGCTGGAGCAGTGGACGCGGCCGTATAGTTAATTGTCGTGTGGAAGGGCGTTTTACCAGTAGATCAAGGAGTGCTGATCATGTTCTTCAATTTTCTCCGCCGGTTTTTATTCCTTTCAGCCGTTGACCCCTCCGGGGTGGGCGCCGCGGGGGAGATCTCCGAAGCCTCCCTGCGCCGCGCGGATGCCGAGCAGATGCGGATCATCGTGCAGGGCGATGCGGAAGCCCAGCAAACATTCATGCACCCCAACTACATCATCAATGGACCCATGAACCGTGTCCTGCACAAGGATGTGCTCGTGGACATGCTGGCGCATGGCAGGATGGCCAGCGATCGCTTTGAGCGGGTGATCGAGGACCTGGCCAT
>CAZSPX010000249.1:0-5012 GCA_964608885.1 uncultured Anaerolineaceae bacterium | reverse complement strand
CACCCCTGGCCTCCAAGGGCTGGTGGCTGCCGGCCGAGTCCTGCCTGCCCGCCGGTTGGGTGGGCGGCGTGATCGTGACCTCCGACACGGACATCGTGGCGGTCGGCCGGCCGCACGTGGGCACCCAGGTCACCACCTATCCCGGCATGGCCGCAGGCAGCACCGACATGTTCCTGCCCATGCTCTTCAAGGGCGCCTTCGGCGGCTCCTACAACTCCGCTTTCTACATCCAGAACATCGATTCGCTGCATGTGGCGAATGTGATCCTGAAATTCTACGATATGGATGGAAAGTTGAGCTGCACGCGCAGCGACAGCATCCCCGCCCTGGCCACGCTCGGCTACTGGGTTCCCAGCGTCACCTGCGATCCATAACCCCGGGATCCTTCTTCGGTAATAACAGATCCGTCCTCTGCAAATGGGACGGATCTGTTATTTCGCCTCTGTCAGCGTTCCGGTGACCCGGCTTCAAAGATCAGCGCAGCGCGTTCCTGACGCGCCTCGCAACGGCCAGGAGAGCCTTCCCGATCCGTTCCCGCATACTGCCGATCGGAAAGACCGCCAACCGCAAGCGGCGCAGAAACTGCACCACCCGCCAGGCGCGGCTCTGCTGGAGTGTCAAATACTCCAGAACCACCTGCTCCTTGGCGGCAAGCTGTGCAGCAAGATCCTTCACCCGGTTCCTGAGATAGACATTCTCCATCTCCAGGGCCACCTGCTGGTTCCGTTGGGCCCGCGAATGCTGGCGGTATTCCAGCGTGAAGTCATCCACTAGCCCGGCCTTCCAGCCTGCCTCCAGGATGCGGGCAAAAAGGGACATGTCCTCCGGAAGGTTCCCGCTCACATACCCGCCGGCCTGCTCCCAGGCCGTCCGACGGTACATGGAGGAGCCGTGGATATAGTTCTCCTCACGGATGGGCTTTTCAGGGTGGGCAGGGAATCGCTTGAGGAAGAAGTCCCGGGCACGAGGATGCGGCTCCACATCCTTCATCCCGGCCGCTACGAGGGCGGCGCGGTCGCCGAAGAGCACAAAGTGAGAATACGCGATCGCGGTCTCTGGATCTTGATCGAGGACTGCCCGGGCTTTCTCGATGTAATCGCTTCGGAAGCGGTTATCGGCTCCCAGGAAACAGATGTAATCCCCGCTCGTCATCTCCACGGCTTTTTGAAAGTTCCTGACGATCCCCAGGTTCTCCGGGTTGACCTCCACGCGAATGGAGGGCTCATAGCGGCGGGCCACCTCCACCGAGTTATCCGTCGAGGCGTCATCGATGAACAGGATCTCATCGGCCGGGCTGGTCTGGAGCAGCGCGGATTCGATCGCCTCGGCAGCCAGGTGCCCGTAGTTATGACAGGCGATGATCAGCGAAACCGTGGCTTTTGCAAAGCGCATATTTTCAAGGACGGTGATGCGCTTCAGGTCCAACAGGTCAGCCGGATCTCCATCATCGCAGGCCAGGGAGCCTTTGAAGAACTCACCAGCCTTTGCCTTCAGGGTCTCGTCACGCTGGCCATGGGGGAAGGCGAACCAGCCAAAGCCCTTTGGATCCAGCGACCGCAGATCCTCCGGGACCTCCAGCTCGCGCCGGTAGGCCTCCTCCGGCTGCGGGCTGAGCAGCACAGGATGGGACCAGGTGTGCCACTGCAACCGGCCGCCTGCCTCTACCAGCTTCCGCAGCACCTCGCGGTCTGCGAACGGCGCATAGGGCTCGCCTTCGTCAAATTCATTTCCGCGGCCGACACTGCCGCCCACGATGAACAACTCGAACGGATAGCCGAAGTGCTTGAGGATCGGCGCCGCATATTTCCAGACGTTCTCATACACCCCGTCAAAGGTGATCACACATTGATCCGGGTCGGCGGGATCGTAATCGTCCAGGTAGACCACCTTCCTGCCTCGCAGGTCGAGCATCTGAAGGTAAAAGGCATCTGGGGAGATCCACCAGAGGGTCTTGGTTTCGGGATGGACCTTGTGATACAGGAGGATCATTTGGAATATACCTCCAGGATCTGGGTCATCTCCCGGTACGGGAAGTACTCACGGCTGAGCGTCAGGTAGGGGAAGCGCAAACGATACCAATCCAGGATATGGCTGCAAACCAGGACCCCGCCCGGCTTCAGGATCTGATCGACCAGCACATAGACCAGGCGGCTGGCCTTCCCTATATACTGGGGATATAAGACGCCGGTGATCAGGACCAGATCCATCTGCGGGAGGCCCAATTCCGGCAGGTCGAACAAGGAGCCGGCTGTGAAGCGAACATGTGCAGGGGTATGCTGGTTGGCCCATGCCACGGCTTTCTCGCTGATATCCACCCCGAGGATATTGCGGCCGGGCAGGTCCTTGGTCAGGAAGCCGTTCCCACAACCGATGTCGACGACCTTCTCATAATCTCCTTTTGGAATGGCGGAGAGGATGGTTTCCTTGCGCCGGGTATCATGCGGGTTGTCATAGTATCCCCACGGGTCTTCTCCGGAATACCAGTCTTCCAATTCATCTTTGGGCTGTATCATTTCATGCTCCGGATCCCCGATGATGAACGCCGGGTTCTTTGGAATCATTCTGCAGGGTGCGGCCCGGGAAAGCCGCCACGGATTATAGCATGCCCTCAGCCGGGAGAAATCGGGGCAACCCGGGAGGGCAGGCGCCCGCTGCGAAGACCTAGGACCGCATCGCCTGCTTCAAGGCTTCACGCCAGGGAGTGATCCGCAGGCCGAACTCCTTCTCGAAGCGCCCGCAATCCAGCGCCGAGAAGAGCGGGCGCGCAGCCGGCATGGGGAAGTCCGCGGTGCTGGCAGGCTCGATCTCCCGGGCGATCTGTCCGCCGCGATCCGGATCCAGCTCAAGAATGGCCCTGGCCCAGTCGTAGCGGCTGGCATAGCCCCCACCTGCGCAGTGATACAGGCCCGTGTGGGCTTCCAGGTAAGCCCGGCCGCGCCCGATGATCTTCGCCGTCAGCGCGGCCAGGGTGCGCGCCCAGGTGGGGTTGGAAACCTGGTCATCAACGATCCGCAGAGTGGCGCTGCGCCGGGCCCACTCCAGCACTTTGGGCACAAAGCCTCCCTGCCGGAGGCTGTACACCCAGGCGGTGCGCAGGATCAGGCTGCTGCCGCCCACCGCCTGAACAGCCTGCTCTCCGGCCAGCTTGCTCAGCCCGTACACATTCAGCGGGCCGGTCAGGTCCCGCTCGCGGTAGGGTTTACCTCTGGTGCCGTCAAAGACATAATCTGTGGAATAGTGGATGAGGACCGCGCCCAGCTTTTTGGCTTCTTCTGCCAGGACCGCCGGTCCGCCGGCATTGACAGCATAGGCCAGCGGCCTCTCGGTCTCCGCCTGGTCCACGGCGGTGTAAGCCGCGGCATTGACGATCACCTCCGGCCGGGCCGCGTGGACCAGTTCCCTGATGTTCTCAGGCCTGGAAAGGTCAATGGCAGGATAATCCACTCCCACCAGTTCCCCGAGAGCCGCAAGGCTCCCGCTCAGTTCCCAGCCTAGTTGGCCGTTATTACCGATCAAGAGGATATTCACAGATCGCCTCCGAATTTCATCATTTTAACCCGTTGGAGCCCTGCTTTTTCCACCGATTTCCAGCGCAATTTTGAGATTATCAATGGCTTCATCAAGCACCTGCCGGGGTTATGACCCGCCTCTCCCAAAAAGGTCAAAACATCAGGTAGAATTACCGCGAGCTTGAGCGTGACCACCGGCGGGTTGATTTGCCGCGGCTCCGCTCTGCATGGAAAAAAGGAACCCCATGAACAGACCCTCTCCTTCGAACATGCTCCATTCCTATCGCAAGCGCAGGCGCCTGCAGGGGCCGGTGCTGATCTACGGCGCGGCCGCACTGCTCGTGATCGCGGGCCTGGTTCTGTTGGTCATCTGGATGAGCCAGCCGATGCGGCCGCTCAACCTGCTGCTTGCCACAGATACTCCCACCCCCACGATCACCCCCTCGGCAACGAACACCGTGACCCCCTCGGTCACTCCCACCGTAACCTCCACACCCACGATGACCCTCACCTCCACCGCGGCTGCGCCCTTCAGCTACACGGTCCAGGAAGGCGAGTACCTGCAGGCCATCGTTGAAAAATTCGGGCTGGGGGATGACGGGCTGCCGCTCATCCTGCTGCTCAATCCCTATTCGTCGGAAGGCGCCTCCAACAGCATTGACCCCGTCACGCAGATCGTCTACCCCGGGCAGACCATCATCCTTCCCAATCCCGGCATGCAGCTTCCCACCGCCACACCCATTCCTCCGGACCTGCCGCGCGGCACCAAGATCAATTACACCGTACAGGTCGGCGATTCGCTTGGGGGCATTGCCGCCCGGTTCAACAGCACGGTGGAGGAGATCGTCAAGCTCAACGAGCTGGAGGATGCGACCGCCACCATCTTCGTCGGGCAGATCCTGATCATCCCGGTCAACCTGGTGACGCCGACCGCCACGCGCCCGCCCACCAGCACACCCATCACACCCGGCGCGATCATGACCGCTACGCCCTGAACCTCGCCTCCTGACATTACCTTGACCGGCCGCCCCAAAGGCGGCCGGTTTTCATATGGCACAAATCGCATCCGGGAACTTATTTTCCGGGACAGCGTCAATCATGTAGAGCAGATCGGAAGGAGTAAATGAGATCGATCACCAGGTCCATCCTGTTCTTCACGCTGGTCTTGTCTGCCTGCAGCCCGGCCTTCCCCCTGACCGGGCCGCCGCCGGCAACAGATCCTCCCACCCTCCCGTCCAAGGTTCCCCCATACATCCCTCCAGAATCAACAATTCCAGGCAGCACGGAAATGAGCCCAACGATCACTCCCACTTTACTCCCTGGCGGGTCCACGGAGAATGCGGCACGCGCTCGCCAGGACCTGGCGCAAAGGCTGGGCATGAGCGCTGAAGATATCACCGTCTCCGCGGTCATCGGGCAGGAATTCGCCGTTGATGCGTTCTACTGCCGGTCCTCAAAAGACCTCATCGCATGCCATGCGCCGCGGGAGTCTATCTCCGGTTT
>CAZSPX010000248.1:3017-5038 GCA_964608885.1 uncultured Anaerolineaceae bacterium | reverse complement strand
CGGGCAGGCTGCCCTCGGGCTCGATGAAGAAGAACAGGTCGCCCTCCCAGTTCCTGGCAACCTGGGCATAGCGGGCGTCGGCGTTAAGCCGCTGCTTGAGGGCCTCCAGCCATTCCGCGCTGGGGAAGATCGCTGTCATGGATTCCGCCTCCGGATGTTGGATGGGGGTATTGTACTCCAAGGAGAGGAGGCGGGAGGTGACGGGAGACAAGGCGCACGGCTCCGAGGAACACTGGAACGTGCAGCCTGTCCTGCGGCCAAGGAGAGGCAGAGAATCCGCCAGGAATCTTAACGCAAAGGCACAAGGGCGCAAAGCCGCTAAAAGGATTTTCAGCGAAAAGCCTGGAAATCGCGGTATTTCCCACACAGAGCGTTGGAGTAGGATGTCTGCGGTCCGGAAGCGGTGGGGACCAGCCCTCGCTCCTCAATGGCCGCGAGGAAATTCGCTGAGCGGAAATACCCTTATTGGCAGATCTACAGAGTTCAGCAGAGATGCTCCGTTCGGGAGACCGTCACGGAGCGAGTACCGTTCACCGAATAAATCTCACCTGCTTCACCGTGATGCGGTGCGCGCCGGTGGTGATGTCCGTATCCACGGAAAAACCGAGTTCGAGAACCGCCTTGAGATCTGGAGTGGGGAAGGCTGAGAGGGGGATCTCGTAGGTATATTCGGCCCCCCGGATGGAGAGGGAGCCGCCGGGCGGGGTGGTGCGGCCGAGCAAAATGTAATCACTTTTCCAGGCGACGTCCTTGAGGAACAGTTCGCACTGCGCCCTGTCGTCGGGGTAATCCATGACAATCTGGATGGCCCGGTACTGGGAGAGGTCCTGTGTCTGCTGGAATCTGAAGTCCAGCCCGGCATACCCGGCGCGGCCATCGGAGGGCACATCATAATCGAACACATACGTGGTCCGGCCCTCGGAAAGAGCGGCGGTAAATTTCCCCCACCCCTGCCCCACCTGTTCATCCCCCAGTCCATCGTAGTCGAACACATTGACGGGGAGGGAATTGATATCGAGGTCACCGCCAGTACCCGGATCGCCTCCCTGCACAGGGGTGGGGATGACGACCTTCACGAGACCGAAGTTCCATTCCTCCACCCGGCCTCCCACGGCAATCAGCAGGGTGAGGGCAAACATGCCGATCACGACGCCGATCCCCAGCGACTTCCAATCCATGCGAAAAGACCTTGCTGTCCCAGCCCCAGGCTTTGCCATGCTTCGCTCCTCTGCAGCCGCCCCAAGATACAGGCTTTATTAAACACCCGGAAGCAAGTTACGGCAAGGAGGAGTGCCCATGCAGACGCACCTCGCATAAGGGAGGCCGTTATTTGGAGGGGGGTGCTTCGTCGATTCAGAATGGCCGGAATTCACCAGCCATTCTGAATCTCCTCGCAACGACACTTATGGAGTGACGAACTTAGAAGGCGCGATCAGGACAGAATGCCAGTACAGGTCTCCATTCGGGAGGCGCACAGCGTACAGGATGGCATCGCCCTGCCCGTCCGCTCCCCATCCCGAGACAAAGAGTCCCTGTGATTTAGCCGGATCCAGCCCCATGATAGCGTACGCATCCAACCCGCCGAGGAGCGAGTTCAGGTCTTTGGCAGGGTCGGGGACGAGCGATACGCTCATGCCGCCCAACCCGGCGATGACCTCATCTGCAGTGTAGGAGATGCCCTGCGACTGCCAGAATGCGAAGCCCACCGACTGCTCCATCATGAGGCGCAGCAGGTCCGCGTTGCGGGTATTCAGGGCATTGACCAACATCGCAAGGAATCCGGACGGATCGCGGGCGAGGAGCTTGAAGCCCTTCTCCACGCCGTTGGCACTCACAGTGTAACGCGCAGCCGGAAGACCGCTCACTTCCAAGGGGACAACCTGCTCGAAGGGAACGGGGGAAGGATCACAGCTTGCAAGGGGGCCGGGCATGAGGGAGAGTATCAAGCGGATGGTATTGCCCTCGCGCAGCTGGGTCACCGGCGCGAGGACCGTACAACCGCCGTCCGGGAGCTGCCCGCG
>CAZSPX010000248.1:0-2917 GCA_964608885.1 uncultured Anaerolineaceae bacterium | reverse complement strand
GCAGAAATTATCGCGGGCGATGGAATAGGCCACCCACTGGCGGAGATGCCCCACGCCGCCCTCGCTGTCGTTCTGTTTGAGGAAGGTCAGACCATTCACAGTCACGGTCTCCGAGGTCCGGGAGGGCAGCGGGCTCTGGCAGGTGGAAGCGCCTTCGACCACGATCACTTCGAGGTACTTCTCGCGCAGGTTGGTCCCGGAGGCGAAAGGCAGGTCCACGCGGGCGAAGTTCTCCTGCTCGCCGCTGATGGCTGAGCCCGGCGGGACCTTGATCTGGAAGCCATACCGCGCGTTGGCGTAGGCGGACCAATCGCCAAAGGGAGGCGTCGCAGTGGGCGAAGGGGTGGGCGTAAAGGTTGGAGGCGCTGGTGTGGCAGTAGGTGGCATAAGCCCTGCGCGGCGGATGAACGGAGCGGTCCACCGGGCGCGGTCGCCCGAGGCGCTGCCGGCCGCGTGGACGGAGAGGATAAAGCGCACACTCTGCCCGGCGAGGGCACCCAGGTCAATATCCACAACGTGGTTGAGGGCCTCGTTCTGCTCGCGCCAGCTCCCGAAATTGCGGATGGAGCCGGTGGCGGTCATGTAATCGAGTTGGAAGGTCACATAGCAGCGAAAACCGTACTCGCATCCCACGCTGGAGTAGAAGCGGTCTCCGGGCTGGACGGTGAAGGCCGGATAGATGCCCTGAATGTACCCGTTATAACGGTTCTCGGGGGCAACCAGCAGGGAGGGTGCGGGTCCTGGCGTGCCGTCCTCCAAGCGGGTGGAGTTCGGAGCGGTCATAAAGCCGCGTGCATCGCCTTCGGTCCCCGGGCAAGGAAGCAGGCCCGCGCCGCTGCGCCACTGCGCCGAGCAGGCGTTGCGCTGGAAGTCATAGCCCATCTCCGTGAGGGTCCCGCCCGCCACGTTGATCTCCACCCAGATGGGCAGTGAGGCGGCGCTGCCGATGCCGAACAGCCCGCCCGAGGCATTGCTCAAGATCCAGTGGCCGCGGAACCTGCCCTCGGTGAGCGGCGCGACCATATTCACCGCAAGGTCAACAGTCTGCCCGGGGGAGACGAGGCGCGGAAGGGCTATGGAAGTGGGGGCGTCCATGCGCTCGCCGCTGTAGAACAGGAACCTGTATGCACTCGTCCAACTGCAGCTGCCGGTGTTCTTGAGGCGCCAGGTCTTGGTGAAGGAGGCGCCGGGGGAGAAGAGCGTGCCATCCGGGACGGTGATATCGGCGACGAAGGAGGCCCGGTCACAACCGGAGGCGAGGACCGTGGGCGGCGGCTGGTCGAAGGGCGTGGGGGTGGGCGTCAGTGGAGGGAGGGGTGTGAGCGTGGAGGGAGGCGCGGGGGGCTGCGTGGAACCGGTCCGCACGATGCGAGGCGCGCCCCAGAGAGCGCGGTCCAAAGTGGCAGAGCCGGTGGCGTACACTCCCAGGATGAGGCGGACCCTCTGCCCGGCCAACCGGCTGAGATCGATATCGGCGCGGTAGAAACGGCCCTCATAGGCCTCTTTCCAGGACCAGAGAGACTTCTGGCTGCCGGAGGCAGTCAGGTAATCCACGCGGAAAGTGACATAGCAGCCGCGCGCCCCGAACTCACAATTGACCAGGGTCTGGAGGCGGTCGCCCTGCTGGACCTGGATCTCAGGATAGACGGCCTGCAGCCAGCCATTGAACTTGTTCTGAGGGACGGTGAGCAGCCCGGGCGAGGAATCGAAAGACCCATCCTCCAGGTGCGGGCTGCCTACCTGAAAGGAATAGCCCCGACTGTCGCCGCTGGCGCCGGGGAAGGGCAGGACACCCTTCTCGCTGCGCCAGATGGCATAGGGGGCATTGGCGACAAAATCGAAGATGACCGCACTGACCTCGACCACGTTGATGTCCACCCAGAAGGGCTCATTCCCCAGCTCACCGATCCCGAACTGCGCGCCGGAGGGGTTGGCAAGCATCCAGAACCCCCGGAAATGCCCGCTCTGCCGCGGAGCAGTGAGAGGGATCGAGACATCCACCGTATCGCCGGCGGGGACTCCAGCAGGAAGATTCACGGATGCGGCTGCGCCGAGGGCATCGCCTCCCGTGAGGACCAACCGGTAGGAGGCGGTCCAGGCGCAGGTGCCGGTGTTCAACAGGCGCCAGGTCTTGGTGAAGGAGGAGCCCGGCGCAAAGGCGGTCCCATCCGGGACGCTCACATCGGAGACGAACTGGAGAGAATCGCAGGGGCCAGCCGCCTGCGCAGGCGGAACGGTCTGCGCGACCAGGAACGCGATGAGAAGGACCGCACCAAAGAGAAACCTCCGGAACATGGAGCCTCCAGACGGACGGGAGCCCGGGGAACGGGCAAATTCCCATTCATCATGGCACAAGTCGGGAGGGATTACATTAAAAACCAGACTCATGGGGGGCGGGACGAATTTCCCCCTTTAAAAGCAAACCACCATCCCGGTCAGTAAGGTGGGATGGCAGCTGCGGCACGAAGCCTACCTTTAAAACTCTCTCCGACCTTTATTATAGGCATTCCTGGCAAGAAAGCCATAGACACAATTGTCTATATGTGTCCGGCCGTCACAAAACGAGGATTCAGTTCTCGGAGGAGGATTCGGTTGTCAGGCGCTGGGCGAGGTAGATGGGGACGAGCGTGAGCAGGAAGACCAGCATGGCAATTACGTTGGTCACGGGACGCTCGCGCGGCCGGGCAAGCTGGGAGAAGATCCAGATGGGAAGGGTCTCCTGCTGGCCGGCGGTGAAGGTGGTGACGATGATTTCATCGAAGGAGAGGGCAAAGGCCAGCATCCCACCCGCGAGCAGGGCCGTGGCGAGGTTCGGCAGGATCACATGGCGGAAGGTCTGCCAGGAGTCCGCACCGAGGTCCATGGAGGCTTCGATGAGCGAGGGAGAGGAACGCCGCAACCGGGCAATGACGTTGTT
>CAZSPX010000247.1:0-5074 GCA_964608885.1 uncultured Anaerolineaceae bacterium | reverse complement strand
TCCATTGTAGAGTCTCCTCAAGGCCGCGCGCGCCATATCGCGCGGCGCGTTGACGCTTGCATAGGAGCACAGATGGCTTCGAAGAAATGGTGCATCGGGCAGACCGTCTTCCGCCAGAGCCCGAACGGTGAAAGGATCCTGGACATTCCCCCGGGCGCGATCGTCGAGTGGACCGGGAACCAGGTCCCGGCGTACGTGAGCGGATATGAGATCCTCTGGTCGGAGGTGGTCTTCCGCGGGCGCGCGGCCTGGGTGGCGGACGGGCTGCTGGAGGACTACGTGGAGAAGTACCCTGAGGAGGTGCTGATCGCGCATCCCACCCCGGAGCCGAACGACGCGGCCCAGTACCTGCTGCTGGACGGGCAGGTGAAGTACAACATGTGCGGGGAGCTGTGCGCGGCCTTCATCGGCGGGGATGACATCGACACCTTCCTGGCCAAATGGAGGGAAGCCGCGCCGAACTATTACAAGTGGGCGGTCCACGGCGAGAACGACAATCCCACCGGCCTCGACGCGCTGGAGAGCATGCTCGGGGTGTATGGATACACCTTCCCGATGCTGCGCTTCCAGGCCGGGTTGAGCGATCCGGTGATCGGGTACAAGCTCTCGCCGGGGAGGCTGCGCCGCAGGCTGGAGACGCATTACCTGATCGCCAGCGTCAACATCGATACGTACACGGGGAAGCTGCGCGGGCAGGGCGTGGGCCACTGGGTGGTGATGGACAGGATCGAGCCCAACGGGGTGAACGGGGGCTGGGTGCAGATCTACAACCCCTTCCCCAACCGGCGGCAGGATTATTCGTATGACGAGTACCTGAATTCCTCGGGGCCGAACCGGACCGGTTTGTGGGTGAGGAGGAAGGCGGCCAGTATCGAGGGAGGGCCGAAGCCGCCGCCCAATTAAGCGGGGGTGCGCGCTTCAGCTGTGTTCAGCGCGAGTCGGGGGGATATCGCGCGTTCGCAATCACAGGGTACATAGTAAAATAATATTCCATGGTCACCGTGTCGAGGCCGCGCACCGAGAAGGCCCCCGAGGAGCAGCAGGAACTGGAGCCGCTCTACCGGGTGCTGATCCATAACGACGAGGTCACACCGATGGACTTCGTGGTGCAGGTGCTGCGCAGCATCTTCAGCCTTGACCCGGCGCGGGCCCTGGAGGTCATGTACGCGGCGCACTTCAAGGGCCTGGCGCACGTCCAGACGCTGCCCCGGCAGGAAGCCCGCAAGCGCATCGGGCGGGCGCACTTCGCGGCGGGGCTGGAGGGCTACCCGCTCCAGTTCACGATGGAACCGGAATAGAGGGACTTCCGAAATCTTCCTGACTTCGGAAGCCCGGTCAATTTATTGAGGCTCGCATCTTATGAGGTATGAGACCCTGCACCAGCTAGAAATCCCCAAGATCGGGTTCGGGACATGGAAGATCGGCGGGGATTCCTCCCCCCGCTATGACCAGGATGAGCGCTCGCTGCGCGGGCTGCGTTCGGCGCTGGAGCTGGGCTATACCCACTTCGATACCGCGGAGAAGTATGCCGGCGGGCATACGGAGGAACTGCTCGCAAAGGCCGTGCGCGAGACGGGCGTGCCGCGGGAGAGGCTGTTCCTCGCCAGCAAGGTCTGGCCGAACCACCTGCGCTACGAGGAGGTGCTGTCCGCCTGCGAGGGCAGCCTGAGGCGGCTCGGCACGGACTACCTGGACCTGTACATGATCCACTGGCCCAACGAGGCCGTCCCGCTGCGCGAGACCTTCCGCGCGCTGAACCAGCTGGTGAGCGAGGGGAAGGTGCGGCACCTGGGGGTGAGCAATTTCGGGCTGCGCCAGCTCAAACAATCCCACAGCCTGTGCGAGACACCGCTCCTGGCGAACCAGGTGCCCTTCAGCCTGAACGACCGGGCCTACCTGAAGAACGGCGTGCTGGCGTACTGCCAGGAGAACGACATCCTGCTGACGGCCTACAGCCCGGTGGAGAAGGGACGCCTGCAGAGCCACCCCGCCCTGCTGAGCATCGCCGAGGCGCACAGGGCCACGACCTACCAGATCGCGCTGGCGTGGCTGGTGAGCAAGAAGCGCGTGATCGCCATCCCCATGTCGCTGGACCCGAAGCACCAGGCGGAGAACCTGGCAGCCGCGGAGATCAGTCTCATCCCCGCCGAGATCGACCAGCTTAATACATTATGAAGGGGCGGCCATACGCGAACATGTCGGTGCGAGGTGCGCCTCACGCCTCGCAGCGACAGGCAAAGCCCTTAATCCAATCCCCTGCCCGGGGGCGTATATTCTTATACAACATGATCTCTTTAGAATACGGCGGATCTTTCCATGCGCACCCTCAGCCTCCCTTATGACCTTTTACGCCTGAACCAGCTCGAGACGTTCACCGCCATCAACCTGGACGACCTGGTGTCCTCGGTTGGGTGGGCGGAGGGTTCCCGGGGCGCGCGGCTGCTGCGCCGGGTCTTCTACGGACCGGCGCGCATCTTCGCTCGCCAGATGGTGGAGTTCGATTCCGACATCGCCGATTTCGGGCTGACCGGAGCCGCTCGCCGGCTGTTGGAACTGTACGTGCAGGATGTGCGCGTGCACGGAGTTGAGCGGCTGCCCAAGGGGCCCGTCCTGATGCTCGCCAACCATCCCGGCATGACCGACACCCTCTCGCTGTTCGCCGCGCTGGCCCGCCCCGACCTGCGCGTGATCGCCCTGCAGCGTCCCTTCCTGACGGCCATGCCGAACATGGACCGGCTGCTGTATCACGTGCTGGACGACCCGGGGCGGCGCATGGGGCTGGTCCGCAAGGTGAGCGCGCACCTGCGCCAGGGCGGCGCGGTGCTGACCTTCCCCGCGGGGCAGATCGAGCCGGACCCGGCCCTCTCCAGGCAGGGGGCGCTGGCCTCCCTGGAAGGTTGGACCGACAGCGTGGGAGTCTTCGCGCGCATGGCCCCGGAGGCCGCGGTGGTCCCGGTGCTGGTGCGCGGCGTGGTCTGGAAGGCGGCGGGGCAGAATCCGCTGCTGGGGCTTAAGCGCACGCGCGAGGAGAAGGAGCGGCTGGCGGCGGCCCTCCAACTGCTGGGCATGGTCGTGCTCGGCCTGCGCCCCGTCAGCGTGCAGGTGCAGATCGGGGAGCCGATCTGCCCGGGCGAGCTGGGCCTGAAGGATGTAGAGTCCCTCCACCGGGCGGTGATCAGCGGTATGCGAAGATTGATCGAAACCCCTCCGGAGGGACGCGGTGAATCAGCCCTCTGAGATCCTTGCCAGAACTCCGCTGCGGCCAGTGCGCTGGGGGAGGCTCGTCAAGGCCGCGGCCCTCTACCTCGTGGTGGCGGGACTGCTGGCCTACGCCCTGCGCAATATCCCGCTGGGTTCCATCCGCGCGACGCTGTCCCGGTTGAGCCTGGCGCAGGCCGGCGGGCTGCTGGCGCTCAACGGGCTGGTGATCCTTTCGATGACGCTGCGCTGGTGGCTGGTGGCGCGCGCCGAAGCGCCCGGGCTGCCTTTCCTGCCGCTGGTGGCGAGCCGGCTGGCGGTCTTCGGGGTGAGCTATTTCACGCCGGGACCGCAGGTGGGGGGCGAGCCGCTTCAGGTGCTGGCTCTGCGGAAGGACCACGGGCTGTCGGTTGCGCGCGCCACGGCGACCGTCATCATGGACAAGCTGCTGGAGCTGCTGGGCAACTTCATCTTCCTCACGCTGGGGCTGTTCGCCTTCCTGCGCCTCGGCGCGCTGAAGGGGCTGCCGCTGTGGGCCTGGGTCCCGGCGGCGCTGCTGCTGCTGTGGCCGGCCGTCCACATCCTGTTGATGCAGGCCGGGGTGAGGCCGGTGAGCCTGGTCCTCAAGACCCTGCTGCCCGGCCTCCGGAGAAAGAAGTGGATGCGGCTGCTGTCGGTCTCCGAGTATTTTGCCAGCGCGTTCACACAGCGGCATCCCTGGCGCCTGGTGGGGGCGCTGCTGGCCTCCCTGCTGAGCTGGACGGGGATGGCCGCCGAATACATGCTGATCCTGCACTTCCTGGGCGCGCACCCCGACCTCTGGCAGGGGCTCTTCGGGCTGACCGCTTCGCTGCTGGCCTTCCTGCTGCCGCTGCCGGGCGGGCTCGGCGCGCTGGAGGCCAGCCAGGTGGCGGCGCTGGGCGCGCTGGGACATCCCGCCGCGCTTGCGATCAGCGTCACACTGATCATGCGGGCCCGCGACCTGCTCAACGGGGGCCTCGGGCTGCTGATCGCCCCGCGCCTCCTGCGCAGGTAACAGAAGCGGGCCTGAACTCATCCAGACGCAAAGCATTTTGGCCTTTTATCCAAGACAAGGAGTCAGAATGGAACTTACCGGTAAGCGGATCGGCATCCTCATCGCGGGGCTGGCGACCGCCCTCCTGCACCTTTCCCTGTATCCCCTGCTGGGCATCGATCCCATCGTCCTGAACGGGCTGGGCTACCTGGCCCTGCTGGGAGCCTACCTCCTCCCCATCCCGTTCTTGCAGCGCTGGCACGGACTCATCCGGTGGGCGCTGGTGGGCTACACCGTCCTCACCTTCATCCTGTGGATCATCCTGGGGAACAAGCAGTTCTCCCTGGATCTCTCCAGCGCGGCCATCGGCTATTACGCGCGCGTGGCGGAGCTGTTCCTGCTCGGGTTCCTGTTCGCGGACCGGAAGTAAAAGAGCAAAGACTTCCGAAGTCTTACCGCTGAGCGGTACGATGTGAAGACTTCGGAAGTCTCTGGAGCAAAAATGATGAAACTCTCCTTACGACATTACGGTATCATCCTCTTCACCCTCGCCACGGCGCTGCTGCACATCTCGCTGTTCAAGGAGCTGGGCAGCCGGCCCGACCCGATCTTCCTGAACGGCTTCGGGTACCTGGGGCTGCTGGGGGCGTATTTCCTGCCCATCCGCTTCTTCCAGGAGAGGCACAGGTTGGTCTGGTGGGCGCTGGCAGGCTATACCCTGCTGACGATCATCCTGTGGGTGATCCTGGGGGACAAGCACTTCGTGGCCGGGACGTACAGCGCGGTGGGGTATTACGCCAAGGCCGCCGAGGTGCTGCTGCTCGGTTTCCTGTGGATGGACAGGCCCAGGGCGTGAGGGGG
>CAZSPX010000246.1:0-5092 GCA_964608885.1 uncultured Anaerolineaceae bacterium | reverse complement strand
GCTCCTGCCGGACCCCTTTCTGGTGCTGGCCACGCAGAACCCCATCGAATACGAGGGGACCTTTCCGCTGCCGGAGGCCCAGCTCGACCGCTTCATGCTCAAGCTGGCGGTGGGGCATCCCAGCGTGGAGCAGGAGCGTGAGATCCTCCAGCGGCGGCGCGACCGCCGGCAGGACGAGGTCACTCTCAACCAGGTCACCGATGCGGAAAAGCTCATGGAGATGCGCTCCTCCATCGAGGATGTGTACGTGGACCCGGATATCGAGACCTATATCGCCGAGCTGGTGCATGCCACGCGCACCGACCGGCGCGTGGCCGTGGGGGCCAGCCCGCGGGCCTCGCTGGCGTTCCTCAAGACGGCCCGGGCACGCGCGGCCATGGAAGGGCGCGAATACGTGCTCCCGGATGATGTGAAGCACTTTGCCACGGGGGTCCTCAGCCACCGGCTGATCCTGCAGCCCGAATACTGGATGTCCCGGCAGGTGACGGGGGAGGTCATCGGCGACGTGTTCGCCAAGACCAGCGTGCCGGTGATCAAGAAGGCTTAAGCGGGGGCAGCCTGCGTCCCGGGCGAAATATGAACCGCGCCATCTACCTCGGCCTCATCTGTTACGCGCTGCTGCTGGCCGCGCTGCTGACGCTGCACGGCGAGCTGCTGCTGCTGGTCATCCCGGTGGGCCTGTTCCTGCTGACGGGGTACTGGCGCAGCCCGCGCGACCTGAAGATGGAGGCCTGGCGCAGCCTGAGCACGGAGCGGGCGCTTCCCGACGCGCCAGTGCAGGTGACGGTGACCATCCGCAACCTCGGCGGGCCGCTGGACGAGGTGTTCCTGCAGGACCTGGTGCCCGCGCGCCTGACAGTGGTGGACGGCTCGCCGCGCGCGCTGGTCAGCCTGGCGGCAGGGGAGACGTGTACGCTGAGCTACTCGGTCAAGGGCGGGCGCGGCGGCTATCTGTTCGAGGCGGTCACGGCGGAGGCCAGCGAGGACATGGGCCTTTCGGGGAGCCAGGTGCGCATTCCGGTGAGCAGCCAGCTGTTCGTGTTCCCGCAGGTCACGCGCCTGCGGCACGTGACCATCCGCCCGCGGCGCACACGGGTGTACGCCGGCAGCATCCCGGCGCGCGCGGGGGGCGCGGGGATCGAGTTCTTCGGCGTGCGCGATTACCAGCCCGGCGATTCCTCGCGGGCCATCAACTGGCGGGTGAGCGCGCGGCATGCCGAGACGCTCTTCAGCAACGAGTTCCAGCAGGAACGCGTGGCGGATGTGGGCATCGTCCTGGACGGGCGGCTGCGGACCAACCACCTGGGGCAGGGGCACAGCCTGTTCGAACATTCGGTCATGGCCGCGGCCTCGCTGGCGGATGCCTTCCTGTTCCAGGGCAACCGGGTGGGGCTGCTGCTATATGCCAACTTCCTGGCCTGGACCTATCCCGATTATGGGAAGATGCAGAAGGAGCGCATCCTGCAGGCGCTGGCGCGCGCCCAACCGGGGGACAGCCAGGTCTTCACGGCGCTGGAGTATATCCCCACGCGGCTCTTCCCGCCTGAATCCCAGATCGTGGTGGTCAGCCCGCTGACCGAGGACGATATCCTCCCGCTGCGGCAGCTGCGCGCCCAGGGATACCAGGTGATGGTCATCAGCCCGGACCCGGTCTCGCTGGAGCTGAACTACCTGGGTCGCACCCCGGAGGTGGAGATGGCGACGCGGATCGTTTTGATGGAGCGCGCGCTGCTCCTGCAAAAGGTGCGGCGGGCGGGCGTGCAGGTGCTGGACTGGAACATCAACCAGCCCCTGGACCTGGCGGTGCAGAGGAACCTCGGGCACCCGCCGGGCTGGCTGCAGGCGATCGGGAGCTAAGCATGTCATTGGTCGCGATGATCCTCAGCATCATTATTGCCGCCGGTTCCCTGGCATGGGGATGGTGGCTGGGAGGCATGAGCGGGGCGGCGCAGTGGCTGGCAGCAGCGGGAGCCGCCTGGCTGGTCAGCGAGTGGAGGCGGTGGCGATGGTTCGGCTCGCTGGCGCTGCTGGTCTTCATCGCGGCGGCAGCCTACGGGCTGTGGAGCGGCCTGCCCTCCAGCCTGATGCTGATCGGCGCGGTGGCGGCGCTGCTGGGCTGGGACCTTTCGGCCTTCCTGCAGCGGATGAGGCGGGCCTCGCCGCGCGACGACCTGCGCGGCATGGAAGCGCGCCACCTGGGGCGCGCCAGCATCGTGGCGGCCCTGGCGCTGGTCATCGCGGGGATCGCGGCATTCGTGCGCGTGCGGCTGCCCTTCGAGGTGGCGGTGGGGCTTACGCTGCTGGGAACGCTGGGGCTGACGCGCCTGGTGATGTGGATCCAGCGCGAGAACGATCTCTAGGCGGGCTTAGTATCCGGCAGCGGTTGGCTCGGCCAGGACGAACAGGCGCCCCCAGCTTTTTTCCCCATCCTTTTCGATGCAGGTCTGGAAGGTGATGTGGTATTCCCCGCTGTACACCAGGCTGAACATTTCCCCGGCGGAGATGACGGCAGTATCCCCCAGTTCACGAAAATCGCTGTACGCGCTGTGAGGGGTGAGGGCCTGGAATCTCAGGATGCGGGTGACGACGAAAGGCTCCACGCGCCCTGAGTCGTGGACGATATAGATGCGCTGGCCAAGGGTCAGGTCGAAGAAGCGGCTGCCGGCCAGGTAGTTATGGGCCAGCAGGCCGATATTGCCGAGGTCTGCGGCCATCCCGAACTGGGTAACGGTATCATTCGCTTTGGAGACCGAGACGGGCTGGTCCTTGCTCTGCTGGACGACCGGATAGGCGAACAGGCCCGCGGCCACGACGCCGATCACATGGTCCCCGCGGTCTGCAGGGGCATCGAAGAAGGGGGAAAGGCCCGGGCCGGTGCCGATCTGCGCGGGGTGCGCAAAAACGGGCCCTGGAAGAGCGCCCAGAAGGAAGACCAGGCCGAGGGCCAGCAGGAGGAGGCGTTTGGATCGACTCATTGTCATCAGAGAGACCCTCTCTGACAAGGGCGGCATGCCAACCGATCCACAACAGCCAGGCGGCGTTCCCGGCATACTTCGGCAGCCTGGCGATCCTGGTCCCGGGAGGGACTGTAGACCCGTTGGCTTTGCGCCCCCGGCTTTCACCGGGTTTGCCCTTATCGTGGGATGAAAATGTGCAGCTCCCCTAAAAAAGAGAGCCCGGGCTTCTCACCCGGGCAGTCTGCTCGGGAGACAGCGGGATCAATCGCTCTCTCTCCGATAGCCTGGCGGCCGTGGTCGCTTGCGCAACTTCAGGCCGGTTGCAGGGAATGTGCGTTGGCCAGGCTTATTTTTTGGACGGGCTTCGATGAAAGGCGATTGATGTGATCACCGGCTGCGCAGAAGGGGACGTTGAGGCTGGATGTTCACCCTGCGGACCGGCAATCCTACCCGTTTGCAGTGGTCCTGGTTTGAGCCAGGATTGCCTTTTCAGTTGAGGCGATTATAGGGGAGAACCTCCACAAAAAACCTTTCATTTCAGTCAGCTTGACTTACAGACTTGCAAAGTCAAATTGGATATGAATGGTGGGATTTATCCCTGGGTGGGAAGCGATTCAAGCCAGGCGCGCGTTCCGGCGGGTGAGGTCAGGTGGATGAGTTTCAGGTGGGCATGCGGCGGCTCAGCCAACAGGAGGGGCGTCTCCCGTTTGCGCCGCCAGTAGGTCTTGAAGAGCCAGTGGAACAGGGACTCGTCCGACCAGAGCTTGAGGTGCCACCAGAACCTCTCGCGGTTCCCGTTCCAAAGCTCTTCCTGAAAGACCGAGCGCCGGACCGTCCGCACCAGCAGCCGCCAGAACACCAGCGGGAGGGAATAATCCAGCCAGACGACCGCCTGCGCTGCGGGCCAGATCATATCGCGCAGATCGCTGTAATTGCCTGCCACGGCCCAGCGCCCCGAGGCGAGGACTTTTTCGAGGGCCGCGCGCATCTCCTCGCGTGAGGCGTGAGTCCAATTGGGCTGCCAGTGGATGGCATCCAGCTCGACAAAATCGAGGCGCAGGCGGCGCGAAAGCTCCAGGGCCAGGGTGGATTTGCCCGAGCCGGTGGTGCCGATCACGACAAGGCGTTGAAAGGGGAAGGCTTCCATGGGTGGAGGGATCCGAACACAGGCCGGCGGAGGATTATAATGCCGGATGGCTCGACAGCCAATCAACCATGAAGCGGAGCAACGAGGCCCATGTTCGATCTTCCTGATGATGAAATCCTGCCGTTGACGAAAGAGCACGTCTTCTGGACCTGGTCCGCCCAGGCGCGCGTGAACCCGATCGCGGTCAAGCGCGCCAGCGGGGTCTATTTCTGGGATGTGAACGGGAAGCGCTATCTTGATTTCAATTCCATGACCATGTGTGTCAATATCGGCCACGGGAACGAGCGCGTGATCCGCGCCATGCAGGAGCAGGCCGCCGAGCTCCCGTATGCCGCGCCGGGGATGACCACGAAAGCGCGCGCCCTGGCCAGCCGGGCGGTCGCGGAGGTGACCCCCGGCGGGCAGCTGAGCAAGGTCCTGTTCACGCTGGGCGGAGCAGATGCCAACGAGAACGCCATCAAGCTGGCGCGCGGGTACACGGGGCGCTTCAAGGTGCTGGCACGCTACCGGTCCTATCACGGGGCCTCAGCGGGCGCTATGGCTGCCACCGGAGACCCGCGGCGCGTGGCGTGGGAGCCGGGGCTGATGCCGGGCGTGGTACATTTCCTGGACCCGTATCGATATCGCTCCACGTTCCACCGCACCAACCCCGGGATCGCCGAGGCCGAGTTCACGCAGGACTACCTCAACCACCTGGAGGAGATCATCCGCTACGAGGGGCCGGACCAGGTGGCGGCCATCCTGATGGAATCGGTGACCGGGACGAACGGGATCATCATCCCGCCGGAAGGGTACATGCAGGGGGTGCGGGCCTTATGCGATAAATACGGGATCGTGATGATCGCGGACGAGGTGATGAGCGGGTTCGGCCGCACCGGGAAATGGTTCGCAGTGGAGCACTGGGACGTGATCCCCGATATCATGACCATGGCCAAGGGGTTGACCTCGGCCTACGCGCCGCTGGGGGCGGTGGCGATGAAGCCCGAGA
>CAZSPX010000245.1:0-5115 GCA_964608885.1 uncultured Anaerolineaceae bacterium | reverse complement strand
GGAGGCATAAGAGACCACCAACGGCTGCGGTCCTTTGCCGGAAGAGCCGCTGAAGTTGGTGTAGTAGGCCGTCTCCCAGCCATCCACCACCGCAACTTCGTTCTGGCGGAGCTGGCGCCAGTAATCCAGGTAACCATTCTCCCCAAAGTGTTTGAGGGTGGCGAGCAGGAAGGCCAGGCCGGGGGAGGAGGTGGCCGGGTTCTCCACCACCAGCAAACCCTTGTATTCAGGCTTCGCCAGGTCCTCCAATGTTCCCGGAACGGGGAGGTCTTTTTCTGCGAACCAGGCCTTGTCATAATTGATGCACACATCCCCATAATCCACAGGCAGGGCGCTGTCCGAAGGGTCGAGCCGGAACTCAGACGGGATGCCGGCCAGGGCCGGCGAGGCATAAGGCTCGAAGATACCGGCCTCGAGGGCGCGGGAGAGGAAGGTGTTATCCACGCCGTACAGCACATCGGCGAGGGGGGCGTCTTTGGTGAGGATGGCCTTGTTGAGCACCTCGCCTGCATCCCCGGCAGGCAGGAAGGTAAGCTTGACGTTGTTATCCGCCACGAACTTCTGGACGACCGCCTCGCTCACAGCGAAGGAGGAATGGGTCATCACAGTCAGCTGGCGCGGACCCGCGGCCGTGGGAGTGGACTGTGCGGCTCTCCCGGTGCAGGCGGACAGCAGGAAAATGAGGGCGGCGGTGAACCCCCGAACGAGCATCAAAATATTCCTGTTCATGCAATCCTTTCAGAACTTATACGGGGACCGCGCCATCGCGGCGGTGGACGATAAGCAGCAGGCCCGAGGAGACCTGCACCTCGGCGAATTCGCCGGTCAGCTCGTTGCTGATGCCGCGCGTCTTGTGGGGATAAAGGGCCTCGCCCGAGAGCGACCACTTCAACCCGCTGGTGCGAACCCCGCGCGCCACCTGTCCCCATGGGATGAGAGAAACGGTGTCGCCCGGCTTTCCGCGGATCCCGGCGCTCTCGCGGCAGAAGAAGACCTCTTCCAGGCCGTCATCGCAGCGGATGTCCATCCCGGACAGGGCGGGGTCGCTCAGGATGGAGAGATTGCCAAGCGTGTGATCCAGCCGGCTGCCGAGCGCCCCGACCAGCAGGATGCCCGAGCCCCCCAACCCGGCGGCATGGCGGAGGGCCAGCTCCAGATCGGTTTCGTCTTTATCGCGCGGGAACTCCATAAAGCGCACTTCCAGCGATTCGAGCAGACGGCGATCCTTATCGGAGAGGGAATCGAAGTCGCCAATGACGACCGAGGGGACGAGGCCCAGCTGGATGGCATGCCGCGCGCCCCCATCCGCCGCGACCACGATATCGTCCCGCTGGAGGACCATCTTTACAGCCTCCAGGGACGGAAGCTCACCGTTCACGAATATGACGACTCTGGACAAGGCTCTCTCCCTTTCGAATCATTTAACGAGGCAAAGGACCAAAAAACCATCCTGACGGAGGATGGTTGCAATGTGTCGAGTCCCTCCGCTGGCATGATCCAGATCAGGTGTTGCGGGTCGAGCGCGCCGCGCTCCTCTCAGCCCATGGAACAGGCTCCCCGTTCAGATGTAGAGTCAGTATAAAATGCCCGCAGGGGGCTGTCAAGTCAGAAATTCAAAGGGAGAGGAAATACCTGAAAGGTCAGCGCACGCGCCGGCGCCACTCTTCCTTGAGCTGCAGTTCCTTGGGGCTGGCCCCCGAATCGAGCGTCAGGAAGTCGGTCATCAGGCGATTAAAGCGCAGCGGGTCGTCAACCATCGGGAAGTGCCCGGTATCCTCGAGCACGATCTGGTGAACCATGGTGGGCAGGGTGGCGGAGGCCTCCGGCGTGGGCATAGTGACCGCCGGGTCGTTCTGCCCCGAGACGAACAGAGTGGGCGTGGAGGCGGCATGGACGATCTCCACGAGGTTCTCGGTCTGCAGGCTGTTGATGGAGGTGGAGATGGCCAGGGGGTCGGTCTTGGAGGAGTCCGAGAGCGCCAGTGCCATCTCAGGGGTGCGGGCTGCAAGCCAGTCGATCAGCTCGGCCAGCGAAGCGGTGCGCATGCGCGGGTTGAGACCCTCCTTTCCCAGCGGGCAGTTCACCGCCATGATACGGTCTACGGAGCGGGGGAACTGCTCGATGAAGGCCAGCCCCACCAGGGCCCCCAGGCCATGACCCACGATGGCGATCTTGCCCATTCCCATCTCGTTCAGGAAGTTGTTCAGCAGGCCGGCCTGTTGCTCAATGGTGTACTTGAGCGGGTCGTGGGCGGTATCGCCGTAGCCATAGAAATCCAGCGCATAGGCCCGGAACGAGGTGGAGGCCACCTGCATGGCATTAACCCAGTAGCGCCAGGAACCGATCCAGCCGTGCAGGTAGAGGATGGGACGGCCGCGTCCCAGGGCCTCATAATGCACCATGGCTCCATCCAGCATGATCGCGCTCATCGCCCGGGTCCCTGTTCTCCGCCTCGTTACTTGCCGAACTTGGAGAGGATGGCGCGCACGCGTTCGGTCAACTGGTCCGGAGCGAAGGGCTTGAGGAGATATTCCTCGGCGCCGGCAGCCATGCCGGTGGCGATCTCGCTGTCCTGCCCCTTGGCAGAAAGGAAAACGACCGGCATATCCTTCAGGTCGGGGTTGGCTTTCATCGCCCGGCAGGCGTCATACCCGGTCATGCGGGGCATGCGGACATCCATGAGGGCCATATCGGGCATCTCACGGACCGCCAGCTGGACAGCTTCCTCGCCATTGGAGGCAGTCACCACCTCGTAGCCCGCGAAGCGGAGGGTAAAAGCCACCAGCTCACGGATGTCAGGCTCATCTTCAGCGATCAGGATCTTCGGCATGGCTTCCTCTATTGGTCCCCTGCACGGGCAGGGTGAACGAGAAGGTGCTCCCCTCGCCGGGGACACCCTTGCTGGTCATCCAGATGCGGCCGTGGTGCATCTCCACCAACTGCCGGACGATCGGCAGGCCCAGGCCGGTGCCGGCGGTCTTCAATACCATCGGATCATCGCCGCGATAAAAACGCTCGAAAATGCGGTCCTGTTCCTGCAGGGCGATCCCCACACCGTTATCTTCGACATCCACCTGGACCTCGCGGCCGTCCACAGGGTTGATCTGCACCCGGATCATGCCGTTCTCGGGCGTGTAGCGGTAGGCGTTGTCCACCAGGTTCGCGATGATCTGGCGGACGCGTTCGGCATCGCCCAGCACGCGCGGCAGGTCCTTGGGGGCCTCGAGCGATACGGCCATCGGCTTGGCCTCCTCGCGCGAGCGGCGCAGCACATCCTCGATCACATCCTCGGCCAGGTTGCGCAGATCCAGGGGCAGAGGCGTCAGGGTGATATTGCCGGCCTCGATGCGCGAGATATCCAGGAGGTCGTTGACCAGGATGTTCAGGCGGGAGGCATTGTTCCTGACGATCTCCAGGAAATGCACCTGCTTCTCGTTGAAGATGCCCGCCGCGCCCATGATCAACAGGTCCACATACCCCTTGATGGAGGTCAGGGGAGTGCGGAGCTCATGGCTCACGGTAGCCACGAACTCGGACTTCAGGCGGTCCACCTCCACCTCGTGGGTGATATCGCGGAAGATGGATACAGTGCCCAGGAAATCGTTCTGGAAGATCACCGGGGAGAGGTGGATCAGGGCGATGCGCCCGTTCTCAAGCTCGAGCTGTTCGGCGAAGGTCTCGCCCTGGTGCACGGAGCCGGGGTCCTCGGACCACTTGCGCACGGTCTCCATCCAGCCGCTGGCATGGCGCCCGAACAGCACGCCGAAGTATTCCACGGGCTTGCCGATCACATTGACCGGGCGCACGTCCAGGATGCGGGTCAGGGAAGCGTTGGCGAAGGTGATCTCGTTCTCCACGCCGGTCACCAGCACACCATCGGCGACGGCCTCCAGGATGGCCATCGAGCGGCTGGTGTCCTCCTGCTCCTTGCGGAGCATGATCCCCAGACGCTCGGCCTGGTCGCGGATCAGCTCGTACAGGTGGGCATTGTTGATGGCAACCGCCACCTGGCTGGCGATGGCCTTCACCAGGTTGAGGATATCCGGGCTGAAATACTTCAGATTCCGGTGGAAGATCATGAGCACGCCGATCACATCCTCGCCCACCAGCAGCGGGGCCACGATGGAACTGCGATGCTCCTGGCCGGACGCGGCGGACTGCACCCAGCGCGGATCCTGGCGCAGGTCATCGGCCAGGACCGCCTCGCGGTTCTGCACCACCCAGCCCGCCAGGCCCTCGCCCACCTTGAGGGTGAAGCCGCGTGCATTGGCCGGCTCGGCCCGCTCGGTGAGGTAACCGTACCCGGCGCGGAAGTGGAGGAGGTTGTCATCGGGATGCAGCAGCATGATGGTTCCCTGCTCCGCCCCGGTCACATCGTTGAGCAGCGACAGGGTGCGGTTCAGGGCGCGGTCAAGGTCCAGGCTGGAGGAGACTTCGGTGAGAATACGCAGCAGGGTTTCGGTGTTCTGCTGCTCGCGCTGGAGCTGGGCGGTGCGCTCGATGACGCGCTGCTCCAGGCTCTGGGCCAGGCCCTGGATCTCAGCAAAGAGCCGCCCGTTCTGGATGGAGACAATCGCCTGGTTTGCCAGGGTACCCAGAAATTGCAGGTCCTCGGAGGAAAAGGCATTCTCCCGGTCGCTCTGGACCGACAGCAAACCTGCCACCCGGCCGCCCAGCGACATGGGTACCGCCAGGATGGAGACGGGAGCATCGGGAACCACGCCGCGCAGGCCCGTCAGACGGCTGGACTCCTCGCGCGACCCGCTCAGGACGGGCTGCCCGGTATCCAACACCCGGCTGATGGGACCGTGGACTTTTGGCATCCTGGAGACCGGCTGGCGGGCAGCGCGTTCCACCACATAGACCGATTCGACCTCATTGGAGGCCTGGTCATACAGGCGGATGGCAAAAGACTCGGCTGGCACCACCCGCTGGGCCGCGCGGTGGACGGCCGCGTAGATCTGCTCCGGCTCCAGGCTGGTGCTGATCTCGGCGCCGCCCACGTTGAGGATCTCCAGGCGCTCGGCGGTCCGCACGGTGGATTCGTACAGGCGGGCATTCTCGAGGGCGATGGCGGCCTGGTTGGCGATGGTGCGCGCCAGCTCCATCTCGTTC
>CAZSPX010000244.1:0-5140 GCA_964608885.1 uncultured Anaerolineaceae bacterium | reverse complement strand
CCCCGACCAGTACGAGAAGGACACCACCAAGCAGAACATCGCCGAGATCATGGTGGCCAAGCACCGCAATGGCCCCGTGGGCAACGTGGAGCTGCTCTTCCGCGGCTCCCTGGCGCGTTTCGAGAACGCCGCCACCAAGCACGTCAACCTGGAATGACCGGGGGCGCTCGGTTCAGGGGCGCCATTCGTGGAAAGCGAGCATGAAACGATTCAAGGGCTTCACCGGCTCGGAGACCTTCACCGCCCTCCCCGATGCCTTCTTCCACCATCTCCTGAAGGACATCGAGGATGTGGAAGAGCTTAAGGTCACGGCCTACGCCCTCTGGCGCTTTGCCAACCTGGAGGCAGGCTTCCAGGGCCTGGGCAGGCAGGACTTTGCCCCTGCCGGCCTGGGCCTGAGCGCCGCCGCGGTGCGCCGCGGGTTGGAGAAAGCCCTGGAGCGCGGCAGCTTGATCCGCGCCGAGCGGGAGGAAGAGGTGTACTACTTCCTGAACAGCCCCCGCGGTCAGGCCGCGGCTCGCGCCTACGTGAAAGCCCGGGATGGCAAACCGGCGGGCGTCTCCACTGCCCCGCTCGAGCGACCCGAGGTCTTCCGCCTCTACGAGGAGAACATCGGTCCGCTCACTCCTCTCCTGGCGGACGCGCTGAAGGATGCCGAGGCCACCTTCTCCACCGCCTGGGTGGCTGAGGCCATTGAGATCGCCGTCAAGAACAACAAGCGCAGCTGGAGGTATTGCGAAGCCATCCTCAAGCGCTGGAAGGAAGAAGGGCGTGCCGAAAAGCAAAATCGACGAGACGCTGAAGAAGATCGCGGAAAGTACGTCAAAGGCAAGTTCGCCGACCATATCGAGCACTGATTTCCTCGGCGACCCGAACTGCCCCTACTGCCACGGGCAGGGCTATCTGCGCGCCGAGGTGCCCGTTGGTGACCCGCGCTTTGGCCGCCTGGAGATCTGCTCCTGCCGCCGCGCCAGCGTCAGCGAGCAGGTGCGCGAGCGCCTGCACTCCCTCAGCCACCTGGAGGAGCTCAGCCATCTCACCTTTGAGACCTTCAAGCCCCGCGGCCGCAAAGGTGAGAACGACATCCAGGCCCAATCCTTGGAAAGCGCCTTCAACCATGCCCGCATCTATGCCGGGTCTTTGAACGGCTGGCTTCTCCTGCAGGGAGGCTATGGGTCCGGAAAGACCCATCTCGCCGCAGCCATTGCCAACTTCGCGGTGGGAATGGGCGTCCCCACGCTTTTCCTCACCGTGCCCGACCTGTTGGATATGATGCGCTTCGCCTATGGCAGCGAGGACACCACTTTTGAGGAGCGCTTCAACGAGATCCGTTCCGCCTCCCTGCTCGTGCTGGATGACCTGGGCACCCAGAACGCCACCCCCTGGGCGCAGGAGAAGCTCTTCCAGATCCTGAACTACCGCTACATCAACAAGCTGCCCCTGGTGGTCACCACCAACCTCTCCCTGGATGAGATCGAGCCGCGCATCCGCTCCCGCCTCGCCGACCCCGATCTGGTCTCGCCGCTTAAACTGAATGTCACTGACTACCGCCGGCCCTGGAAGGATACCGGTCACCCGGAACTGTCCTCCCTTGATCTGATGAGCAGTAAGACCTTTGGTACGTTTGATGAGCGCGCGGAGGAAGATCTCCCGGCGGACCAGCAGAGATCGTTAAAAAAGGCTCTCAAGGCAGCTCACGAGTTTGCCGAAAATCCCAGGGGCTGGCTGGTCTTCCTGGGAGGTTATGGCTCCGGGAAATCGCACCTGGCCGCCGCCATCGCCAATTACCGCGCCGGGCTGGGTGACCCGCCGCTCTTCGTCATGGTCCCCGACCTGCTCGACCACCTGCGCGCCACCTTCAGCCCCACCAGCAGCGTGACCTTCGACCGCCGCTTTGACGAGATCCGCACCTCCTCCCTGCTCGTCCTGGATGACCTGGGGACGCAGTCCATGAGCCCCTGGGTCAGGGAAAAGCTCTTCCAGGTCATCAACTACCGCTATAGCGCCAGGCTGCCCACCGTCATCACCAGCGCTGACGAGCTGGAGCGCATGGATGCACGCATCCGATCACGCCTGATGGATGAGCGGCTCTGCACCATTTATGCCTTGAACGATGTGCCGCAATACACCGGCAGAAAACGATCCGGGAAGAGAAAAAACCCGTCCCATTGATGGGTACAGGTTGGGGTGAATTAATATTTATCAAAAAAGTGATAAATATATTGACAATTCCAGAACCCCCCGGTAGAATTTGTGAAAATCAGACCAATAGGGTCTGATTTTTCATTCCACCCGCGAGGTTCTACATGCTCCCTTCCTATCTTCTATCGCTGCGCGAAGGCATCGAAGCCGCCCTCATCCTCGGGATCGTTCTGGGCGCCCTGCGCAAGATCCGCCGCACCGATCTCGCCCCCGCTCTCTGGCTCGGCGCCTTCAGCGCGGTCGCGGTCAGCCTGCTGGCAGGCATCCTGCTCACGGCCTTCGGCATGGAGCTCCAAGGTCCCGCCGAGCAGTTGTACGAAGGCCTGACCATGCTGCTGGCGGCCGGCATCCTCACCTGGATGATCTTCTGGATGAGCCAGCGGGCGCGCAGCCTCAAGCCCGATCTGGAGGAGGGCGTCAGCCGCGCCTCCGCCTCCACCGGGAAGCGGGCCATCTTCGGGCTGGCCTTCTTGGCCGTGGTGCGCGAAGGCATCGAGCTGGCCCTGTTCCTCACCGCCTCCGTCTTCGCCACCAATGCCCTCCAGACCAGCATCGGCGCCGTGCTGGGACTCGGCACCGCCATCCTGCTGGGCTGGTCCATCTTTGCCAGCATGGTCAAGCTGGATCTTCGCCGCTTCTTCCAGGTGACGGGTTTCCTGCTCATCCTGTTCGCCGCGGGCCTGGTGGCTCATGGTGTGCACGAGTTCAATGAGATCGGTTTGATCCCGGCAGTGATCGAGCATATCTGGGACGCCAATGCCTTCCTGCCTGCAGAGTCGATCCTGGGACAGTTCATGAAGGCGCTCTTCGGCTACAACCCCACCCCCTCCCTCACTGAGATGCTCGCCTACGGAGCCTACATCGGCGCGGTCTGGGCTGCCCTTCGCAGCGGTCAGCGCAAGACCGCCGGGGCCGCTCAACAGGGAGCCTGAACCCTTGTATGAAAAACAGCCTGGCGGAAATCCGCCAGGCTGTTCACTTCCACTCAATCTTCAGGGCTGGTACACCACGAAGTTATCGAAGGAGATCCCCACATTCGGCTCGTCGAAGGTCCCCACGATCAGGCCGATATCCCCGCTCGTAAAGCTGGTATCGGTGACCGAGGAAAGCTGCTGCCCGTTGGCATACAGCGTCAGCGTCGAGCCCTGGCAATCGCCCCGCACGTGATTGGTCGCATTCCCCGCGTTGATCGCGTCGGTCGGCTGCATCTTCTCCGCCGAGAGATACTTGTTCTCCCCGCCCTGGTATTTGCCGATCACCTGGTAGCCATCGCTGGACACCATGAAATAGTAGAAGTTGTCGTTGTCCTGGAAGCGGCAGACCACCCCGAAGCCATTGTTATCGGGGCCGCTCGTCTTGGTGGCGTCCACTTCCACGCTCGCGTCACTGAAACTCTGCCCGGGATGCGCCCACACATCCTGCTGGGTGGTGACGGCCTGGATCACGTACTTCCCGTCCGCGGAATAGTTCGCGGACTTGTCCGCATCTGAAGCCGAAGGCCACCCGGTGTTGGAATTCGAGAAATCATCCTGAAACATCACCTGCCTGCCCGCAACTGCCTGCGTGGGGTTCGCTCCAGGGCCTCCCGACAGGGCGCTGCAAGCCAGGCTGGCCAGTACAAGGACCCCCAGGACAATTAAAGCTCTTTTCATCTCCTCATTCTCCTTTTTGTGTCAAGTTTTCTTAGTATATAGGAGGATAATCCCATTGCCAATACCACCAAAGGGGGGAAATCCGGGTCTCCTTGACATTCCGGGCCGTGGGCGTAAAATGGATGGGCGGCCGCCGGGACCGGTCGTGTTCTTGTGATCATCGGGACATCATTCTTATTTGGGAGCGTTATGCACCGTCAATATCCCGTGCCTGAATTCTTCAATCCGACCCGCGCCGACAAGCCCTGGCATATTGATTATGAGACCCGCGCCCACCAGGCGGTCCAGTGGGCCCGCGAGAACGCCATCCAACCCGCCGCCCGGGACTCGAACAAGGTCTGGCTGCTGCTGGTGGATATGCAGAACACCTTCTGCCTCCCCGATTTTGAGCTGTTCGTCGGCGGGCGCAGCGGCCGGGGCGCCGTGGAGGATACCATCCGCCTGTGCCGTTTCATCTATGAGAACCTGGGCAGCCTCACGCACATCACCGCCACCCTGGATACTCACACTGCCATGCAGATCTTCCACTCCATCTTCCTGGTGGATGCCGCCGGCGCGCATCCTAAGCCCTACTCGCTCATCGGCGCGGCCGAGGTGCGCGCGGGCGCGTGGAGGTTCAACCCGGACCTTGCCGACCAGTTTGGCATCTCCCCCGAGTACGGCCAGGAGATCCTGCTTCACTACGTGGATGAGCTGGAACGGCGCGGCAAGTACGAGCTGACCGTCTGGCCGTACCATGCCATGCTGGGTGGCGCCGGTCATGCCCTGGTTCCCTCCATTGAGGAGGCGCTTTTCTTCCACACCATTGTCCGCCGCACGCAGACCGAGTTCGAGATCAAAGGCCGCTATCCCTTCACCGAGAATTATTCCGTCATCGGCCCGGAAGTGCTGACCGGCCCCATGAACGAGACCCTGGGTGAGCGCAGCCCCCGCTTCATCGAGAAGCTCGATGAGATGGACGCCCTCATCGTGGCCGGGCAGGCCAAGAGCCACTGCGTCGCCTGGACGCTCCAGGACCTGCTCGAAGATATCCAGGAGACCGATCCTTCCCTTGCCCGCAAGGTCTACCTGCTCGAGGATTGCACCTCGCCGGTCGTCGTCCCGGGTGCGGATTACACCGACTCGGCCGATCAGGCCTTCATGCGCTTCGCGGAGGCGGGCATGCACCGGGTCAGGTCCACCGATCCCCTCGACTCCTGGCCGGGCTTCCCCGCCTGATCCCCTCACGAGGCTCCATGTCCATCTTTGACCGCAATCGCCTTACCAATGACACCTTCAAACTGGAT
>CAZSPX010000243.1:0-5145 GCA_964608885.1 uncultured Anaerolineaceae bacterium | reverse complement strand
TCCGGGTGCCGCCCGTTGCGCCGGCATATTGAACGACCACAGGCGCAATAATGACCGACACAAGGTTCACAACCTTGATCATCGGGTTCAAGGCCGGACCAGCAGTATCTTTGAAAGGATCCCCCACCGTATCGCCCACCACCCCGGCCTTATGGCGTTCCGAGCCCTTTCCGGAATTGGCTGCCGGATCTTTGGGTTCATCTTCAATCAGCTTCTTGGCGTTATCCCATGCCCCGCCTGAGTTGTTCAGGAAAACAGCCAGGAGCTGTCCGGATAGGATCAATCCAGCCAGAAAACCGCCGAGGGCCTGTACCTGGAGGAGCAACCCAACCACAATGGGCGTGACCACGCCCAGAAGGGCCAATGAGATCAGTTCTTTCTGGGCCGCGGTGGTGGAAATGCCAACTGCCTGTTTGTAATCAGGCTGGACCCTGCCTTCCAGCACTCCCAGCTTGAACTGCCTTCGCACTTCAAGGACGATCAGCGAGGCCGCGCGCGTGACAGCTTGAATGGCAAAGGATGAGAATAACCACGGCAACGCACCGCCGATCAACATTCCCACAAATACATCCGGAAGATCCACACGGATTCCGGTCGCGGAGATCTGCTGTGCCGCGGCAATCCCCAGGTTGTCCTGAGCACGCGAGACATCCACAAGGAACGAGCCAAAGAGCGATACCGCCGCGATCACAGCAGAGCCGATTGCCACACCCTTTGTGATGGCCTTCGTTGTGTTCCCTACTGCATCCAGATCTGCCATGATCTGCTGAGCGTCGCGGGTCTCCTTGTCTTCCTGACCATGCCAGGACATCTCTCCAATGCCGTTGGCATTATCCGAGATGGGACCAAAAGAGTCCATGGCCACGTTGTTACCGGTAAGGGTCAACATGCCAATACCGGTCATAGCCACGCCATAGAGGATGAAATTCACACGTTCCGCGCCTTCGATCCCAGGAATTGTTCCAAAGATAAAGATGGACGCAACGATGGTGAGGGCGATCACCAGAACAGACCAGACCGAGGACTCAAATCCCACTGAAACACCTTGCAGGATCAGGGTCGCAGGGCCTGTATCGGCAGCCTTCTTGATATCCTTTACCGGCGAGGCGTGTGTCCCCGTAAAGTATTCGGTCAAGCGGTCGATCAAGATAGCCAGGAGCACCCCGACGGCTACCGCCATGGGGATCCGCCACCAGCCCCCGAATTCGTCAAGGTTCTGGAGATAGAAGAAACCGGCCACAAAGAAAAGAGCTGCCGAGATTGCTGCTGAAGAAAGGAAGCCGCGGAAGATCGCGGCCATGGCATCGCCTCCCTTGCCCGGGCCGCCGCGCACCAGATAGGTACCGATAATGGAGGACAATACCCCGATGCCACGCACGATCAATGGGAAAATGATCCATTCCAAACGGTTGCCAGTGGCGTGGTAGAGCGCCAACCCCAGAATAAGGCCGGATACAATGGTAACTTCGTAAGATTCAAAAATATCGGCTGCCATGCCGGCACAATCGCCGACGTTATCACCCACCAGATCCGCCACCACTGCCGGATTTCGTGGATCATCCTCCGGGATTCCCGCTTCGACTTTGCCCACCAGGTCAGCGCCTACATCCGCTGCCTTGGTGAAAATTCCGCCGCCCACGCGCATGAACAGCGCCAGAAGAGTTCCACCGAAGCCGAACCCGAGCAGAGCATCCGGCGCCGCAATCCCCAGGGCAATGAAGATCAGGGTTCCGCCCAGGAGTCCCAGGCCATCGGTAAGCATGCCCGTAATCGTACCTGCCCGGTAAGCGATCCGGAGCGCATCTGAAAACGAGCGGCGGGATGCTGAAGCTACACGCACGTTCCCCTGCACGGCCATGCGCATTCCGATCTGTCCAACTGTAAGCGAGAAACCGGATCCCATGATGAAGGCCACCGCGCGGGCGATGCCGATGATCAAGCGGACCTGATCCTGGGTCATGCCTGAGAAACGCGACATGGCTTCTTCACTGGGTGGGACGATATAAACTGAAAAGAACAAAGCGATGGTGAGGATGGCGATGAGCGGCAGGATGGAACCCAACTGGCGGCGCAGATAGGCATCTGCCCCTTCACGGATCGCGTTCCAAACCTCCTGCATCTTGGCCGAGCCTTTGTCCTCCCGCATGATCTGGCTGCGCAAAAAAACGGCGTAAGCCAGACCAAGGATGGCTACGCCGAAAACAGCCCAAATCGCCGCCGCCTCCAAGGCTGTAAGACCTACCATTTGATACATCTGGGTCTCTCCTCCCGAATAAAAAGAATAGGCGATTGATCGCCCTCCGTCCGAGCAGGCAGATTGTACAAGCCGAGCAGGATTGTGTCAAGAAAATGGGAGTTTGGGGGCAGCCTGGGGGCAGGAGGTCCGCATTTGACAATCCCATCTAATTCTGATAATATTCGTCAAATATTTCAAGAAAAATGGCATGCAAGGAGCAGATCAATGTTGCAGGAAATTGAGACGCAGGTATTCTCGATAACCACCTCGGCTGCGCAGGCTGTCCAGAATATCCTGAACGAGCGCAAGCTGGATGGGTACGCTTTACGGGTCTATGTGGCGGGCGGGGGATGCTGTGGAGTGAATTTCGGGATGGCTTTGGATAACAATATCAGCGCAGCCGACAATACCTATGATCTGAACGGCTTAAAAGTTATCGTGGACAACGTTTCCATCGATTATTTGCGCGGCGCAACAGTAGACTTTGTCAATGACCCGGAACGTGGTGCAGGCTTCGTTGTGGACAGTCCCAACGCAAAAGCCGGACATGAACACGGCGAAGAGGGCTGCGCCTGCGGAGGAAGCTGCTCCTGTAATAACTAGTGCACGAAGTGATCAAAAAAGACCGGGCTGCTGGTCTTTTTTGATTCACCCCGGGTCAACGCCCGCCGCGAAGAAAGGAGATCAGCGCCCCAAGGGCACCGACAAAGCCAAAACCAAAGATCAGGAGCCCGATTGGAACGCCGGCAGGAACTGCGGTGGCATCTGAGAAAGTTGGTATCTCAAGGGGCGCCGCCGGTGGAGTAAATGTGGGCAGGCGGGTGGGGGTTTCCGGGGCAATAAAGATCGCAGCCAGGGTCGGATCGATGGTCGGGGTGGAGGCAGGAGTCGGTGTGGGGGGTGGTTCCACGATCTGCAGGTTGGCGCCCGGTGAAAGCCGCACCAGAGGCGCATACACCCAGCCAACCGAGCCGGGAACACCAGGGTAATCGATCTGAATCCAATCTCCACCTGGTGAACGGCCGCGGGCAGGGGCCTGCTGCCCTGCAAGGAGCACTCCGATCGGGGGATAGATATAGGTGCTGGGCCCGCCGCGAACATTAATCTGCTCCTGATCGCTGTTAACGGTAATAAAAGCTCCGACGGAAGTGCCGGTCACCGTGGGAATGGAGCCGGTCGGCTGCTGAGCCTGTACCACAGCCTGCTCGGGAACCGTCATAATTCCACAAAGGGCAGCAAGAATTATTATCCAGCCAGAAATTTGAAACCAGTTTTTTCTCATCTCGTATATGGGAAGTGAAGGAGAATCGCGAAGGCGATTATAATGCAGATTATGGAGCGACGCGTTTTTCACGGTTCCATTACCCCTGAGGATGCCGCCCGTGCCTTGTTGGCGGAGTTCAACCGGGGCAACCTTCGGGCACAGGCACTGGGCGAACCAGGGAAAATGATCGTGCAGATCGGCACGCGTCCCGGGGCTCCCTCAGGCGGCGATACGGCATTGACCGTCTCTCTCCAGACCTGGGAGGACGGGATCATGGTTGAGATCGGCCAACAGACCTGGCTGGGGGTCGCTGCAAGCCTGGGGACGACGGCCGCCTGGGCTCTGCGCAACCCGTTCAGCCTGCTCGGACGCCTTGATGATATTGCCCAGGATATTGAGAACATCCAGCTCGGTGAGCGTGTCTGGCAGGTCATCGGCCGCCAGGTACAGGCAGCCGGAGCCTCTATGGCACTCTCCGAGCGGCTTCGCAGCGTTCTCTGCGAATATTGCGGTACTGGAAATCCTGTCGGGGAGGGCTCATGTATTGCCTGCGGTGCTCCCATGGGAAAATCACAACCGGATACCTGCCGCAACTGTGGTTTTGTGATTAAAAAAGGTGAAAGCCGCTGCCCCAACTGCGGTAAAAGCATTTGATCCCCGGCCTGGCGTTCCCGCCAGGCCGTTTTTCTTTACTGACACCACAAGCCGGACTTGCAGAATTTGTGGCAACATTCTATAATCGTCACAACCGGCATGAACATCAAAGAGCTTGAATCCCAGCTTCAGAACCTGATCGAGGTACGCTTGTTGAGCGTTTTCCCCGGCCAGAAAATGGATGATCTGGTCATCCAAAGGCTGGCTGCTGCCATGCACACCAACCTGATCAACCGGGAGGGCAGCAGCCCGGTTGCTCCCAACGTATATACGATTATCGTAAATCCAGCCGCGGCCAAGGAATGGCAGCATCCGCGCATGCTGGAAACGCTCATCGGGATCCTGAAGACCGCCGGGCAGGAAGCCGGCTTCAACTTCTCCTCGCCGCCGGAGATCACGATTTCCACCGATGATTCGCTGGCGCCCAATGAAGCCAATGTCATGGCGTCCCACAGGCTGGACCCCATGGCCGAGACAAAAGGATTGCTGAATGAGCAGACAGGCGAGACTGATGCCGCCAACCACCTGCCGGAAAACGCGTTCCTCATCATCGAAGGAGTAAAGGTCTTTCCGCTTTCTGTCCCCGTCGTTAACATCGGGCGGCGCATGGATAACCAGCTGGTCATTGACGACCCGCGAGTTTCCCGCACCCATGCTCAATTGCGTGCCATCAATGGGCGCTTTGTTCTCTTCGACCTCAATTCGACCGGAGGGACTTTTGTCAATGGTCAGCGTGCGAGCCAGACCGTGCTCTACGCCGGTGATGTAATATCCCTGGCCGGCGTGGCGCTTATCTTCGGACAGGACAACCCTCCCCATGGGACAGATACCGTCGATACCAGCCCCATGGACCCCGCAACCGCCAACCGGGCTACTGCCATCATAAAAGAGCGTGACACAGCCGAGTTCAAGAATAAGAAATGAGTGGTCTGATCGCGCTGGCTCTTCGCTTGCTGCTTGCGCTCGCACTCTATGCCTTCCTGGGCTGGGC
>CAZSPX010000242.1:0-5237 GCA_964608885.1 uncultured Anaerolineaceae bacterium | reverse complement strand
GGCGATTCTTTGCAAACCTTCCTGCTCGTCCAGAGACCCGCCCGCTCCATCCATCAACGATCCCTCCACAAACCCCGGGCGGGTCAGGGTTGGAGGTGCAATGTTTCCTTGCCCCCGGGCCAAAAGGTCCTGCAATCCATCGTCCTCGCGGAGAGACCCGCCCCTACGATCCTCGTTAATGAATATGATTCCATGAACATGGTTGGGCATGACGATGAAGGCATCCAATTCAATTCCGGGGTAATGGTCCGGCAAGTCATACCATGCCCTGCGGACGAATTGACCATTCCGGTTCAATTGCATGCTGCCGTTTGATACTTCCCCCAACAAAGGCTCGCGTCCCTGAATGACGATCGTCACATAATACCCGCCGGGGATGGAATAATCATATCCGGGGATGCGGATGGACCGCCGGTGGTGTTTGCGGGCATTGGATTCCGTCATATCCCATCATTCCAGCAGGCCTTGCAATCCATCCTCCTCGCGGAGAGACCCGCCCCTACGTTGTGTTCCATGAGGGGATTGCCCCAGCCTTACAACGCCAGGACTATTCTTCCATCATCTTCAGGAAGGCCTCCACCACCGCCGGGTCGAAGTGCCGGCCGCTCTCCTTGCGCAGGTGGGTGATGGTCTCCGCCCGCGTCCAGGCCTTGCGGTAGGGGCGGTCATGCAGCAGCGCGTCCCACACATCCACCACCGCAAAAATGCGCGCCGGCAGCGGGATCTGCCCGCCGTACAGCCCGTGCGGGTAGCCGGAGCCATCCCATTTCTCGTGATGGTAATAGGGGATATCCAGCGCCGGCCGCAGGAAGGGGATGGGATAGATCAGATCATAGGCATACTGTGGGTGCTTGCGCATCTCGGCCATTTCCGTCTCGCTGAGCGGCCCGTTCTTCCTCAGGATCTGGTCGGAGACGCCCATCTTGCCGATATCGTGCAGCAGCACCCCGCGGCGCAGGTGCACCAGCTCGGAGGAGGTCAGGCCCATCAGCCGCGCCAGGTCCAGGGTCAGCTCGGTGACGCGCCGGCTGTGGCCCTCGGTCTCCTTGTCGCGCAGCTCCAGCGCCCGCGCCCAGCCTTCCAGGGTGGTGTCGTAGGCGCGCGTCAGCTCCTGGTTGGAGGACTGCAGGTCCTCCATGAGCTGGGCCTTGTCAATGGCGATGGCGGCCTGCCCGGCCAGCGCCTCGAAGAAGCTCAGCCAGTCCGGGTCCACCTGCAGCGGGGCGCGGTGGAAGCATTCCAGCACCCCCACCAGCTGGTCCTTGGCCATCAGCGGGATGCCGAAATAGGAGACGAACTCCTCGTCCCGCACCAGCAGGTAGCCGCGGATCTGGTAGGCGTATTCGGCCAGGTCCGGGACCTGGAGCAGGCGCTGCTCGCGCGCCACGCGCGGGCCCAGCCCGCCTCCCAGCTGCTGGTGGAAACGCTCCAGGTCCGCGGTGCGGAAGCCGCGCGAGGCCGAAGGCTGCAGCTTGCGGGTGGCCCGGTCCAGCAGCAGCACGTCCGCGGCGTCCACCTTGAGATGCCCGATCACCTGCTCCAGCAGGATGTTGAGCGTCAGCCGCAGGTCCAGGCTGGCGCTGATGGCCTGGTCAATGGTCCGCAGGGAGGACAGCTGCTCGGTGCGGTGCAGGGTCTGCTCGTTCAGGCGCATGCGGTGCAGGGCGTTGCCCACCATCTCGCCGATGGCCGCAATCAGGCTGACCTCTTCGGGGGTGAAGGGGGTGAGGCGGCCCGCCCACAGCGTGCCGATGGGCTGGTGCTGGGCAAGCACCGGGACACAGGCCACCGCTTTCAGCCTGCCGAACAGCTCGGGCCGCATGGCCTTGCCGTCGGCCACCACGTCCGGGGTCACATAGGGGCGGCCGGTCGTCATGACGTGACCGCTCAGTCCCGAGCCCGGCTCGGCCCGCAGCCCCGTGACGGCGGCCCATTCGCCGTGGGCCAGCTCGTTGACGATCTCGCCCGTGCGCGTGTCCACCAGCTCGAGGCTGGCGGCTCCCGCCGGGAGGATCTGCATCAACTGGTCCAGGATGATCGGCAGGGCCTGGTGCAGGGTCTGCGCGGAGCGCAGGGCGGTGGAAACGGTATGCACCGCCTGGATCTCGGAGAGACGCTGGCGGGTGCTCTCGAACAGGCGGGCGTTCTCGATGGCCAGCGCCGCTGCCGAGGCCATGGCCTGCAGCAGGTTCAGGTCCTCCTCGTTGAAGGCGCCCTCGGCCTGCGGGTTGTCCACCGCCAGCACACCGATGGGCAGGTCCTTGACGATCAGCGGGGCCGCCAGGGCGCTGCCGCGGTTGATGGTCTCATCGGTCTCCTGCTCGAGGGGGATGCCCGGGAGGTCGCGGATATCCCGCACCACCAGGCCGCGCCGCTCGCGGAAGGCCTGTCCCGAATACCCCTGCCCCGGCGGGAGCACTAGCTCGCGGATGTGCGGGTCCTCGTAGCCCCACACGGCGCGGACGTGCAGGTTGCCCTGCTCGTCGGCCAGCAGGATGGAGCCGCGCCGCGCCGCCGGGATGGCATGGATGGCGGCCTGCAGCACCTCCTCCAGGGTCGGCTCCAGCTCCAGGGTGTGGCTGAGGGCCGTGCTGACCTTGAGCATGCCTTCCATCTCGCGCAGGCGCTTCTGGGTGCCTTCGAACAGGCGGGCGTTCTCGATGGCGACGGCCACCTGCTGGGCCAGGCTGTTCAGGAAGTCCAGCTCGGTGGGCTTGAACTCGTTGTCCGGCCCGGTGCGCCAGACCGCGATGAGGCCGATCAGCCGGTCCTTGTTGAGGACGGGCACCGCCATGATGTGCTCGTCGGGGATCTCCTGCGTCCCCTGGACGGTCAGGGCGCGCGCGTCGCTGTTGACATCGTTGATCCGCTCGCCGTGTTTCTGCGCGGCGATGTGGCCCAGGATGCCCTGCCCCACCCGCACGGGGTCGTTCTTGATGGCCTCCGAATCGTCCCCGATGGCGGCCACCGCCCGCAGGCTGGCGCCGTCCCCCTCCGCCAGGTACACCGCGCTGGTCTCGCTTTCCAGCAGGTCGCGGGCGTAGATCACGATGCGCTCCAGCACGGTGTCCAGCTCCAGGGAGGCCGAGATATCGCGTCCCACCCCGGTGATGGCGGCCGTCTCGAGGCGGCGCTGCTGCTCCAGCTTGAAGAGCTGGATCTTCTCGATGGCGATGGAGAGGCTGCCGGCCAGCGCCGTCATCAGGCGCTCGTCGTGCACGCTGAAGGCGCCCGGGCTGCGGCTCTCGACGTTGAGACAGCCGAACGGTTTCCCGTTGATCAGCATCGGCACGCAGACCTCCGAGCGGATGCCCGGCATGGTGTCCTGGAAATCGGGGTCGGCGGCGGCATCGTCCAGCCGCAGCACGCTGCGCGTGCGCAGGCATTTGCCGATGATCCCTTCCGAAAGCGGGTGGGCCACCCCGGCCTCGCCTTCCACCAGGCCCTCATAGGAGGGGTGCGGGCTCCAGGTCTGGCCGGCCTCGTTGAACAGCATGACGCCGCAGTTATCCGGGCCCAGCGAGTTGCGGATGGTGAGGGTCGCCATGCGGATCAGCTCGTCCACGTCCGTGGCCATGACCCCCGCCTGGCTGACATCGTTCAGCGCCACCATCTCCTTCAGACGGCGCTCCAGCATCTGCTCGGTGCGCTTGCGCTCCGAGATATCGCGCAGGATGACCAGCTCGGCGGGCCCGCCCATGTAGGTGATGGGCGCGGCGGTGATATCCACCTCGATGGGGGAGCCGTCCTTTTGCAGCAGCACGGCCTCGTAGGTGTTGGGGACCTCCTCCCCTGCCATGCGCCGGAGGTAGTCGTTCATCAGCCGCTCACGGTCGCCCTCGGAGATGTACTCCTGGATGCCCTGCCCCAGCATGTCCTCGACCTGCTCCCCGCGCAGCTGCGCCAGGCGCTGGTTGGCGAAGCGGATGACCCCCAGTTGGGTGATGGCGATGCCGTCCTCAGCCTGCTCCACCACCGTGCGGTACTTGTCCTCGCTCTCGCGCAGGAGGTCCTCGGCCTGCCGCCGCTCGCTGATGTCCTGCTTGATGGCGATGAAGTGGCTGATGGCGCCCTTCTCATCCCGCAGGGGGGTGATGGTCATCTCCTCGGTGTAGAGGCGCCCATCCTTGGCGCGGTTGATGACCTGCCCCTGCCAGACCTCCCCCGCCAGGATCGTCTGCCACAGGTTCGCATAAAAAGCTTCGTCCTGCATGCCCGAGCGCAGCAGCCTGCCGAGGTTCTGCCCGCGCACCTCCTCGAGGGTGTAGCCCGTCAGCCGGGTGAGGGCCGGGTTGGCCCACTCGGCGTTGCCGTTGTGGTCGGTGATGACGATGGTGTTGGCGGCGGCGTTCAGGGCGGCCATGCGCATGCGGTAGGACTGCACCAGGCGGGCATGCTCGATCACGATGGCCACCTGGTTCGCCAGGATCATCATGGTCTGCACATGCTCGGGGGTGTACATGTCGGGGGCGTAGTGCTGCACCGAGAGCATGCCGATGATGCGCCCGCTGATCATGAGCGGGGCGGCCAGGATGGAGCGCGTCAGGTAGGGGATGGTGACGGGCACTTCGCCCGCCCCGTCGCCCGTCCCGGCGCGCAGGTAGTCATCGATCAGGACCGGCCCGCCGGTCTCGATGACCCGCGAGAGCAGCGTCCGCTCGGAGATGGGGCTGCGCAGCCTGGGAGGCCGCCGCCCTTCATCCACCAGGTACACGTCCTCGGCCTCCTGGCGGGGCTCGTCGATCAGGCAGATGTAGAAGGCGTCCAGCGGGACGAACTTGGCCGCCGCGGCGTGCGCCGCCTGGTACACCCGCTCGATGTCCTGCGCGGTCACCATCTCCTGGCTGACCATGTGCAGGGCGCTGAGCTGTTCCATCTGGCGCGCCAGGCTGGCTTCCACGGCCTTGCTCTCGCTGATGTCGATCAGGATGCCGTGCGAAAAGAGCGGCAGGCCGGCTTCATCGCGCAGCATGGCGGCCTGGTCGCGCACCCACACGGTGCGCCCGCTGCAGCTGCGGAACCGGTAGACCTCGTCGAAGGCGCCTCCGGACTCCATGTGCTCGGTGAACATGCGCCGCACGCGCTCGCGGTCCGCGGGGTGGATGTGGGAGTACAGGTCGGCCTTGGCGGCGAACTCCCGGCGGGGGCAGCCGAGCAGCTCTTCGATCTGCGGGCTGATGTAGAAAGCGCCCGGGGCCGGATGCACCGGCTCCAGGTAGATGATGGCATTGGGCAGG
>CAZSPX010000241.1:1890-5293 GCA_964608885.1 uncultured Anaerolineaceae bacterium | reverse complement strand
ATCCAGAACGCCCGGGTCCGCATCTCTTCCCCGGCGCTCAATATCGACGCCCCCGCGGAAGTGATCCTCCCGGCCGGCACCACCCTCGACGTGGCCCTGGCCTTCAATGTGCAGGTGCAGGACACGGTCCCCGTGCGGCTGGATGTGCCGGTCAATATCCCGCTCTCGCAGACCCAGCTCCACGAGCCTTTCACCGGCCTGCAGCAGGTCATCAAGCCCTGGTACTGCCTGATCCAGCCGGCCGCCCTCAACCTCGACGGCCAGCCCGTCTGCCGTTAAGATACAAGGCCAAAGGAGCCTCCTTTATTGAAACCCAACCAGGACCCGTTCACCCAGGTCACCCTCTCCAACGGCCTGCAGGTCTTCCTCAAGGAGATCCACACCGCGCCGCTGGTCGGCTCGTGGCTGTGGTACCGCGTAGGCTCGCGCGATGAGCGCCCCGGCCATACCGGCCTCTCCCACTGGACGGAGCACATGCAGTTCAAAGGCACGCCGCGTTTCCCGTCCAACCGCCTGGACCGCGCCATCTCGCGCGTGGGCGGGAGCTGGAACGCCATGACCTTCCTGGACTGGACCTGCTATTACGCCACCATGCCGGCCGCCAAGATCGACCTCATCCTTGAAGTGGAAGCCGACCGCATGCTCAACAGCCTGTTCGATGAGAAGGAGGTGGCCTCCGAGCGCACGGTGGTGATCTCGGAGCGCGAGGGCAACGAGAACGAGCCGCTCTTCAAGCTGGGGGAGGCCATCCAGCACGCCGCCTTCCGCCTCCATCCCTACCGGCACGAGGTCATCGGCGAGATGGACGACCTGCGCAGCCTGGGGCGCGAGGACCTGTTCGCGCATTACCGCACTTATTACCTCCCCAACAACGCCGTGCTCTCGCTGGCCGGGGACTTCGACACCGAGTCCATGCTGGGGCGCATCCGCGAGCTCTTCGAGCCGGTCCCGGCCGGGAAGGTCCCGCCGCGCCCGGTGGAGGTGGAGCCGCCCCTGGGCGGGGAAGTGCGCCTGGAGGTGAGCGGCCCCGGCGAGACGGCCTACGTGCAGGCCGCCTACCGCTTCCCGCCCGCCTCCCACCCCGACTTCTTCGCGCTGGGCGTCATGGACAGCCTGCTGGCCGGCCCCGGCAGCCTCAACATGTTCGGCGGCGGGCTTTCCAACAAGACCTCCCGCCTCTACCGCGCCCTGGTGGATAACGAGATCGCCGTGGGCATCTCGGCGGGCGCCAGCGCCACCATCGACCCCTTCCTCTACGGCTTCACGCTCACGGTCCACCCGCAGCGCACGCCCGCGCAGGCCCTGGCCGCCCTGGATGCCGAGATCGAGCGCCTCAAATCCGAGCCGGTGCCGGCGGAGGAAGTGCGCCGCGCCGTCAAGCAGGTGCGCGCCCTCTTCTCCTATGGCAGCGAGAGCATCACCAACCAGGCCTTCTGGATGGGCTACGCCGAGATGTTCGCCACCCATGACTGGTTCCTGGGGTTCCTGGACGAGCTGGAAAAGGTCACCGCCGCGGACGTGACCCGGGTCGCCCGCCAGTACCTGGTTCCCGAAAACCGCGTGGTGGGCTTCTACCTCCCACAGGGAGGCGGTTCCTGATGCCCGTCATCTCGCGCAAGTCCCTCCACTCCCTGCCCGGTGCGGACGATATCCACCGCGTGACGCTTCCCAACGGCATCACCGTGCTGGCGCGTCCCAACTTCAACTCGGCCTCGCTTTCGATCAGCGGCTTCTTCCGCGCCGGCAGCCTGGTGGAGACCGAAGAGCGGCTGGGCCTGGCGGATTTTGCCATCTCGTCCTTGATGCGCGGGACGCGCGGCCTCACCTTCGATGACATCTTCAACCGGCTCGAATCGGCGGGCGCCAGCTTTGGCTATGACTCGGGCGTGCTCTCCACCAGCTTCGGGGGGCGCTGCCTGGTCGAGGACCTGCCCATGATCCTCGACCTGTTCTCCGAGACCCTGCGCCATCCCACCTTCCCTGCCGCCGAGGTCGAAAAGCTGCGCACCCACCTGCTCACCGGGCTGGCCATCCGCGCCCAGGATACCTCCGACATGGCCGACCTGTACTTCGACCAGCTGCTCTTCGCCGGGCATCCCTACGGCCGCCCTGCCGACGGCTGGCCCGAGACCATCCAGGCCATCACCCGGCAGGACCTGGTCGATTTCCACGATGCCTATATCGGCCCGCGCGGCATGGTGATCGTCATCGTGGGCGGGATGGAGCCGGGGCGCGTGGTGGAGGCGGTCGAGCAGGCTCTCGGCGGCTGGCAGCCCAATGGCCAGCAGCCGCTGCCCCCGCTGCCTCCCGACCCGGTGCTGGAGGAGAGCCTGCGGCACCAGCATGAGATCGCCGGGAAGTCCCAATCGGACATGGTCATCGGCGGCTTTGGTCCGCGCCGCACCGACCCCGGGTTCTTCGCGGCGGCGCTGGGCAATTCGGCGCTGGGCCAATTCGGGATGATGGGCCGCATCGGGAACAAGGTGCGCGAGAGGGCCGGGCTGGCCTATTACGCGTATTCGAGCCTGAGCTCGGGCATCGGCCCCGGCTCGTGGACGGTGAGCGCGGGCGTGAATCCCGCCAACCTGGGCCGGGCAACCGGATTGATCCTGAAGGAGCTGAAGCGCTTCGTCGAGCGGGGCGTGACCCTGGCGGAGCTGGCGGACAGCAAGGCGAACTTCATCGGGCGGCTGCCCCTCTCGATGGAGTCGAACGGCGGCGTCGCCGGTGCGCTGCTCAACATCCAGCGCTACGGCCTGGACCTGGATCACTTCCGGCAGTACCCCGCACGCATCCGCAAGATCACACGCGAGGAGGTCGTTGAGACGGCCCGCAAGTACATCGACCCGGAGCGGCTGGTCTTCTCGGTGGCGGGACCGGCCGCGGCATGAACGCCGGCAAGCGTCTTGCCAGCGGGGTGGACCTCATCGAGGTCGAGCGCGTGCAGGCGGCCATCGCCCGTCATGGGGAGCGTTTCCTGCAGCGCGTCTTCACCCCTGCGGAACTGGCGGACTGCGCGGGCCGGGTGGAATCGCTGGCGGCGCGCTTCGCGGCCAAGGAGGCTGCTGCCAAGGCGCTGGGCCGCGGCATCGGTGACGTGGCCTGGCAGGAGATCGAGGTGGTGGGGGATGAGAACCGCGCCCCCCAGCTCCGGCTTCACGGCGAGGGCGCGCGCCTGGCCGCCGAGCTGGGACTGGCAGTCTGGTCGGTCAGTCTCACTCATACGCGTGAGTACGCGATCGCGTTTGTCGTGGCGATGGCGTAGTAACGACTTCAGTCGTTACAATTAGAGGGGATGCGTTCTGTCGTTTCTTTGTGACGACTAAAGTCGTCACTACGGCTGGCAATAAAAAATCCTCCCGTGAGCCAGTACACGGGAGGATTTGCTGAATTGAAACAGGCC
>CAZSPX010000241.1:0-1790 GCA_964608885.1 uncultured Anaerolineaceae bacterium | reverse complement strand
AAAAAATCCTCCCGTGAGCCAGTACACGGGAGGATTTGCTGAATTGAAACAGGCCGGACCCGGTGGCCTGCTAATTCTCTTCTTCGACGCCGATCCAGAGATGGCCCGGCAGCACGGGGCGGTAGGGCCTCACGGTGATCTGCTGCCCGCTGCCTTCCAGGGTCTCCGTCTGCTGTTCGCCCAGCATGCTGGGGTTCACCAGGCAGATATCCGGGCGGCGGCCGAACTTCTTGTTGTAGTAATCCGAGGCCTTGCGGATCTTCACCGAAAGCGCCGTCTTGGGGTCGTTATCGAACCACATTAAACCGGTATGCATGTCAGCCTCCTATTCGACGGGGGGGATCCAGAACTTCAGCCAGTCGCTGCCCTCACGCAGCATGAACTCGCTGCCCGCATTGAGGGATTCCAGGCGGGGCTTGGAGCCGCCTGCCAGGTCGCCCAGGTCACGCGGGTCGCCCACGTGACCGTACAGCCGGGTATGGAAGAACGAGGTCCACGGGTGGACGTCCGGGGCGCGCCTGGGGTTGAGGGTGACGATGGGCCAGACCCGCCGGGAAGGCCCGCGCAGGAGCAGCCAGCGCAGGTCCTGTTTTGCGGCCTCCTCGAGGTCCATCAGGACGCTCAGATCGTCGATGAGCATCAGTACGGACTGGCGCTCCTTATGGTTGGAGTGCGCCCATTCGGCCAGCGTGCGGATGAACTCGGCGGCCCCCGCTTCGTGGGCGGGGAAGATGTCCACCAGGTTGGGCGAGCTTTCGAGAGACCGCCACTCCTCGGGCCGGGAGGTGATGACACCGAATTGCACCTCGCGGGCGGAGTGGACCTCCTCCGTGGCTTTGGCGATCAGCCTGAGCAGGCTGCTCTTGCCGCTGCCCTCGTCACCCAGGATCAGCATGGGGCCGGGGATTGCGTCGCCGATGTTGAGCAGGACCGGCAGGCCGTCATTGGCGATGCCCAGGAAGAGCGAGTGGGGCGGCAGGGGCAGGAAGTCCTGCATCGCCCGGCGGACTTCCGAATCGCTGCGGCGTTCCTTGCGGGCTCCCCGGATCTGCGGGACCAGCTCGGTGAGCGCATCCAGCATCAGCTCGTATTTGTTATTTTCTGTCATGGCATCCGCCTTTTCTCGTGCCGTCTCGGGCATCGAACCGGTGAGACTAGAAAATCTGTTCTAGATGTGAACAGTATATAATAGAACAGGTGTTCGTGTCAAGAGGGAATCTCAAGGTTTGGATGTAGTGCTTTCCTGTAAGATTGCCACGTCGTGGCGTGCTGCGCAGCGCCACTCCTCGCAATGACATGCGGGGTGTTCGTGTCAAGAGGGAATCTTGCCACGAACTCAAGGTTTTGCCATTCTGCGCTGGAGGGTGTAAGCAGGGTTTACCAGGAATCCCTGCAGCGCCATCCTCCCGACCTTTGCGTCCAGCGCATCCCCCTGTTTGCTCCTCCTCTTTCATCTAATCCTTGACGCCCCAACCATTCGCTGATAAACTCTGCCTCCGTGCTCCTGTGTCTCCGGGAGCAATTTAATTGCCTGAACCTTGCAGTCGATTGTGGGCTTTGGTATAATCGGCCTGCTTAAGCGCCGACGTAGCTCAATCGGCAGAGCACCCGCCTTGTAAGCGGGCGGTTACGAGTTCGATTCTCGTCGTCGGCTCCAGCCAGGATGTTCGTCGGTTCGCCGTTCCTTGTGAACGGCGAAGCGACCAGCAGACTGCAGCGCTGGTGACAATTTAACCCCGGGCGGTTACCCAAGTGGCCAAAGGGGACTGACTGTAAATCAGTTGTCAGAA
>CAZSPX010000240.1:0-5302 GCA_964608885.1 uncultured Anaerolineaceae bacterium | reverse complement strand
CCGCTGTCGAACCCCGCCACCGGCAGCCCGCAGGCCATCGCCTCGATGACCGAGTTCGGGCACGGCGGGTTGATCTCGGCGCAGTACATCAGGTGCGAGGCCCGCGCCAGCCCCGGTACCTGCTCGCGCGGCACCACCCCGCGGAAATCCACCGGGATGCGGCTCTCCGTCAGGACGCGCTTTTGCGTGGCCGCGTCCACCCTCCCCACCACCATCACCTCCATGGGGAAGCGCTTCGCCATCTCCCCGGCCAGCTGGATGGCATGGAAGAGACCCTGGTTCAGCCCCCCGGCCAGGCTTCCTTCCAGCAGCATCATCCGGCAGCGGTCTGTCGGAGGCTTTTCGGGTCCTTCCGGGCTGTAGCGCTCCAGGTCCACCGCGTTCAGGATCACCTGCGCCGGGACGCGCGCCGCTCCGTACCATGTATCCCACCACCCGCGCACGAATTGGCTCTGGTAGATCACCCGGTCCGCCAGCCGCCTGCGGATGAAGGCCAGCAGGGCGTTGCCGTATTCGGCCCGCAGGTGATAGCGTCCTCCGGTCCAGCGTACCCGCTGCACCCAGTTGATCCCGTCCAGCCTCTGCACCACGCGCACTCCCCTGCGGCGCGCCCTCCACACGGGGAGCAGGTTCCGCGTCCCCGCGATGACCAGCAGCGCCTCCGCGGGCTGCCCGGGATCGTGCGTGACCTGGATGCCCCGCTTCTGTAACCCCTCCTCGAACCTCAAGCGGAAGGAGGCCATGCCGCCCGGGCCTTCCATGCGGGGAACGATGCAGATGCGCCTCATGTGAAGTATTGTATCGCGTGAAGGTGGCATTTGAAACTATGGTATCCTTGACCCATCTCATTCGGGAGTCCCGCTCATGTACGTTGCGATCGAAGGGGTCATCGGCGTCGGCAAGACCACGTTGGCCCGCCTGCTGCAGCCGCGCTTTGAATCCGAGCTTCTGCTCGAGATCTTCGAGGAGAACCCCTTCCTCTCCGATTTCTACGCCGACCGCCAGCGCTACGCCTTCCAGACCCAGATTTTCTTCCTCCTGAGCCGCTACCGCCAGCAGAACAATACCGTCCCTGCCATCCTTTCGGCGGGCAAGAGCCTCCTGGCCGATTACACCTTCGCCAAGGATGCCCTTTTTGCCGAGATCAACCTGAAAGGCGACGAGCTGGCCATGTACGAGAAGGTGCACGAGGCCCTCGGAGAGAAGATCCCCAAGCCCGACCTGGTGGTCTACCTCCAGGCTACCACCGAGACCCTGATGCAGCGCATCGCTTTCCGCGACCGCCCCTACGAGCGCCAGATGGAGCGCGGCTATATCGACGAGCTGAACCAGGCCTACGACCGCTTTTTCGCCCGCCGCACCGACCACGCTCCTGTGCTGGTCATCCCCACCGACACCCTGAACATCATCCAGAACCCCGCCCACATCGCCTACATCGAGAACCGCATTCGCGAGAGCCTTGGGCTGTTGCCGTACCAGCCCAGCTTGCCCCTGGCGCAAGCCTAGGAGGAATCCGGCCCATGATAGTGACGCGCGAATCGCTGGTCCGCATCGCCAGGCAGACTGCCCAGGAGCGGGCCTCCAACGATCGTGACATCCTCGGCGCCTATGTGACCGGCTCCCTGTTGGGCGAGGCCGACCCCATGCTGGGGGGCGCCGCCGACATCGACCTGGTCTTTGTCCATTATGAAACTCCCATGCAGGGCCGCGAGTTCGTCCGCCTCACCCCCGATTTCCACCTCGATATCACCCACCGCGGCCGGAACGAGTTCAAATCGCCCCGCGAGCTGCGCGGCGACCCCTGGCTGGGCTGGGAGCTCTTCGCCCCCCTGCTGGTCTATGAGCGCGAGAAGTTCTTCGATTTCGTGCAGGCCGCCCTGCGCGGCGGGTTCGAGTTCGAAGGCCCCGTCTTCATGCTGGCCCGCTGCCGCACGCTTCTCGACCATGGCCGGCAGATCTGGATGGACCTGGGCGATATCGGCGCCAACGCCGGGCCCAAACACATCTCCAAATACCTGAAATCCCTCTTCCACGCCGGGAACGCCGTGGCCGGGTTGAGCGGGCCGCCCATCTATGAGCGCCGCTTCCTCTTGGATTTCTCCGCCCGGGCCGAAGCGGCAGAGCGCCCCGGGATGGCCGCCGGAATGCTCGGCCTGCTGGGGGCCCTCAGCGGTCTGAAGGCCAAGGTGATGAGCGACTGGCTGGAGGGCTGGAGAGAGGCCTTCACCGCTGCGACCGGGACCGGCGGCGCGCAGGCGCGCCTCCACCCGGCCCGCCTCAACTACTACGAGAAGGCCATCCGCGCCCTTCTGGAGAGCGAAACCCCCGGCGCGGCCCTCTGGCCGATGCTTCATACCTGGACTCTGGCCGCTGCGGCCCTCCCCGAAGAGAAAATCGCCCCCTGGCGGGATGCCTGCGAAACCCTCGGCCTGCTGGGAACCCGATTTGCTGAGCGCGTCGAAGGGCTGGACCAGTACCTGGATGGCGTCGAGATCCTTCTGGATGAGGTCGCAGCCGCCAATGGCCTGGAGACTTCCGTCTAGCCTGCCAGGCCGGTTCCTGCCCCCTATATATGCCGCAGGCAGGCGAAATACCCCCCACGGGTGGGGATAACTTGTGGATAACTTCCTGATAAGTTCCCTCTCGCTGTGGAATTCCTGTGGAGAATTCCAGGAAAACCCCCAAAACTCGCGAATTTCCGCTGAAAACGGTTGAAAATAAAATGGATCGTCGTTTCGGTCGCGCCGTTCAGCGCGCTTCTCGCGTTGAGCGGATCGCGTAGCACACCTGCACTGCAAAAGCACGTAGTGCGGCGCAGTGTCCCGAAGCAGACATCGTCCCCAAAGCGCAGCGGAGGGGAGCGGAGGGAGGGCCGGTGCTTTTCCCGGCCCGGAGACGAAACGCCGTTATCTGCGCTTCCTGGTGCACGGTCATTCGATCTTTCCCGACCACCCTTTCAACCTGTCGAAATGGAACAAATGTTCTATATATTCTCTCCTTCCCATCCAGGGACAAAAAAAGAGGCTCGCACCCGCGGGCCTCTTTCAGCTTCCGATAAAGCCTCTTTTAGATCGGCGCGGCCGCCGGTTCGGCTTCTGCCGCCTCTGCCTTCGGGAACCGCGGCCGCAGGCTGAACAGGATTCCCAGGCTGATCACCGCCATCACCCCGATGATCCCTTCCAGCGCCAGGTTGCTGATCTTGCCCACCAGGAAGACCGCCACGGCGTCCACGACCGCGTGCCATAGCAGCGCCAGCCAGAACCACAGCGGCTTGTCCCTCACCACCGAGTACAGCACCATCACCGAGAGAGCGATGTGCAGACACAGGGCAAAAACCCGCTCTACGAAACCGAGCAGCGCCATCAGGGGCGGCAGGGACCAGTAGGCCGTCACGGTCTGCCGCAGCGCCTCCACCATGTCCGGAGAAAGCCCGGGCATCCCGGCCAGGTTCATGCTCCGGTAGCCCAGCATCTGGACGAACGCCAGCGCGGCCGCCAGCCCCAGCAGCAGCGCCTCGATCCCGCCGTGCCCGGCGCCCACCACCACGCCTTCCTCCCAGGTGTGGGCCTTCTTGAGAATGAATTTATACAGGATCCAGCGGGCGGTCTCCTCGAAGATGCCCGCCAGCAGTCCCAGCAGCACCGCATTGAAGATCGGCGCCCAGGCCTGGGGGATATCCGGAAGGATCCCCTTCTGGAAGGCCGCCGTCAGCCCGTAGAGCAGCGGGATGTGCAGCACCTGCGAGGCGATGAAGGTCAGCGCGCCCGCCAGCAGCAGCTTCCCCGAAAGCCCGGTCTTGCGGACCAGCCAGATCCCCAGCAGGATCGGCAGCAGGATCATCAACACGAAGTTCAGGATGTGGGCAAGGGTCAGCATGTCAGGCTCCTGGCATCTGGGGCATCGTGCGCATGCGCCGCACCCGTTCGGTGAGCGGCCGTCGCGCCACAATTGTAACCTTGCCGCTGCCCTCCGGCGTATAGACGGCCAGCGCCTTCCAGCCCTCCTCCCCCCACTCGTTCAGCGTGTCCTCGATCAGCTCATCACGCGTGCCGAACAGGCTGCCGATGGTCTTGACGCGGTATTCCCATTTCTCGTATTCGTCCGGCATGTGGATCTCCTTTTCGTCTTTCAGGACCGGGTTTCTCCCCGGTACAGCACGTAGGAATATACCATCAGGAAGAGGCTGCTCACGATCACGGGGACCAGCACCAGCCAGAAGGCGGTCACCCCGCCGAACAGGGAGCCCACGATTGCCAGCAGGCCGCAGAAGATGAACAGCAGCGAGCCTACCCGGTGGGTCTGGTCCCACACCCGGTCGCTGCTCAGCGTCCACGGGGTGCGGATGCCGATGAAGAAATTGCGTTTGGCCGAGCGCATCATCCAGCCGGCCGCCAGGAACAGCACGCCCATCAACGGCAGCATCGCGCTGCTCATCTTGAAGCCCTGGTATCCCAATCCCCAGGCCAGGGTCAGGCCGTGGATGTACACCATGAAACCCACCATGATCAGGATGAACAGGTTGAAGGCCGGGCGGAAGCGGGCGATGTTGGCCTTCAGGGGGTCGATCTGCGGCAGGACCAGGAACAGCAGCAGTATGCCGATAGTAATGGCGGGCATCATCAGCACGCCCTGCAGCTTGGGCATGTAGCCGTCCACCTGGTCATTGATGTTCCAGTGCGCAGGCAGTTGCTCGGGCAGCCGGTCCCACAGCAGCAGGCCTGCCAGCAGGCCGATTACGATCAGGACGGATGCAAGGATTAGTGTGGTTCGGGTGTTCATTCCATTTCCTTTGTTGGTCAGGTTTCACGTGAAACGCGGCAGCTCTTGCAGCCGCCCTGGTTTCACGTGAAACCAGTGTATTGAAAAAGCCTTACTCCTGCGGCTTGTTGTGCAGTTTGGCCTGCTGCGCCAGCGAGACGATCCCGCTCACGCCGCCCAGGTTCATCGTGTCCACCGCCGAGGATGGCACGATCACCAGCGCGCCCTTTTCCTTCAGCCCCTCGAACAGCATACCTGGCCAAAGGCGACCGCGGCCCCGAAGCCTTCGATTGGCTGCTCCGGTGGCTGCGCGATGTCCTCCTCGTCGCCGTCGGCGCAGGGTCAGACCACATCCTCAATCTGGACCAACGGGCCGGCATGCAGGCGCTGGCCGCGCACATCAATATCGATGACCTCCTGGATCTGATCGGCGACCTCGAAAAAATGGAGCGCCAGGCGCACCGGAACCTGAACGTTCAGATCGCACTCGAAACCATCCTGCTCCGAGTCCGGCAACTACTTACCCCGCACGAATCGGCCGACG
>CAZSPX010000239.1:0-5342 GCA_964608885.1 uncultured Anaerolineaceae bacterium | reverse complement strand
GGAGCTGGGAGACCACAAGGACTGCGTGGCTTATGTGCCGCAGCGCGAGGAGGTGGACTGGCGCTTTCCGGTCACCGTGCAGGACGTGGTCATGATGGGTCGTTTTGGGCAGCAGGGGTGGCTGCGCAGGCCCGCCCGGGCCGATAAACTGGTGGTGGAGCAGAGCCTGGAGCGGATGGGCATCCGGGACCTGGCAGACCGCTCCATCGGCGAGCTCTCCGGCGGACAGCAGCAGCGCGCCTTCCTGGCGCGCGCCCTGGCGCAGGAACCTCACATCCTGCTCATGGACGAGCCCTTCACCGGGGTGGACGTGACCACACAGGAAGCGACCCTGGCGCTGCTCGACCACCTGCGGCGGCAGGAGGTGACCGCCATGATCTCGACCCATGACCTCAACCTGGCAGCCGCGAACTTCGACCTGGTGCTGCTGATCAACCACCGCCTGATCGCCTTCGGCCCACCGGCCGAGGCCCTGTCACAGGCCAACCTGGGGCGCGCCTTCGGCAGCTCACTGCTGGTGCTGGAGAGCGGCAGCCTGCTGGTGGACGAGTGCTGCCCGCCCGAGGAGCACAAGGATCTGCCATGAACTGGCTGCTGGAGCCTCTCTCCTATCAGTTCATGCAGCGCGGCCTGGCCGCCTCGGTGATGGTAGGCATCCTGTGCGCGGTCATGGGGACCTACGTGGTACTGCGCGGCATGGCCTTCCTGGGGGATGCCATGGCGCATGCCATCCTTCCGGGGCTGGCCGTCGCGTACGTGCTGCAGGGCGACCTGCTGGTGGGCGCAGCGGTCGCGGCGGTGGTGGTGGCGCTCGGCATCGGCCTGTTCTCAAAACAGGGGGCCGTGCGCGAGGACACCGCCATTGGCATCCTCTTTGCCGCGGCGCTCTCACTGGGGGTGGCGCTGATCAGCTCCATCCAGACCTATGCCGTGGACCTGAGTCACATCCTGTTCGGGGATGTGCTGGGGGTGAGCGCCTCCGACCTGGGGCTGATCGCCGGGTTGAGCGTTTTGATCCTGCTCACGGTGGCGATCTGTTACCGCCCATTCCTCGTGATCTCGTTCGATCCCGTGCTGGCGGCCACGCTGCGCCTGCCCGCTGAGCTGCTGCGCAACCTGATGCTCATCCTGCTGGCACTGACCGTGGTGGTCTCATTGCAGACGGTGGGGGTCAGCCTGGCGGCGGCCATGCTGGTGACCCCGGCGGCCACGGCCTACCTGCTGACGCGCCGGCTCTGGCCCATGATGCTGCTCTCGGCAACCATCGGCGCGGTCTCCTCGGTCGTGGGACTGTATCTCAGCTATTATTTGAACATCGTCTCCGGCTCGGCCATCGTCCTGACTGCCACCGCCTTCTTCCTGGGGGCCTTCCTCTGGAAGCGCAGACGCACGGGTGGATGATAGAATTGCAGGATGCGCTCCCATCCCTTCCCGGCATTCCACCGCGCGTTGGTCATCCTGCTCATTTTCAGCCTCTCAAGCGCCTGCACGGCGCTGGCTCCCCGGGCCACTCCCATCCCCCCGCCCACGCTGGGCATTCCACAGTTCAACACCTCCACACCGGTCCCCTCGCTGACGCTCGCGCCGACCATCACGCCGACGCCGAGCGTGTCGCTGGCGAGGCCCTCCTACCAGATCAATGCCCGGGTGGATTACGACCGCCACCTGGTGGAGGCGGAGGAGGTCATCGTCTATCCCAACCACGGCGCGCAGGCGCTGGACCGTCTCGTGCTGGCGGTGGTGCCCAACCTGTGGGTGGATTGCTTTACGCTCGAGTCGCTGGCGATCGGCGAGGAGCCCGTCACCGACTACACACTGGACGGGCAGCGGCTGGAGCTCCCGTTGAAAGCGCCCCTGGCTTCGGAGGGGATCCTGCGGTTGAGCCTGCGCTTCAAGCTGGCGCTGCCGCTCGCCGAGCAGGAGGACCCCAACGTCTCGAGGCCGCGCATCTTCGGTTATACGCGCGCCCAGCTCAACCTGACGAACTGGTATCCCTTCGTGGTGCCGCTCATCAACGGCGAGTGGGTGCTGCACGAGCCCTGGTTCTACGGCGAGCACCTCGTGTACGAGGCCGCTGATTTTGATGTCCAACTGACCTTCGCGGACCCTGCCAACCCTCCCGTAGTGGCAGCCAGCGGTCCAGCCGAGCCAGCGGGGGATTCGACGCGCTATACGCTGACCGCCGGGCGGGCCTTCGCTTTCTCCATGAGCCGGGATATCAAGGTGGCGACCCAGCAGTTCGGGGATGTGACGGTGTACAGCTATTATTTTCCCTTCAACGAGAACGGCGGGCGGGCCGCCCTGGATACGGCCGGAAAGGCGCTGCAGGTCTTCGGCGAGCGCTTCGGGCCGTACCCGCACAAGACCCTCTCGGTGGTGATGGGCGATTTCAATGACGGGATGGAGTTCTCGGCTTTCTTCTACCTCAGCCGGGACTTCTACAACCTGTACACCAACTCGACCGACGCGGTCAATTACCTGGTATTCGTGGCCGCCCACGAGACCGCCCACCAGTGGTGGTTCGACCAGGTGGGCAACGACCAGGCGGCCCAGCCCTGGCTGGACGAGGCCCTGTGCACCTACAGCGAGCATATCTTTTATGAGGGCGCCTATCCGGACCTGGTCTCGGGCTGGTGGGCCTACCGTGTGGATTTCTTCCAGCCGCAGGGCTACGTGGATATCCCCATTTATGAAGGGCAGGGATTCCGGCCCTACACCAATGCCGTCTATTTCCGGGGGGCGCATTTCCTCGATGACCTGCGGAAACGCCTGGGAGATGATATTTTCTTCGCCTTTATCCGGGACTACCTGAGCCAGGAGAAGGGCCGCATCGCCACCTCGGCCGATTTCTTTGTCCTGCTGCGCCAGCACACGCAGACGGATTATTCAGATATCGTGCGCCAATACTTCCAAAACCTGTACTGACATGCTGCCTCGTCCCCGCCTCATACCTGTCCTGTGCCTGCTGCTCGCGCTTGCGGCCTGCCTGCCTGCCGCGCCGGTCCCGGCCCTGCCGGGGCCCATCCAGCTGGTGACCGTGGATCCGAACGCCACCGCCACAGCCACCCCGTTCCAGCCCTCCATGCAGACGGACACACCGATCCCCACCTGGACTCCCGTCCCCACGGACCTGCCCACGCTGACCCCCACACTGGAGGTCCCCACCTCCACGCAGCCATCCTCGACCCAGGACCCCGGCGCCCCGGCCCCGGGGCGCACCCAGTACATCTTCTTTGCCACACTGGACTATGCCAATCACTATCTGCTGGTCGAGGAGACCATCCGCTATTACAACTCCACAGGCCAGCCGCTGAACGAGATCGTCATGGCGGTGCCGCCCAACCTGTGGGGCGGCGCGTTCTCCCTGAACGCCATGACCCAGGACGGCACGGCCCTGGCCAATTACAGCCTGGTGGGCGAGCGCATGAGCGTCATCCTGCTGCAGCCCCTGGCCGCGGGGGCGCCAACCACCTTCACGCTTAATTTCGCCGTGAGCATTCCCTCCAAACGGTATGACAGCACCTTTGGCTGGTCGGGCGACCAGGTCAACCTGACGGACTGGTTCCCGTTCATTGTCCCCTTCCAGGGCGGCTGGGTGCTGCACGACGCCTGGGCCTTCGGTGAGAACCTGGTCTATGACGCGGCGGACTTTGAGCTGAACCTGAAGGTCAGCGACCCCTCGGTGGTGATCGCAGCCAGTGCGCCCGCCCAGGCCAATGGGGAGTGGACGCTGTATCGCATCTATGCGGCGCGGACCATCGCTTTCAGTGCCAGCGCCTCCTACCTGGTCTCGGAATCGGCGGTGGGGAACACGGCCATCCGTACCTATTACTTCAGCGGATATGAGGGCGCGGGTGATGGCCTGCTGCGCGCCGCGACCTCCGCAGTGGGATTGTTCAATGCCAAGTTCGGCCCCTATCCCTATGACAGCCTGAGCGTGGTGCAGACCGACATCGCCGACGGCCAGGAATACGACGGGCTGGTTTTCGTGGGGAGCAAGTTCTACGCGGAATACGGCGGCTCGGCCCGCAGCAACTTGATCAGCCTGGGCGTGCACGAGATCGCGCACAACTGGTGGTTCGGGCTGGTGGGCAGCGACCAGGCCATGGAGCCCTGGCTGGACGAGGCCCTGGCCATCTACAGCGAGAACACCTTCTATTATTACAACTATCCCAACTACGGGAACTGGTGGTGGAACTTCCGCGTGAACTACTTCAACCCGGGCGGCTGGGTGGATTCATCGATCTATGACCACGGGACCTTCCGCTCCTATGTGAACGCGGTCTATCTGAACGGGGCCAATTTCCTGTACGACCTCAACACCCGCATGGGCGATGACGATTTCTACCGCTTCCTGCGCGATTACGTGGCGCGCTACAGCCACAGGCAGGCGACCGCGGCCGATTTCTTTGCGGTCCTGCGTGAGGACAGCCGCGTGGAGTTCCAGGACCTCGTGGCGTCCTACTTCCAGCGCGGGTACTAGTACCTCATTTCCTGAGCAAGAGGTGAAACATGCATACTATTGATATGCAGACCTGGCCTCGACGCAATCATTTTAGATTGTTCAGTACCTTTAATCACCCCCATTTCAGCATGTCTGTAAACGTCGATATGACAGCATTTTATCCATTTGTGAAACGCAATGGATATTCGCTGACCGTATCCATGGTTTACGTCATCGCTCGGGCTTCGAATGCGATTCCAGAATTCAGGCATCGCATCCGAGGGGATCAAGTTGTAGAACACGAGATCGTGAATCCCAGTTTTACAATATTGATTGACCAGGACCTTTTCAGCTTTTGTGACGTTGAGTATGCCGAGAATTTTTCCGAGTTTGCAAGCAGGGCTGCAAAAAGCATTTCAAATGTGAAAGCGCACCCTGATCTGGAAAACAACCCCGGGAAGGATGATGTCTTGTACATGACCCCCATACCCTGGGTGTCATTCACAAGCTTTAGCCATCCGATGCAGTTCCACCCGGCGGATTCCGTACCCCGCTTTGCCTGGGGAAAATACTTCAAAGAAAACGACACGTTGAAGATGCCTTTAAGCGTACAAGGGCATCACGCCGTCATGGATGGAATACATATGGGCAGATTTTATGAAAAGGTAGAGGATTCCCTTCATCACCCGGAAGTTGTGCTGGGTGCCGTGTAAGAGCACTGCCTAGCACAGCGCGCACCGGATGGCGGGTGAGTCCGCCGGGATGAAGGATCAGGGTTTCCGCTCGTTTTGCAGGTAAAAAACCAACAGGGCGGCGGCCAGCAGGCCGTTGACGATCCCGTAGATCCACACTGCAGTGGAACGCGCCGGGTCATACTGCCCGGTCGCCAGGTTGAAGA
>CAZSPX010000238.1:0-5369 GCA_964608885.1 uncultured Anaerolineaceae bacterium | reverse complement strand
CGTGATTTACTACAAAACGACCTGCCACACGATTGCTCCCTGGCTGATCTTGGTGAGCATCGCCTTAAGGATCTGCGTTCCCCGATACAGCTCTATCAGGTAAATGCGCTTGGCCTCGGTCGGGATTTTCCGATCTTGAAAACCCTGGACGCCCATCCCAACAACCTGCCCTCGCAGCTTACAAGTTTTATCGGGCGGGAAAAGGAGATCGCTGACATAAAGGGTTTGCTTGAGAATGTCCGTCTTGTGACACTGACTGGATCCGGCGGTACAGGCAAGACGCGCCTCTCTCAGGAAGTCAGCGCGCAATTGTTCAGCCGGTTTCCAAACGGCGTGTGGCTTATCGAGCTGGCGCCGCTTACCGAGACGGCCCAGATCATTCCTGCAATGGTACAGGTCTTTGGCCTGCAGGAGCTGCCATTTCAACCCAGGGATTCGCTCGTCTTCGATTATCTGCGTGACAAGTTCACCTTGCTGGTCCTTGATAATTGTGAACATCTCATTGAAGCCTGTGCGCGGCTTTCAGACGACCTGCTGCACCAATGTCCGGGGCTTAAGATCCTTGCGAGCAGCCGTGAGGCGCTGGCGATCGCGGGCGAAGTGACCTATCCCGTGCCTTCTCTCGCAGATATGGAAGCGACCCGCCTCTTTGTAGACCGCGCTCATGCAGTGAATCCGGCATTCATAATGACGGAGGAAAGCGCCATTTCCATTGCACAGATCTGCCGCCGCTTGGATGGCATTCCACTGGCCATCGAGCTGGCGGCGGCGCGCACCAGACTGTTTTCTCCGGAGCAGATCGCGGCAAGACTGGATGATCGCTTCCGTTTGCTGGTGGGCGGCAGCCGCATTGCCCTGCCGCGCCAGCAGACCCTACGGGCACTGATCGACTGGAGCTACGATCTTCTTTCCGAAGAAGAAAAACGCCTGCTGCAATTCGCTTCTGTATTTGCCGGAGGCTGGACGTTGGAGGCCTTGGAGTCGGTTTCCGAGGACCCGGACGCTCTGGAGCATCTGGAACAGCTCGTAAATAAATCGCTTGCAGCCCCTGAAGAAAGCACTAGTGGAATGCGCTTTTTCATGCTGGAAACCATCCGCCAGTATGCGCAGGAAAAGCTCTTTGCCTCAGGGCAAGCGCCAAGCGCACGGAACAGGCATTTTGTGTATTTCGACCAATTATCGGAAAAGCTGTGGGAAACATTCCGCTCGGCAGATGTCCTCCCTATGATAGATCAGGGGGAGAATGAATTGGAGAACGTTCGTGCAGCCCTGGAGTGGGGATTGGAGAATCATGTGGAGGCGAACCTCCACCTGGCTGCCAATTTCTGTGTTGTCTCGAGCGCTCTGGGTCTGTTGGGAGAAGGCGTAACCGCGGCTCAAAGCGCGGTGGAGCGTGCCAGGGCTCTGCCACCTGTTGAAGGCGATGCCCGCCTCTTCCGCCAGAGATCGATCGCAAGGGCGTTGTTCGCACAGGGTATGGTGGGTATGGGACAGGGGCGCCTTCCGATGGTGGTGGAGGCTCTCAGGGAAGCCTGCGAATTCGCCCGGAATTCGGACGACAAACTGATCCTGGGTTACAGCCTGGGGATGTTTTATACTGCCACAAGATTCATGCCTGCACCCGGAGGGGAGGATGCCGCACGTGAGTCTTATCACATCTTCACACATGAGGTCGAAGACAGTTTTGGACTTGGGATGGCCACCCTCAACTTGGCCAGGCTTGCCGTAGATCTTGGCAGCGAAGAAGAAGCGAAAATGTATTTTGGGAAACTGAGGGAAAGGCTCAAGGATCGACCCATGTCCTTTCAGGCTGGAATGTTTTCACTGGGCATGGGAATGGACGAAAGCTCGCGAGGCAATTACGAATCAGCCAAAAGGATATTCGAGCAGGGGATCGACAGTTTCAAAAGAATGCGCAACGTGAATTTTCAACTGGTTTTGAAGAGCGAGATCGGTCACATTGAACGTCGCACTGGAAATTTTCCAGGGGCAGCGTCGATCTATCGGGAAACGATCAAGGGCTGGCAGGAAATTGGAAATCGCTCGGCCATCGCGCACCAATTGGAATGTTTTGCGTTCCTGGCAATCTCTCAGGAGAATCCGCAGCGCGCGGCAATGCTCCTTGGCGCGGCATCTACTCTGCGTGAAAGGATTCAGTCGCCAATGACTGAATATGAACAGCTCGAGTACGAGAGGTACCTGGCGCGGCTGCGCGAGGAGCTGACGGAAACCGAGTTCAACAGTCTGTGGATGGAAGGACGCGCGCTGGTCATAGGACAGGCGGTCGAGCTGGCTTTATCCTGATGATGCCGAAGGAGAAAAATGAACTGGTACCTCCTGGTTAAATTCCTTCATATCCTCGCCGTGACGATCACCATCGGGGGGATGTTCTCAAGACAGCTGGTGCGCGGCCTTGCCAGAAGGAGTGAGGATATTCAGTCCGTTGCCTCACTTACGCATGCAGCCCTCCGCATTGACCGGATTCTGATCATCCCATGGAGCACCCTCATCCTGCCTTTCGGGATTGTTCTTGCGGTCATGTCGAATTGGCCGGCTTTCGGCTTTCTGCAGGGAGCCTCGCAGAATTGGCTGCTCGTCTCCAATATTCTCCTCGTCTTCATGCTGGCGCTGATCCCGGTGGTCTTCATCCCGCATAACAAGAAGGTCGAGCCGCTGCTCGATGCAGCCGTTGCGCAGGGAAGCATTACCCCCGAACTCCGCCTGGCCCTGGGGGACGGTAGGAACGAGATGGCGCACTACGCACAGGAGGCGCTTGTCCTTTTGATCACCGCCCTCATGGTATTGAAGCCATTCTAGCTATGGCGTCCTGACATCTCATTCGCTTATAATCATCATGCTTCGCATCCATCTCCCCCGACACCGCTGCACTCCACCCTGCGGGAGCCATCGCCAGGAGGCCGGCCAGCATCCATGACCAACACCCCCGCCATCGTTTTCGAGGGAGTCTCGCGTCACTTCGGTGATGTGCGCGCCGTGGATAACGTCAGCCTGGAGATCCGCGACGGTGAGTTCTTCTCCATGCTCGGTCCCTCCGGCTCTGGCAAGACCACCTGCCTGCGTCTCATCGCAGGCTTTGAGCGCCCCGACTCCGGCCGCATCCTGCTCTATGGGCAGGATGTTTCGCGCCTGCCTCCCTATGAGCGCCCGGTCAACACCGTTTTCCAGGATTATGCCCTCTTCCCGCACATGACCGTCGGCGACAATATTGCTTATGGCCTCATGCTCAAGAAGGTGGCGCGCGCGGAGCGCAGCAAGCGTGTGGACGAGATGCTCGATCTTGTCCGGCTCCCCGGCCTCTTCCACCGCAAGCCCTCCCAGCTCTCCGGCGGTCAGCGCCAGCGCGTGGCCCTGGCACGCGCCCTCATCAACCAACCCAAGGTGCTCCTTCTCGATGAGCCTCTTGGCGCCCTTGACCTCAAGCTGCGCCAGCAGATGCAGATCGAGCTGAAATCCATCCAGAAGTCCGTGGGGATCACTTTCATCTTTGTGACTCACGACCAGGAAGAGGCCCTCACCATGAGCGACCGGATCGCGGTCTTCAATGAGGGCCGCATCGAGCAGACCGGTACGCCCGCGGAGATGTACGAGCACCCCGCCACTCCCTTCGTGGCCGGGTTCGTGGGCGTATCCAACCTCATCAGCGGGGAGCTTGCACAGAAGATCACGGGTTCGCCCTCCCGCTTTGCCATCCGCCCCGAGAAGATCCATATCACCCCCGCGGATCAGATGCCCGAGCCTGGCGTGTACTCCGTCATGGGCAGGGTCCGTGACGTGGTGTACCTTGGCCTCTATACCCGCTACCTCGTCGAGGTGGAAGGCGGCGCCGACCTCGTGGTCGTCGAGCAGAACCTCAAGACCACCTCCATGGACGTGCTCAACAGCAAGGGACAGTCCGTCTGCCTCTCCTGGGCACGTGACCATATCCGTCACCTAGAGGCCTGAGTCATGCGCCGCCTTTCCAACTACCTCTATCTCCGCCCGGGGCTCGTCCTGGCGCTGCTGCTTGGGCCGCCCCTGCTTTACATGCTGGTCATTTACCTCGGCTCGCTCTTCAGCCTGCTCTTGAATTCCTTTTTCTACCTGGATGGCTTCACCGGCCTCATCGTCCGGAGGTTCAGCCTCGCGACCTATGCCCAGCTCTTCACAAAGGCCAACCTGGAGATCTTCCAACGCACCACGGCCATGGCCGCGGCTGTGACCATAGGGGATATCATCCTGGCTTTCCCGCTCAGCTTCTTCATGGCGCGCTATGCCAGCCCGCGCCTCAAGTCCTTCCTTTATTTGGCTGTGCTCGTCCCGCTCTGGTCCTCCTACCTGGTGCGCGTTTATGCCTGGAGGCTGATCCTGGCACGCGAGGGCATCCTCACCTGGGTGATCGGTCATCTCGGCCTCCAGCCTCTCCTCGATTGGCTCCTATCGCTGCCCTATATTGGTGGGCCGTCGCTGGGATTGTCCTCTCTCGGGATGTTCATCGCCTTTTGCTATGTCTGGCTTCCCTATATGATCCTCCCGATACAGACCGCGTTGGAGAGGGTCCCAAAATCGCTGGAGGAGGCCTCCAGCGATCTGGGTGCGCGCCCCTTCCAGACCTTCCGCACTGTGATTCTCCCGCTGGTTTTTCCCGGCGTGGTGGCTGGCTCGATCTTCACCTTCTCCCTCACCCTCGGTGACTTCGTGGTGCCGCTCTCGCTCGGCAATTCCTCACCCTTCATCGGTACGGCGGTCCTCTCGCACCAGGGAACTTCCGGCAATATCCCATTGGCTGCTGCCTTCATCATGGGCCCTATTGTCATCATGATCGTGTATCTCCTCATTGCCAAGCGCCTGGGGGCCTTCGATGCTCTCTAATCCCAAACCCCGTGCGCCCTTGTTTGTCAGCCTCGGCGCGCTTGCCGCGCTGCTCTTCCTGCACGTCCCCGTGTGGATCATCTTCCTGTACGCCTTCACCACCGACGAATCCACTTATTCATTCCCGCCTCCCGCGCTGACGACGCGCTGGTTCGGCGAGGCCTTTGCTCGCGGGGATATGTGGCGCGCTCTCCAGCTCTCGCTCTCGGTGGCGGCTCTCGCCACGTTGGTGGCGCTCGTCCTCGGCACGCTGGCCGCCGCCGCGGTCTATCGCTCCAAATTCTTTGGGCGCGATGCCATCTCCTTCCTGTTGGTGCTGCCCATCGCCCTCCCCGGCATTGCTACGGGCATTGCCCTTCGCTCTGCCATTGGCGGCTTCGGCATCCCCTTCAGTTTCTGGACCATCGTTCTGGGTCACGCCACCTTCTGCGTCGTGACGGTCTATAACAACGTCATTGCCCGGTTGCGGCGTTCCTCTCCCTCGCTCATCGAAGCCTCCA
>CAZSPX010000237.1:0-5369 GCA_964608885.1 uncultured Anaerolineaceae bacterium | reverse complement strand
CGCTGGGCCTGTCCGCTGGAGAGACGCGCTCCGCTCTCGCCGATGGGAGTCTCATACTTCAGAGGCAGGGACTCGATGAATTCATCCAGGTGGGCAAGGCGGGCGGCCGCGGCCACTTCCTCGTTCGAGGCATCCGGCTTGCCGAGGCGCAGGTTGGCCGCCAGCGTGTCATGCCAGAGGGAGGGGGACTGCGGGACCCAGGCGATAAGGCCGCGCCACCCCTCGACCGGCAGATCCTGGAGCGGGATGCCATTGACGAGGATGCGCCCGGCAGTGGGATCGAAGAAGCGCAGGAGCAGGCTGGCGAGAGTGGTCTTGCCTGCGCCGCTGCGCCCTACCAGGGCGATGTGTTCCCCGCGGCGGATCTCCAGGTTGATCTGATCCAGCGCCGGGTGAGTCCCGCCCGGATAGGTATGGGAGAGGTCTGACAGCTCGAGGCGCTGGAAGGTCAGTCCCGGGGCTGCGGAGGCGGGGCGGGAGGTAGGTTGATAGGGAAGAGGCGTATCAAGGATCTGGTAGATGCGCTTCGCGGCGCTGGTGCCGGACATGCCGGCATGGAAGCGCAGGCCGAGCATGCGCAGCGGCAGGTAGAACTCGGGGGCCAGCACGAGGATGAAGAGAGCCGGGAGGAACTCCATGCGCGCATAGAGCAGGCGCAGGCCCACCTCCACGGCGATGATGGCCGTGCTGACCGTGGCCAGAAGCTCCAGGGCAAGGGCGGAGAGGAAGGTGACCTGCAAGACCTTTAAGGTGGTCCGGCGAAACTGGTCGCTGACGGAGGCGATATTCCTTACCTGGGCGTGAGATTGGCCGAAGAGCTTGAGGGTGGTGAGCCCCTGGAGGCTGTCGAGGAAATGTGCGGAGAGGCGGGAGAGAGTCTCGTACTGGCGGCCGGTCAGCTCGCTGGCGCCTTTGCCGATCATGTACATGAAGAAGGGGATGAGCGGGGCCGTGAGGAGCAGGACGATCCCGGAAAGTGGATCGAGCGGGAAGACAATGAACAGGATGCTCAGCGGAACCAGCGTGCTGATGAGGAGCTGGGGGAGGTACTGGCTGTAGTAGGCGTCGAGAGCTTCGATGCCCTCGTTGGCGGCGGCGGCCAGGTCGCCGGTCTGCTGGCCGCGGCTGTAGGAGGGTCCGAGGGCAAGGATATGGGCGAACAGCTCGCGGCGGAGGCTGTCCTTGATGCGCACGGCCACCGAAGAGGCGGCGGCTTCGTTCAGCCAGGTGAGAACGCCGCGCAGGGCGATGACCAGCAGGAGGAGCCGCATCCAGCCCGCGACCTGCGCGAGGGTCCGGCTTTCAAGGAACACGCCGTTGATGGTCAGGCTCACCAGCCAGGCCTGGGCGATGGTGAGCAGGCCTGCAAGGAGGCCAGAGGCGACCGTGAGGGCGAGTCCGAGGCGGGTATGGCGGGTGAGGGTGAGGAGTCTGCGGTGCATGGAGGAGCGGCGGCGAACGATCCGCTGCTCCATTATAGCTGTTCACCGCAGGGACTACTTCGAAAGAAAGGCAGCGATGGGGGCGGCACTCATCCAGCAGCGCCCCTACTGCCTATGGCTCGACGAGCCAGGCGGCAATGCCGGGGCTCGTCCAATCGGCGATCCAGGCGCCACTTTCGAAATCATGGACGCCCATCCGAGTGAGCTGACCTGACACGTCCATGACCTCATTGGAGACCAGGACCAGGGTCCCATCCATGCGGCGGGCGGGGGCGGCATAGGCGCTTTTTATCTGTGTGAGAGCAGCCGCGGTCTGAATATCGAAGATGGTGGTCTGCGGGAGGGTCGCCAAAGCATCCCCAGTCCAGCCCTGGATGAAAAGCCGGTCGCCCTCCGGAGAGATGCGCAGACCGGAGGAGGGAACCTCGCTTTCCATGAGAATCGTCCCATCGGTGACGCGGATGCCAAGAAGCTCCAGGCCGAGGGTCGCGGAGGACCAATCGCCGTTGGAGAGCTGGTGCATTTCGTTCCTCGTGCCGGCAGTGTAGATGACCTGCCCATCCGGCGAGATCACCGCCTGGCGGGTCACGCCGCTGCCGGCCTTGGCATGGGCCGTGAGCGTACCGAGCATCAGGAAACGCTCCAGCAGTGAAACCTGGTGATGGATGTCGAGGGTATGGAAGGAGCCCGCCGTGAAGTCCACGTGGGTCAGACGGTCCTGGTCGGCATGGACGACATAAAGGGCATCGGCATCGGGGGCAAAGACCACGCCAGGGTAGAAGTACCAGCCATTGCCGGGGGTGTGGACATCGGTGGAACCGGCTTTCACCGCATAGAGGCCATCCAATACACCGGTCAGCTCGACGGACCAGGCCGCGCTGAGATCGTCCGCGTTGAACAGCGCGGCTTGCGCGGGACCCTCGCTGCGCTCGTTCTCAGTGAAGCGGTCCACCAATACGCGGCCATAGGCCATGAGGGAACTGCCATCGCGCGTGAAGCGAAGGGCTGAGATCTCGAATTCCGGCGCGGCCTGCGCGGTCACCGTGCCCGAGGGCAGGTCGAAGACCAGCAGGGTCCGTTCCCGGTACATGGCAGCAATTGCCAACCTGCGGCCATCGGTGCTGAAGGCTGAGGCGCTGACCCAGCCGGTGAGCTCGAGAGGATATTTTTCCTCTTTCCAGGAGGCGAGGTCAATCACATGGAGGGTTGGGTCCGAGGCGGAATCGTCCGGATAGGAAAGGACCGCCAGGGTCGAGTGATCGGGCGAGAACAGATAGTAATAGTTGACGCCGAGGTCGATTGAGTCATGGTCTGCGATGGGATCGCCAGTGGCGGGGTCCACCGGGGCAAGCAGGTGATGGTGGGTCTCTGAGTCCCAGCGGGCGAGGAGCAGGCTGCGCGCGTAGGAGGGCGGCTCGGGAGTGGGCAAGGGTGCGGTCAAGGGAGTTGCTGTCGCGGCGGGAGCGGAACCTGGTGTGCACGAAGCAATGAGGAAGGCGGTCAGAAGCAGCAACGATAAGCGGGATGTCATGCAGTGTCCTTTCACTATTGTTTCGGATTATAAGATGCCTGCCTGGTACGAGGGGGTTGCATCGCCGGCGGGAAGGTCCGGAATGCCCCCGGCCCTTCCCCTGCCTGCTCGCAACGACATACAGGTTTATTGAAGGGATTCGGCGATCTTCAGCGTCTCTTCGAGGCTGAGAGGCGACTCGAGGCGATAGGTGATGCCGCCTGCCTCCCAGATGAGCGCATTGCCCTCCACGAGCCTGCGCCAGCCTACATCCCCGGAGGTCACCTGGAGCAGGTAGGGGCCGGAGACCCAGGCGGCGGGGCTCTCATGGACCCGGGTCTGCTCGAGCAGAGGCGGCTGGTACTTCTCGATCAGCACTGATCCGGGGGCGATCTCGTGCAGGCTCAGGCGGGCGCGGTCCGGGGCGGAGGGGTCGAGCCAGGCCAGGATGACCATCTGATCCCGCTCCTGGAGGAAGACCCGGTCCGGCTCGCCGAGGTCCGCGGGGTAGGAGGGAAGCAGGATTGGGAAGCGGAACTCATCCCGCGCCTCCTGGAGGGTGGTCTCACCGGCCAGGCCTTGAAGGGAGGTAATGCTCTCGGGCTCAAGCTGGGGGGCAAAGGTGGGACGGGGCGTGGCGGTCCTGTCCGCGCGGGGTGTGGCGGCCCCGTCTGCGCGGGGCGTGCCGGTGAGCGGAATTTGGACCCCTGAAGGGGCGGGAGCGGGCGCGGCGGGGAAGATGCGCACCACGCCGAACCGCAGGAACTCAAGCACCTGGGCGCGCACCCGGGGGACGGCCATCAGCGCGGCGCACAGGACGATGACAGCCAGGATGACCCAGCGCAGGGCAGGGCGCAGAGAGATGGGGCGGCGGCCGATAAGCCGAATACGCACAGCCCGATGAATGGCCGGGGTGGGAGGGTAAGGGAAAGCCTGACTGTATTCGTGTAGTCGTTCTTCGAGAGTGGAAGGGTTGTTCATTCGACCAGGCTCTCCTGCAGGTGCGGGAAACTTTTCTCGATCTCCTTGCGGAGGGCTGACAGGGCGCGGTGCAGGCGGGATTTCACCGTCCCGGCGGCCACACCCAGCGTTTCGCTCATCTCCTGCTCGCTCAGATCCAGGAAGAAGCGCAGGTAGATCACCTGCTGGTGCGGGAAGGCCAGCCTGCGGACGGCCTGCCACAGGGAGCGGGAGTCATCCTCCGCCACGGCCGCCGGGGGACCACCGGGCTGGCGCGCAAAGCGCATGAGGGCGTTCAACTGGCGGCCCAGGGAGCGGCGGCGGTTGCTGGCCAGGTTGGACACGATCTGCATCAGCCAGGGGCGCAAGGGCCGCGTCCCATCGAAGCGCCGCAGGGCATACCAGGCACGTAGAAACGTCTCCTGCGCGGCGTCTTCCGCCTCATCAGGATCACCGAGCAGGAGATAGGCCAACCGGAACACGGCCGCCTGGTGACCCTTCACCAGGTCTTCCCATGCATCCGGATCGCCCTGCTGCGCCTGCCGGACCAGATCGGATTCACTCACAGCACATCCATCATGGCTGTTTATAGACTGTACACCGCTGGCGGGAAAAGGTTCCTTCGGTCACGGGCGGGCGAATATCATCCTCCCAATGACATTAAAAAAGACAGGCGCCCGGAGGCGCCTGTGCGAGTGATAGAAGAGGGCTTAGTACACCAGCGAGTCCTTATGGGCGGTGATGCGCTTCCGGAACATGTAATAGGACCAGCCCTGGTAGGCCAGGACGATGGGGACGAAGATCAGCGCGACGATGGACATGACCGTCAGCGTGTACTGCGAGGAGGAGGCATTGTAAATGGTGAGTGACCAGTCCGGGTTGGTGCTGGAGGTCATCACGTTGGGGAAGGTCATGGTGAAGAAGGTGACCTGGGTGAGGACGATGCTCAGCCCGGTCATGATGAAGGCCCAGCCTTCCATCCTGCGACTGATGAAGTATCCTGTCAGCAGCAGGGAAGCCAGCGCGGCGATGGGGGTGGCGCCGGGGTTGATCTTGCCGTGCGAGACGAATCCGGCGACATAGGTGTAAATGGCGAGGCCGATGTAGAGCAGGCTGGTCTGGGCCCAGATCGTGCGGGCAACGGCGTGCACGCGCTCGCGCAGCTCGCCTTCCAGCTTCAGGCCCAGGAAGTTGATGCCGTGGAGCAGGAAGATGGAAACGGTGGTGACGCCGCCCAGCAGCCCGTAGGGGTTGAGCAGGGTGAAGAGGTTCCCGGTGAACATCATGTCCTGGTTGATGGGGACGCCGCGCGCCAGGTTGGCGAAGGCCGCGCCCAGCAGGAGGGAGCTGAGGAAGGAGCCAATGGCGATCATCCAATCGAAGCGGTGACGCCAGGCGGGGTTGGCATCCTTGGAGCGATACTCGAAGGAGATGCCGCGCAGGATCAGGCCGACCAG
>CAZSPX010000236.1:0-5395 GCA_964608885.1 uncultured Anaerolineaceae bacterium | reverse complement strand
ATCGAGGCCGTGACCGCGGACGAGATGGAGATCCTGAATGTTGAGCCCACCCCCTTCATGCGCCGTATTGCCTCGCTCTTGCGGGACGCCGCCTATGAGCTGTATATGGCAGTCAGCCGGCTGGAGGGTCATGTGCGGGTGGCAGGGGAGCATGCCCAGCGCGCCAAGGCGCTGGAAAATCGTGTGGAGGGCGTCTACCGCGAGGCCCTGGCAGACCTGTTCACCGAGCCGCAGGATATCCAGGACATCACCCGCATGCTCAAGCAGCGCGAGGTGTACCGTCACCTGAGCAATGCCGCCGACATGGGGGATGAGGCCGCCAATGTCATTGCCGATATTGTCGTGAAGATGACCTAGGAGCAACCCGTGGGCTTCACCAGTCTCGTCATCGCTGTCATCCTCCTGGCTTTGCTGTTCGACTTCCTGAACGGCATTCACGATTCCAGCAACATCGTGGCGACCATGATCTCCTCCCGGGCTTTCTCGCCGGTGGTGGCCCTCGGGGCCACGGCCCTGGCTGAGTTTTCCGGCCCGCTGATCTTCGGGGTGGCGGTGGCCACGACCATCGGCCATGAAGTGGTCATCGCGGAGGCGATCAATACACAGGTGCTCATTGCCGCCCTGGTCAGCGCCATCCTGTGGAACCTGCTCACCTGGTATCTGGGCTTTCCCAGCAGCTCCTCGCATGCGCTGGTGGGAGGCTTTATCGGCGCGGTGCTGATCAGCGCGGGCTGGCGGGCGATCCTGCTGTCCGGTTTTGAAAAGGTGCTGATCGCCCTCTTTGCATCGCCGATCATCGGCTTTATCATTGGCTATCTGGTGCTGCGCCTGGTCCTCATCCTGTGCTGGAATGCGACCCCGGCTGTGAACAACCTCTTCAAGAAGAGCCAGCTTGTCACCGCCCTGGCACTGGCGCTCAGTCACGGGTCCAACGACGCGCAAAAAACAATGGGCATTATCACGCTGGCGCTGGTCACAAGCGGATACATCCCCACATTCGAAGTTCCGTTGTGGGTGATCCTGCTGTGCGCGGGAATGATCGCCCTGGGCACGGCGGTGGGGGGCTGGAAGCTGATCCGCACCCTTGGAGGCAAGTTCTTCAAGATCCGCCCAGTGGATGGCCTTGCCTCGCAGTTCGCCTCAGCCGCGGTCATCATCAGCGCATCGCTTTTCGGGGGGCCGGTCAGCACCACCCAGGTGGTAAGCTCGGCCATCATGGGCGTGGGCTCTGCAGAGCGGGTCAATAAAGTGCGATGGGGTGTTGCCGGAGAGATTGCCACCGCCTGGCTGCTCACCATCCCGGCGACCGCGCTGGCTGGCGCGGGCATCTACTGGCTCCTGCTCTGGTTCATTCCGGTCTAAATTCATCTCATCTCCGTGATTGAAAGGTTGTTTTGATCCATGTCAGCCGAACCCTATGATGTGGTATGTATCGGGAATTACACCAAGGATACGATCGTGACGCCCTCGGGCACCAGCTTTGTGGATGGCGGCGCGGTCAACTATGCCGCGCACGCTGTCCGGCGCCTGGGTATGAAGGTGGCCGTGGTGACCCGGCTCTCGCATGAAGATGCACGCGTGGTGGAGAAGTTCCGCTCTGCAGGGATCGACTGTTTCCCCATCTATACCCCGCACTCGACCAATATGCGCCTGGAATATCCCACCACAGACCCGGATATTCGCAGCCTGTCGGTGACGGCTACCGCAGGCAGCCTGCGGCCGGAGGAGGTCGAGGGTATTCCGATGCGGGCGGCGGTCATCGGCTCCAGCCTGCGCGGCGAGGTGGGCCTGGATGTCATCCAGATGCTGCACGCGCGCGGGATCCTGGTGGCCGTGGACGTGCAGGGGTTCGTGCGCGTGCTGCGGGACGAGCGACTGAACTACGAACCCTGGCCCGAGATGCAGGCCGCCCTGGCGCACGTGGATATCCTCAAGACGGACGCGGTCGAGGCCGAGTCGCTGACCGGTGAATCGGATATATTCCGCGCCGCGCAGGCTTTTGCAGCATTGGGACCGCGCGAGATCGTCCTGACACACCGCGAGGGACTGTTGATCCTTGCGGATGGGCGTTTCCATCCTCTCCAGTTCCACGCTCGCCAGCTAAGCGGGCGCAGCGGACGCGGGGATACCTGCGTGGGCACCTATGTTGCCATGCGGCTTTCCACCCCTCCCGAACAGGCCGGGATCTGGGCAGCGGCCCTTACCAGCCTGAAAATGGAAACGCCCGGTCCGTTCTCCGGGACGCGCGAGGATGTGGAAGCGCTGATCCATGCCCAATATAACGGAAGAGACCCCGGCGGCCCTCTCCCAGCTTGAGCATCTCAAGCGCGAGGCAGTGGGCGGGTTCCCCTCCCTGTGGCGCGGCGTGCTGGAGGGATGGAGCGCCCCGGCGGGCGAAGACCGCCTGTGGCTGATGTACTCCGCCAATTACCTGCTGCGAACGGGTGACCTGCGTTGGGCGATCGACCCGCTGCGCCTGTCTCACAGGCTCCCGGGCGCTCCGGAGATGGACTTCGCCGCGGACTTGAAACCCCTGTCTCTCGTGGTCCTGACCCACCGGCATGAAGACCATCTGGATTTGGAGCTGCTCCATTCCCTGAGCGACCTGTCGATAGACTGGGTGGTGCCCGAGCCGATCCTGAAGCTGGTGGAGGTATCAGGGATACCGGCCAGCCGGATCATCGTCCCGCGCATGCTTGAGCCGCTTGCTTTCCCCGGGCTCCGCCTCACACCTTTTGAGGGACTGCACCTGGATCGCAAGGGGGATGTGCGGCATGGCGTCCCGTCCGTGGGGTATCTCGCGGAATTTGGCGAAAAGCGCTGGCTCTTTCCCGGCGACACGCGTGAGTATGACGCCGGTAAGCTGCCTGACCTTGGAGAAGTGGACGGGCTGGCGGCGCATGTCTGGCTGGGACGAGGCTGCGCCCGGATGGAGGAGCCGCCCCTGCTGGAAGCCTTTATCGCTTTTTGCCTGGCCCTGCGCCCGAAGCGCGTGCTGCTTACGCACCTGAACGAGCTGGGAAGGGACCCATCAGACCTGTGGGAACTGCATCACGCGGAGCGGATCTGCAAAGCCTTTGCCTGGCATGCCCCGACCCTGCCCGTTTCACCGGCAATGATGGGGGATTGTGTGAGGCTGTGAACGGCGCAGGCTTTATGGCTGCAGAACCTGTATTCCATTTATGAAAGGGTTAGAACATGCTTATTGACCATCTGATCAAACTGGGTGTTGCGGTGCTCGTGGGCGGATTGATCGGGCTGGAGCGCGAGTTCCAATACAAGGCAGCCGGTTTCCGCACCATCATCCTCATCACCATCGGCTCGACCCTTTACACCATGTTCTCGATCTCTATCGCGGGAGGGACCGACAGCCAGACCCGCATCGCCTCGAACATCGTCACGGGCATCGGTTTCCTGGGCGCTGGGACCATCTTGCGGGAGGGTGGGCGCATCGGCGGGCTGACCACCGCCGCCACCATCTGGCTGGCCGCGGCGCTTGGGATGGGCATTGCTGCCGCCGAGATGAACCTGGTGCTGGCCGCCACGGTGGTGACCCTGATCATCCTGCTGATCTTCCCGCGCGTGGTGGGCTGGATGGACCATCTCCGCAGCGCGCGCACCTACCGCATCCTGATCGACTCCTCCAGCCTTGAGGATCTCGAAAGACTGCGGCGGGCCTTTAAGGAATTCCACCTGCTGGTCACGGAAGATCATATCCAGATATCGGACCATGAAATTGCCAGCACCTGGCGGACCACGGGTACACCCGCAAACCAGGATAAGTTCACGCGTCGCATGCTTGAGGACGAGAAGATCTTGAAATTGGAATACTAGGGAAGAGCCTTGCTTTTATTGTGAATAATTTCTCAATTACGGTAAAATTATGACAGGAGGCTGCAATGAAAGGAAACGAAAAAGTAATCGCCTTGCTGAACGAATTTTTGGCCGATGAGCTGACCGCGGTCAGCCAGTACATGGTGCATTCCGAAATGTGCGATGCCTGGGGGTACGAAAAACTGCACAAGGCCATCGAGAAGCGCGCCATTGACGAGATGAAGCATGCCGAGAAGCTCATCGGTCGCATTCTCGCCCTGGAGGGCATGCCGGTCGTCAGCCAGTTGAACAAGATGAGCATCGGTGAAAATGTTGAAATCCAGCTGAAGAATGACCTATCGGCAGAGGCCGGGGCCATCAAGGCTTATAACGAGGGGATCCGTCTGTGCCTTGAGGTGGGGGATAACGGAAGCCGCAGCCTGATCGAGGATAACCTGAAAGATGAGGAAGACCACCTGGGCTGGCTGGAGACCCAGCTCGACCAGATCCAGCAGATGGGCTTGCAGATCTATCTGCAATCGCAGTCAGGGTAAGAGCCTCCAGACAGGGCACGCTACCCTGCCGCCTGTCATATCAAATTCCTGCCGGGTGTTATCTACACGTCCGGCAGGTTTTCCTTTAGAATCAAGCGGCTGCACCGGGTAAAACGAGTGGACCCAAAACCAAAGCCGGGTCCGCTCGGACACTGTCCCCAGGGCAGCGCGATAGGGAGAATTAACCTATGCCGATCAAGACCATTATCATGGGCGCCGCGGGACGCGATTTCCACAATTTCAACACGTTCTTCCGCGGCAACAAGGACTACGAGGTTGTGGCCTTTACTGCCACTCAGATCCCCGATATCGAAGGCCGCCAGTATCCCAAGGAACTGGCCGGCGATCTGTACCCCGCGGGCATTCCGATCCACGCCGAGGAGGAGCTGGTCGACCTCATCCGCAAGCACGGCGTGGAGCAGGTGGTCTTCGCCTACAGCGACGTGCCGCACGAGGTGGTGATGCACAAGGCATCCATCGTGAATGCCGCCGGAGCGGATTTCCGTCTGATGGGCACGAAGTACACCCAGGTCAAGTCCGTCAAGCCGGTGGTCTCGGTCTGCGCGGTGCGCACGGGCTCCGGCAAGAGCCAGACGACCCGGCGCGTGTCCCTGATCCTGCGCGAGATGGGCTACAAAGTGGCGGCCATCCGTCATCCCATGCCCTACGGCAACCTGGTCCGCCAGGAAGTCCAGCGCTTCGCGGACTATGACGACCTGGACGAGCACGAGACCACCATCGAGGAGCGCGAGGAGTACGAGCCGCACATCGACAACGGTGTGATCGTCTATGCCGGTGTGGATTACGAGAAGATCCTGCGCGCCGCCGAAAAGGAAGTGGATATTGTGCTGTGGGATGGCGGCAACAACGACTTCCCCTTCTATGTCTCCGACCTGCAGATCGTGGTTGCCGACCCGCACCGCCCCGGCCATGAGAGCAGCTATCACCCCGGCGAGACCAACGTTCGCCTGGCGGATGTGTTCGTCATCAACAAGGTGGACACCGCCGACCCTGAGAGCGTGATCACT
>CAZSPX010000235.1:0-5398 GCA_964608885.1 uncultured Anaerolineaceae bacterium | reverse complement strand
CGCGTGTTCTCCACGTGCGGCCCGCGGCACAGGTCCACGAAGCTGTCCTGCTTGTAGATGGAGATCTCGGGCTTCACATCCAGCGGGTTTCCGTACTCGTCCAGCCCGCCTTTCTCAAGTCCCTCAATCAGCTCCAGCTTGTAGGGCTGGTCCGCAAAGATGCGGCGGGCCTCCTCCGCCGAGATGACCGTCTTCTGGAAGTCGAATTTCCCGGCGATGATCTGCCGCATGCGTTTCTCGATCTTCTCCAGGTCCTCGGGCGTGAGATTGCGGGGCAGGTCGAAGTCGTAGTAAAAGCCGTTCTCGACCGGCGGGCCGATCGAGACCTTGCCGTCGGGGAACATCTCGAGCACGGCCTGTGCCATGATGTGCGCGGCCGAGTGACGGATCCTGTAAAGCTCCGTTTCCTGATATTTTTGTTGAACTTGTCCGGCCATTTTTGCTTCCTTCTTTGAAAAATAGAAAAGGTCTTAGTGCCTGATGCGTGCCTGCAGCAGCCCGCAGAGGCACTAACGACCTGCGGGCCGCCGGGGAGTGAAGGTGGTTCCTTCTTCGGTCATGGCAGCCTCCAGGAAATAAAAAACTCTCGCCCGGTCACGGGGCGGGAGCTTTGCTCACGCGGTTCCACCCGATTTACCCCATACTTCGTTCGGGGTATCTCTTGAGCCGGTAACGGGGCCAGCCGTTCGCCTTACTGGATGCGCTTGCGCTTTCGTTCAGGCGTCACGCTCGCGGGTGGTTTTGGGCGGGTCTTCCTGGAAGCAGCTCTCAATCTGCAGCCGCTTCTCCCTGTCGGGAAGGGGATCGCTTACTCGTCCCGGTCAACGCGTTTGGATGGATTGTCCGGTTATTATATGCGGTTTCAGTGCGCTGTCAAGCAGGACGTGATATATTTGACGAAACGTTAATAAGGAGAGAGTCATGAAGCTCAGCGCGCGCAATATCCTGAAGGGGACCGTCAAGAAGATCATCACCGGAGCCGTCAACTCTGAGGTGGTGATCGTCACCGCCGGAGGGGAGGAGATCGTCTCGATCATCACCCGGGAATCAGTGGAAAGCCTGGAATTGGAGGAAGGCAAGGAGGTCTATGCAGTGATCAAGGCCTCGAATGTGATGGTGGCGGTGGATTAAGGGCAGGATCCCTGCTCAGCGTGGGAGGGGGACATAGCCGAGGAGATAGAGCGGCCAGATTCCGAGGGCTGGCCGTGTTCGGATTCCCATATTAAAGCAGCCGGAGCCGGGATATTTCCCGGCTCCGTTTTTTAATGGTGAGAACTGTGATCAGCCTCCGCCGCCCATGGTGGGGGGGAGCCACTTGCCAAAGCTTTCCATGTGGCCCCAGAGTGCATTGTAGAACGCGATGGCCCAGAGCACGGCCACGCCCAGCATCATCAGGGCGCCAAGCATTCGCAAGGCCTTGTTTTCCTTGAACCACATGAAGAAGGGGGCTGCCCCTATGCCTCCCAGGCCCGCAAAGATGAAGCCGATGGCTGAGACCACCGGCTCCTTGGTAAGACCGAGGGAGAGAATGCGGGCGCCCACGATCACCGCATCCAGGCCTGCAAAAAAGGCGTAGATGGCGATCGGGACCAGGCTCCAACCCTGCCAGAGGGCGATGGAAGTGGCAAGGAAAACGATGCCGAACAGGGTGGTGGTGTCGCCGTAGGCCACATTGTAGCTTCCGGGCAGGGGCCAGTTGAAGGAGAGCTGCAGGCCCGAGATGAACGAGAGCAGCCCCACGCCGAAGAAGGCAGCGGCATAGGGGCGCTGATCCTTTTCGTCCATGCCCTTCCACAGATACCAGGCGAGCAGGAAGCTGCCAGCGACCAGGTTGATCATGATCATGGTCAAAAAGTCAATGAACATACGTATCTCCTTTGGCAAAAAGGTGAATTTTGGACAGAATTGTCCTGATATTACAACCCAGTTGCGGAAACAGGGATACGGGAGGATAAAACCAAGATCAGGATTTTGGAGCCCGAATCAAAAAGCCCTTCCTCAGGGCTTTTCGGGGGGCTGTAAGGTGGGCGAGACAGGGCTCGAACCTGCGACCTCTGCGATGTCAACGCAGTGCTCTAACCAACTGAGCTACCCGCCCGGGCAGGGACACATTATAACGAGGCCGGTCGCTTTTGGCAAGCCAGCCCCGTTGCATCAGATCACACAGCCCTTGCCACAACCAGCGTCAGGTCGTCGGCGAGGTCGGAGCCGGCGATGTAAGAGGTGAGATCCCCGATGATCGCGTTGACCAGCCTCTGGGCGGAGGCGCCCGGGTTCCGGCGGATCACCTCGGCCAGTGCCTGGTCTCCAAACTGGCGGTGGTCCGGGTTCATGGCCTCGGTCAGGCCATCGGTGTACAAGACCAGCACATCGCCGGGGTTCAGGTCCACCTCGGCAGTGCCAGTGGGATATTCCTCCACCAGGCCAATGGCCGGGCCCGTCCGCCGCAGCCAGAGGTCCTGCCCGGTATCGGCGCGATACAGATAGGCGGGGTGCCCGGCGTTGGCGTAGCACAGCCGCCGCGCGGCCAGATCCAGCCTGGCAAAGAAGGCCGTTACGAAGGTGGTCAGGTTGATGTTGTGGATGTAAAGCCGGTTAAGGCGCTGGATGACCTCCACAGGCGAATAAGTCTCCGGGGCCAGGGTCTGGAAGGCGGTCTGCAGGCTGGTCATCAGCATGCCTGCCGAGACGCCGTGCCCGCTCACGTCCGCGATCACCAGGCCGGGCGAGCCATCCTTGAAGTGGACGAAATCAAAGTAGTCCCCGGTGACGATCTGCGCAGGACGGCTGAAAGCGGCCACCTCCATGCCGGGAATGGAAGGGATCTGCCGGGGAAGCAGGGCGCGCTGGAGGTTCTGCGAAAGCTCGAGCTCGTTCTCAAGCTGGCGGCGCTGCTCATCGGAATAGTGGTCCAGGCAGATGCAGCTGGTGTAATCCATCTGCAGCAGGTTCTCATCCACCACGCCGTGACAAACCTCACAGACGCCCAGAACGCCCTGGTGCAGGTGATCGAGGGCGACTTCGATATGCTCCAACTGGTGCTGAACCTCCGACTCCTCGGCGGGTCCCAACAGGACCTCTTTCTGGTCTTCCGGCGCCTGCTCAAGCCACTCTGTCAGGTTCGCCTGCTTCTCTTCCAGGGCGGTCCGGATGTCTTCAAACAACTTGCCTTCCATGGGATTGCTCCTCACTCTGAGACGGGAACACCGGTAGAATAATTGTTCTAATTATACCACGAACATACGGGAACTGACGAAAAGAAACTCTGCACCTTGTTTAAGACTCACCCAGATGACGGGCTCTTACGGAACAGAATCCCTGCGGTATAATCGCCTCGCCATGCCCCGCCGTAAAGCCCCTGAAGATCTCTCTGTGGAAGAACTGCGCCGGCTGCTGGTGGAAAGACGCCGCGGAACGCGCAAGGAGCGCCTGGAGCATTTCCGCCGTACGGGGCGCGTGGTGGATGTGGGGCCAGAGTGGCCCGCGGCAGCCTCCGCCACGCCGGTCACGGTGGAGACGCTGCCCGAAGGCGAGGGCCATGCGAAGCAATCGCCCCGGCGGCGCTGGATGGACCGGACGCTTCTGGCCGTTGAGGTCCTGGCGGTGCTGGGACTGGTGGGCGTCCTGCTGAGCGGCCTGGGGCTGCTGCGGGACTTGAACCGGGAGGTGGCCGCCGCCCTCAACCCCGCCACCCCCACGCCCACTCCGCTGGTGATGGCGGTGGTCCTGCCCGGCGGGCACACGCCCCCGGATGCCAACGGCAACACCCGTCCGAACGAGGCCGAGATCCCCGAGCACCTGCGGCCCATGGTGCAGTCGCTGGCGAACATCCCGATCCCGCCGCCCAGCGAGCAGCAGGCTGTGCGCATCCAGATCCCGGCACTGAAGGTGGATGCCCCGGTGGTGCAGGGCGATGGTTGGGAGCAACTGAAAAAGGGCGTTGCGCAGCACATCGGCTCCGCGGATCCCGGCATGGACGGGAATATGATCCTGTCCGCACATAATGATGTCTATGGCGAACTGTTCCGCTACCTGGATCGCCTCCAGCCGGGAGACCAGGTGATCCTCTATACCCAGCAGAAGCAGTTCACCTACGTGGTGGACCGCACGGTGATCGTGAAACCCACCCAGGTCGAGGTCATGACCTCCACCCCGGATGCGACCGTGACCCTGATCTCGTGTTACCCCTATCTGGTAGATTCAGACCGGATCGTGGTTTTCGCAAAACTTTCGAACTAGGAGTTACAAATGGCCAAGAGAAGCAAGCGCAGCATGGGAGTCCGTGGAAAGACCTCCGGTACTGCGCCCATTACCACCGAGTTCAATCCCGACTATTCCTATGTAAAGCGTGACCTCTCGCGCATCGGGATCCTGGCGGGCTCGTTCTTCGCACTGCTCATCATCCTGTCCTTCATCCTGAAGTAGAGAGCGGGGCGGCTGCAAGGCCGCCCCGCTGATTGAACTGACCGGAATGGACGAGCTCCACGAGGTCACGCTCACCACGCTGACATATGGGGGAGATGCGCTGGGCCGCCTGCCCGATGGCCAGGCGGTTTTTGTGCCTTTTGCCCTGCCCGGTGAGAGGGTCCTCGTCCGGACACTTGAATCCCGGCGGGGGCATGCGCGCGCCGCACTGGTCGAGGTCCTGGAGTCTGCGCCCGAAAGAGTGAGGCCGCGCTGTGTGCATTTCGGGACCTGCGGGGGCTGTCATTACCAGCACTTGAGCTATCCTGCACAGCTCCAGGCAAAAGCCGAAATCCTGCGGGACCAGTTGAGGCGCATCGGGAAGATCGATCCGGCTCCCGTGCAGGATACAGTGCCTTCCCCGGAGGAATGGAACTATCGCAACCATGTCCAGTTCCACCTGACCCCTGAGGGGAGTCTCGGATACATGCGCCACCCCGCGGCGGGGCCGGAGGCGGTGCTGGCGATCCGCGAGTGCCACGTGCCGGAAGCCCCGCTCAACGACCTGTGGCCGCAGCTCGAGTTTGAGCCGGGCACGGGCATCGAACGCGTCTCGCTGCGGGCCGGGGCGGATGAGCTGATACTGGTGCTCGAATCTCCGGAGGCCGAGCCTCCTGAGATGGAGATCGGGGCAGGCATCCATGTGGTCCACCTTTTTGAGGAGAATCCCCTGGTGTTGGCAGGGGGCTCCTCTCTGCGCATGGAAGTGCTGGGGAGGGGGTTCCGCGTCTCGGCGGGATCGTTCTTCCAGGTCAATACGCCGCTGGCAGGACGCATGGTGCAGCATGTCCTGGAAAAGCTGCCCTCCTCGTTGGAGGTTGTGCTCGATCTCTACTGCGGGGTGGGGCTGTTCAGCGCCTTCCTGGCGCCGCACTGCACGCGCCTGATCGGTGTGGCAAGCTCGCCCCCGGCCTGCGAAGACTTCGCCGCCAAC
>CAZSPX010000234.1:0-5411 GCA_964608885.1 uncultured Anaerolineaceae bacterium | reverse complement strand
GGGAGGGGTATGGGACATGGCGGCATAATGATCGTAACCGAAATCAGGGTGTTGATTATTGGTCGGGAATGCTTATAATATTACAAGGTGTCGTCAGCCCGCGGTTCCGGGCTGGCTCATTTCCGAAACCTGCTCCCCGGGGGCGACGAAGGCTGGCGGGCAGGGGCAGGAATTGAGGTCCCTTATCTGCGGTTTTAACGGTAAAGGAGAATTGAGACATGGCCACGCTTTCCACTGCCTCTGTATCCCGGGCAGGCGGACTCAAAGCCTTCATCAACAACCACCCGCTCATTTCCATGTATGTTTTGATATTTGTTCTGGCCTGGCCCGAGATGATCTACGAGGCGCTATATTCGCGCGGGCTGGTCGCCGCCCCACCCCTGGTGGCACTGGCTGTGCTGATCGGCTGGGCTCCGGGTATCGCGGCTCTCATCGTGACAGGGATCATCGCGGGGAGGACAGGCATCCGCGAACTGCTGCGCCGCTTCCTGGTGGTGCGCGTCAATGTGCTCTATTACCTGATGGCGTTCTTCTTCCTGGCGGCGGTGATCCTGGGCGGCATCGGCCTGCACGTATTGTTCGGCGGGGCGATGCCCAAGATCCCGGCTGCGGGCGAATCACCATTGAATGTCATACTCGCTCTGGTGGTGTTGATCGGGGTGGGCATTCTGCTCAATACCGAGGAGATCGCATGGCGGGGTTTTGCCCTGCCAAGGCTGGAGGCGCGCTACGGGGTCCTGGTCGGATGCCTGCTGCTTGCCATCCCCGAGTTCCTGCTGCACCTCCCCTATTTCTGGGATAAGAGTGTGGACTTCTACTCGACTGTCGGTATTCCGTGGTTCGCAGCCTTCTCGGTGGCGGCTGTGTTCATTTATGCTTTCATCTATAACATGACCGGCAGCCTGCTGATCGTCACCATCATGCACGCTTCTCAAAACGCCTGGGCCAACCTGCTCTCCGACAACTCCGCCAGCCCCTTCCGCTTCACCGTGATCTTGATGTGGCTGCTGGCCCTGGCGCTGATCTTCTTCACGAAGGGCCGCCTGGGACACAGGGCCGAACCCGCAATGCAGGGCTGATACAGCCTCCCGCCCCATTCAGGAGGCCATACAGCTCCGGAGATGCAGGGGCCTCCCCTTTTCTCAAGAAAATGAAAGGAGCAATCGCATGAACGAACCCGACTCTGGACGGAATTTTGCCGCGCGCCATCCCCTGCCGCTTTTCTTCGGCCTCGCCATTCTCATCACCTGGTTGCTGGCCACGCCCGCCCTCTTCTTCGGACTGCCCTTTAAACCTTTCCAGACCGCTGGCGCATTCGGTCCCCTGATTGCTGCGGTCATCGTCTCTACAGCCATGGGAGGCGGGGAATGGAGCGCCTTTTTCCGCCGAATGACGAATCCGCGATTCGGCCTTGGCTGGCTGCTGCTGGCAGTCTTCGGGAATGTAATCCTTTATCTTCTAATGGCGCTGCTTGCGGGCGCGCCGCTGTTCCAATCGCTGGCCGCGAAGGGTGGGCTGATCCTCACGCTCTACCTCCCGGCGCTGTTCTCAGCCTATCTCGTCAATGCCATCGGTGAGGAGACGGGTTGGACCGGCTTTGCCCTCCCGCACCTTCAGCAGCGCTTCAGTCCCATGATCTCTGCGGCGATCCTGGGCGTGGTCTGGGCCGTCTGGCACCTGCCCGGATACTTCGTGCCCAGTGAGATGGGCCCGTTCAACCCGGTGGGCTTTATCTTCTTCGTGCTTACCTGCATCCTTACCCGCCTGATCTGGACATGGGTCACGAACCGGGCCAAAGGCAGCGGCATCATCGGAATCCTGCTGCACGCTTCGAGCAACGCCGCCAGCATTGCGCTCATCCCGGCGCTGCTCCCCGCCCCCACGCCCGATCAGCTGGCGCTCTCGGGCTTGATCCTCCTGGGACTTCAGCTCGCGCTGGCTGTGCTGATCGGGATCTTCTCGCGCGGCAAGCTCTCCTATCGCGGGCCGCAGCCGGGAAGAATCGACCCCCGTATGTCACCGGAAGAACTCTAGCAGTTGGCGGGGGCTTTTTCCAAAAACGGGGCAGGCCACAAGGCCCGCCCCGTTTTGAGTCCAGGGATGACAAATGACACCTGACCTGGAAAGGAGGAAATCGTAAAATATCTATGGCGGAGTGCAGGCTGTGAACGATTGGCGCAGGCAGATGAATTTCGATCCCATCCCTCCATTGATGGCATCAGGGAACCTGGCGCTCCAGTATTATGTGCGCCGTGATCTGTTGGGGGAGCAGTCAGGCCCGGCTTCCAGCCTGTGGCAATTACCCGAAGCAGAAAAGATACTCAAAAAGCAACTCCCGGATGGAGCCTGGCCCCGGGCGGACGGGAGTGATCACCCGGCTGTCAATTATCGGCTGATCGAAACCTGGCGCCAGTTCAGATTCCTGGTGCAGCAGTATGAATTCACCCGGGAACATCCTCAGATCCAAAAAGCTGCCGAATTCCTGTTCTCATGCCAGACCCGGGACGGGGATTTCCGCGGTTTCCTGGCCAACCAATATGCGACTTATTACAGCGGGGCGATCATAGGGCTTCTCATCGAGGCGGGATATGCGGATGATCCCCGGATCGAGAAGGGATTTCAATGGCTGCTTGCCATGCGGCAGGATGACGCGGGTTGGACGATCCCGATCCTCACGCACAAGCTTGACCGGGCTGCCCAGTATCGCCTGACCAGCGAATATGCAGAACCGCTAGAGCCGGATCGCTCCAAACCATTCTCGCACAACTGGACAGGTATGGTTTTGCGCGCTTTTGCAGCCCACCCCGCATACTGCAGGTCTGAGGCGGCTGTTGTTGCTGCCCATCTGTTGAAATCCAGATTCTTCCAGCCGGATCGATATACTTCATACCAGGCCGCGAGCTACTGGGTCAGGTTTGATTATCCATTTTGGTGGAACAACCTGGTAGCCGCCCTGGATTCCCTCTCCTTGATCGGTCTTTCAAGCGAGGACGAACAGATCAAGGCCGCACTCAAGTGGCTGGTGGACCATCAGGAAGCAAGGGGTTTGTGGAAGGTCTCGTACGCCAGGCTGCATGAGAAGGAAAAGGAAACGAAAAAAGCGCGGGAAACGAAACTCTGGGTAAGCCTGGCGATATGCCGGGTTTTCAAGAGACTGTTTGGATAGCCCCTTTGAGAAGCAGCGGCATGGCAGGAAGCAGTCGAGGAGAGGAGAGTTGCCCTATCCTAACCATACCTCGACCTCGTGCTCGCCCTCCGACAGCGCGGCGGGCATGAGACTGCCCTCAACCGGCTGCCCATCGATCAACATCCTCGCAACGCCTTTGCACACATGCCCGGGATTGTGGACGGTGATCTTCAGCGTCTGTCCACGGAAGCGGCGGATCGCGGTGAAGCCCTCCCAGGAAGAGGGGATGCATGGATCGATCCGCAGGCCGTCCGGCTCGGGGCGAATGCCCAGGAGGTACTGCGTGGCAGAGTAATAGCTCCAGGCGGCCGCGCCTGTGAGCCAGGAGGTGCGGGTATTGCCCGGGCGCGGGGACCAGGTGGAGTAGGTGGTCTGCGCCTGGACGTATGGCTCGCACTGGCGGATCTCAGCGCGATCGTTCCAGGCGGCAGGCAGGGAGGCACGGTAGTATTCATAGGCCCGGTCACCGTGCCCGAGCAGACATTCAGCCATCACACCCCAGCCCTGGGTGTGATTGAAGATGCCGGCGTTCTCCTTGATGCCCGGGTTGAAGACCACCGCGCGCATCACATCAATGGGGGTTTTGGCGAAAGGCGGGGCTGAGAGCATCAGGCCGTAGGGCGTGGCAAGCTGCCTGTAGACGGTCTCCATGCTGAGGGCAGCCTGCTCCGGTGAGGCCGCCCCGCTGATGACCGACCAGACCTGTGTGTTGAGATAGATCTGGCCCTCGCTGTGATTCTTCGTGCCGTAGACAGTGCCATCCTGCCCGATGGCCCAGATGAACCATCCGCCATCCCAGGCGCAGGACCGGATGGCCGCGTCCAGTTGGTCGCGTTGGGCCAGCGCCCAGGCAGCCTCCTCGGGGAGGGCGTTCCGGGAAGCGATCTCAGAATAAATCGTCAAGCCCAGGCGCACCTGAAAGGCCACGAACAGGCTTTCCCCGTAATAACCCAGCCGTAGGCAGTCGTTCCAGTCGGCGGCCAGGCCGCAGGGAAGGCCGTGCCTGCCGGTGCGCTCCAGGTTGAACTCAAGGGCGCGGCGCAGGTGGCCCAGCACGGTTGCCTCCCCGTGATCGGCATAAGGCAGGACTTTCGCATAAAAGTCCAATTCGCCGGTCTCGTTGACGTAGGCAGGTACGGCGTTAAAGAACCACAGGCAGTCGTCTGAGCGATACTCTTCCTCAGGGGGCGGAGTCTCGTGGCCGGGCCGATGCTCGAAGGGCTGCACGATGGGCAGAGCGCCGCCGTTGGAAAGCTGCCCGGTAAGCATCAGCTCCAATCGCTGGCGGGCTTCCTCCGGGATGGCGGCAATGACACCCAGCAGGTCCTGGACGGAATCACGGAAGCCCAGGCCGTCGCGCTCGCCGTTATAGACCAGGCTGGCGGCGCGCGACCAGGAGAAGGTGACCAGGCAGTTATACAGGCCCCATACATTGACGGTATGGTTCAGGTCCTCATCGGGGGTCTGCACGGTGAGGCTTCCCAGCCGGGCGTGCCAGTGCTCCTTGAGCTTTTGCAACTCAACCGCGGCGCGATCAGGTGAGCCGAATTCGGCGAACGTCCGTATCCCGACCGTGCGGGCGTCGCCAATGCCGAGCAGGACCAGCAGCTCGCGGCTTTCCCCTGGCTGCAATGCCAGGTCCGATTGCAGGCTTCCGCAGGCGTTATCGCCAAAGGCGCGGCTGCCCGTGCAGTGACCCTGTTCCACGGCGAGGGGGTTGTGGTAGCTGCGGTACTGGCCCAGAAAGGCCTCCCGGCTCGTGTCATACCCATCGAGGGGCACGCCTGCCAGCCCCATCCAGGTATGCATGGCGAGGTCATGCTGGTAAAGCGCCTCCGACTCGGGGGTCAGGTTGTCCTGGATGGCAATGCGCAGAAGGTATTCGGGGGTCAGCTCTCCCTTGACGATGAAAAGGGAGTATTGCAGGTTGACCTGGTCCTGGCGCGTATCCCACTGGTTGGTGAATTCGCAGTAGGTGAAGATGGAAAGCAGGCGCGGGCGGTCGCTCTCATTGGTGATCTTCAGCCGCCAGTATTCGAAATTGCAGCCGAGCGGGACAAAGTACGTCGCCTCGCTGGCGATGCCGGAATAGCGCGAGGTGATGACCGTGTAGGCGGAGCCGTGCCGGCAGGTTGACTCATAGTGGTCAAGCGGCTTGCCCACCGGCTGCCAGGAGGCCGACCAGAAATCGTCATCCGTGTTATCGCGCAGGTAAAAGTAGCGG
>CAZSPX010000233.1:0-5436 GCA_964608885.1 uncultured Anaerolineaceae bacterium | reverse complement strand
CCCGTCAACGTGGACGCGGTGGTGAAGGTGCTCGAGTTCCCGCCCGACCCCGCCGGGACGTTTTCCCTGCCTTCGCTGAACTGACTCTGCTGATGTCATTGCGACGAGCCGGGTCGGCGTCAGGCCGGCACCGGCCGCATCCGCCCCAAGAGGGGCGGATGGAAGCGCAGCCCGTGGCAATCTGCTGGCTCGGCGAAGGTCTCCCTTCGCCGAACTTAACATCCTGACAGATTATCGTTGGATTCGAGGCGCATGGAGGGTTGATGCTTGCTGCAAGCATCAACCCTCCATGCAGACTTGCGTTTACCTGGTCTTTTCGACCGGGCCAGCGGTATAACCGAGGCGCCCACGGGTCATGAATATGAGCGCCACCGCAGCCAGGAAATACATTCCCATGATGAATTTTCCGGCAGTCTCTTCCGGGTAGCCGGGGATCAGCACGCTCATCCAGGCTGGCGTGGCATTTAACGAAGCATGCATCAGGACCGCGATCAGGATGCTGCCCCGGGCATGGTTGAAGACCCAGGTAAAGAGGATCGAGATCGCCATGGTGATGGCGATATTGAGAGAGAACGCCTGGAGGTCGAACGGACCCAGCGCGATCGGGCCGGAAACCAGCAGGAAGACGGGCAGGTGCCAGAGGGCGTGTATGAAGCCTACCACCAGACCCGACAGGAGAGGAGAATGGGATTCCTGCATGCGGGTCAGCGCCACGCCGCGCCAGCCGGGTTCCTCGCCCCAGGTGATGAAGGCGGGGAAGACCAGCACCGCGATGAGATACGGGGAAAAGAACGTTGCCCAGTTTGCACCGATTTCCGGGAGAGGCACACCGCCTGACACAATGCTGCCGGCGATGAGGTAGATCAGGGGGAAGCTGAAGATCGCCAGAGCGTACCAGGGCAATCCCACCCGCCCTTGACCGTAGCGCCGGAACAGTTTCCGCCTTCCCTCTTTTCCCTCCAGCGCGCCCGTGACGAGGAAAGCGCTAAGGGTTGGCCCTGCATACACTCCCAGGATGAACAGAATGACGAACAGGATATCCGGCACCGCGTAGGGGAGGATGCCCAGTCCGTTCGTGCCCAGGACCATTGGCAGATCCAGCGCCCAGGTACCGGCGAAAGCAAGCGTAAAGTAGGCGGCCACCGGGTGCTGCCGTATCCAGGCCGCCACCCCGGAGGTATTGACACGCGATCCGGACTCTTCATAGGGTCGTGAGGTCGAATTGATGGTCATTTTTTTACTCCTGTAAACTTCTCTACCTGTAAATGAATTGCGGAGAGCTATGCCAGGCCCAGGACAACCCCAAGGATCAGGAATGCCAGGTACACGCTCTGGCCGGAATGAACGATCACGCCCATCCAGGTGCTGCGGAAGCGCCAGGTTGGAAATGCATAGAAGAACGCCCCGCTGACCACTGACCCTACGATTGCCCAGGGCTGGTGGAGGTGGTAGAAACCAAAGAGCACTCCATTTGCCAGCCAGCTCCACTTGCCAAAGGCTCCCTCCATTTTGGGGAGCAGCACACCCCGGAACAAAAACTCTTCTCCCAGGATCGTATTGAAGATGGTGTTCACCACATAGAGTCCCAGGAACCACCATGCGCCGACCAGGCGGTCCAGCATTGCCTGCGACTTGAAGACCGCGTTCATGCTGTAACCCGCAGGTTCGGCCAGGAAGGGGAAGACCGATACCCAGGCCCGGTTCACGAAGGGCGCGGCTGCGATCTGCCACACGGCTACGCCGGCAACGAACACGACCGCCCACAGCCACAACCTGCGGCGGGTCTCCCCGGTCCGGGGATCAAGCGGCGCATTAAGGCGGAGCCGGCGTTTGACCGTTGCCCAGCTCAGGCTGCCCTCTTCCTGGCGGATGATGATCAGGGAAAGCAGGAACGTCCAGGCCAGGCCGATGGTCAATAACGCGAGCCGGGTGGCGCCCGCTCCAAGCGGATCCGATGCCGGGTCTGGCGAGAGGGCGGGGAAGATGATCCAGCTGATGACTCCCATCGGGATGGCAGCCAGGGCCCAGATGCCCAGGATCCTGGCCAGTGAATATTGTTCGCTCGTTTCAGCAGCTGCATGTACTCGTAATACATTGTCCATTTTGTATCTCCTTTTCATTGAAACCGGTAATTGAAGAAATACAGCTCTATTCCAAAGCGATCCATGCGCATGGCGATCGCCGGAATTTCATTCCTCCTTTCCTGTGATCAGTTGCACCTTCAGGATCGTCAGTCCCAGTCCGTGCAGCTGGCGCACCAGCCCGACGAGCCCGGCCTGATCGGTATGCACACTCAGCCTGGTGACATCCTTCGATTGTGCCGGCTCCTCCTTGACGATCTCTGTGGAAGCATCGAAGTCTTGCAGCCACTCTGCATCCACCTGGCCCTGCAGTTCGATCTGGTAGCGTGCCGCCAGGTCAAAAGCCGGTTGTTCATGATCTGTGGGAGTGTTCATTTCGCCTGCATTCTATCGGCGCAGATAAAAAAAAGAACCACATGAACATGTGATTCCCGGCTGGAAAGTATGGGATTGTACCGTTGTCTTCAGATCAAATTCATCTCCCGCGCCTTCTCGATCGCGTGCACACGTTTTTTGACCAGCAATTTGCGGTAAACGCTTTTGACATGCGATTGGATCGTGTTCAGGCTCAGGAACATTTCCTTGCCGATCTCTTCGTAGCTCAGCCCCCTGGCAAGGTTTTTCAGCACCTCGAGCTCGCGCCCGCTCAGCCGCGCTTCCTGTTTCTCGCCGGTTTCGGGTTTGACTGCTCCCCGGCGGAACGCTTCCAACAGGCGGCCGGTATAGGCGGCCAGGGGCCTGTCTGCCAGGCGGGGCTTGAGCGCCTCGAGCAAAGCCGGCAGGGGTTCGCCCTCATCCACGAAGATCCGGAAGAGACCCGCAGGCTCTGCGATCTTTATGGCTGCCCGCAGGGCCTCGAGCGCTTTCTCCTTCTTTCCCTCCGCCTCATGGAGCCGGGTCTGGGTGATCGCAACTGCCGCGGCCCAGTGGAGGATTCCGCGGGCTTCGGCGAATTCCCTCTGTCGCTGGAGGTAGGTGTGGACCTGTTCCAGGGCGTGAGCACCCGGCGCTGCTTTCGCCAGGCGGATCACTACATTCGCCGCATTGAGGCGGCTTTCGAGCTCGGCCGCGCTGGCAGGGTTCAGGCTGCGGATCACTGCCCGCTCGCTGAGCTCGATCCCTGAGCCGGTAACCCAGGTCCGGGCGTCCAGCTCGATCTGCAGATCCCGGGGCCAGTGACGGAGCAGGAGGCGGTGGCGCAGGGCCTCAACATACAGGGACTCCCTGGGAAGGGTCTCCTCCAGGGCTCTCAGCGTTTCCAGCATACTCCCCCGCTCTCCCCGGATGGCGCGCACACGTGCCAGTCCCGTGTAGCCTGTTCTGTGGGCGACCGACTCCCCCGTCCAGTGAATCAGGTCGAGCCCTTCTGCCAGTAGCTGTTCGGCCTCCGCAAGCTGGCCGTCTTCCAAAAGGATGCTGCCTTTTAATATATACAGGCTGCCAATGGGCGGGAAATACTGACCGGCAAGGGCCTGGTTAAACCGGTCGATGTTCGTTTCGCACAGCTGCAGCGCTTCACTCCGGCGTCCGGTCATGAGCGCGCTCAAGATCAGGTTGATCGGCCCATAGATCGCCGCGTAAAAATTGCGCCCGGCCATGCCCTCCTCCAGGGCCTGCTCAAAGGCGAGCCTGGCCGCCTCCAGGTCTGCGAGCCCCAGGTATGCGTAGGCGATGTTCAGGTCATTGATGCTGCGGATGGCTTTCTCCTCCGCTGGCAGGAGCTGCCGGGCCTCCCGGGAAAGGGCGATCAGCCTCTCCCGGGTTTCATCCGTCCTGGAGAACCGCAGCTGGAATGCCCGGATGCTGGCTATATGTCCGGTGACCAGGTCGTGCAGTTCCTTCCCGGGGTTCATGCGATCCAGGGCATGGCTGGCGGCCTCTACTGCCAGGTCGACTTCATCCCTGCGCCCCCCGCGCTGCATCAATGCCAGCGCCCAGGCCTTGCCAATGTATAACATGGGGGCCGACTCGAGGATCCCCGGCGGCAGCCTGTCAAACCAGCTCACCACCATGGCGATCTGGCCCTGGTACAGCTTTGGCAGGCTGTACTGCTCGATCAAGTGAGCAGCCTGTGTGAGATCGGTATCCTGTAAAGCGTGGTCGATCGCCTCCCGGATATCCCCGTTTTTCTCGTACCAGCGGCTGGCGCTTCGATGCAGCCCGGGGATCGATTCCCGCTGCGAGCGTATCAATTGGTTGCGTAACAGGTCTGAGAACAGATGATGGTATCGATACCAGCGCCGCTCCTCGTCCAGCGGGATCAGGAACAGGTTTGCGGCTTCCAGATCTGCCAGCAGGCCGCTGCTGTCCGTCCGCCCGGTGATTGCATCGCACAGGGGACCGTTCAGACGGTCAAGGACAGCGGTCTGCAGCAGGAATGCCCGGATATCCTCCGGCTGTTGTTGCAGGACTTCGCCGGTCAGGTAATCCAGGATGTGCCGGTGGCTGCCCGAGAATTCTTCGATGAACGACTGCAGGTTGTCGTGGTTTTGCATCGAGAGTCCGGCCAGCTGCAGGCCCACGACCCAGCCTTCCGTGCGGTCCTCCAGGGCGGTGATATCGGTCTGGGTGAGGTCCAATCCCATGACCTCCCGCAGGAAAATATCCGCCTCTGCCTGGGTAAATCGCAGATCCCGGGCGCGGACTTCCGTCAACTGGTTCCGGGCCCTCAACCTTGCCAGGGGCAGGTCCGGGTCTTCGCGGGTGGTGATGATCAGGTGTAGTTGTGCAGGCTGGTGCTGCAGAAGCAGCCCCACCGCCCGCAAAATTTCTGTGTTGGAGATCAAATGATAATCATCCAGCACAAGCAGCAGTGGGTCCGGCCTGCCGGCGATCTCGTTGAGCAGGCCCGGCAGCAGTTCATCCACTTCCACGGCCCGGGGGATCTGGAGATCATTGTGCAGGTGTCCGCCGATCTCCTCATCCACCTGCTGGAATGCGGCCGCCAGGTATTTCAGAAAGCGCGGCAGATCATTGTCAGCTTCATCCAGAGACAGCCATGCGGTTGGAAGATTGGCCTGCTTGAGCCAGTCGACCACCAGGGTGGTCTTCCCGAATCCTGCCGGTGCAGAGATCAGCGTCAGCCTGTGTTTTGCATGCAATCCCTCATTTAACAACTGAACCAGACGGGGGCGCGCTACCAGGCTGGCACGCAGAGGCGGAATGAATAATTTGGAGGTTAATAACTCCGTAGACATGCAAGTCCCTGGGAAAGAGACCTTCCAGCCTGTAAGATTTTGACCTGTCATGCATTAAACCACATATCCATTGTTTCAAGCTTATCCCGGCAAGCGCCCGCCTAGGGCATTTCCCCCGCCGACCTCTTCCCGCACATCTACGGTCCCGTCAACGTGGA
>CAZSPX010000232.1:0-5442 GCA_964608885.1 uncultured Anaerolineaceae bacterium | reverse complement strand
GGTCTCAACCGGGGACGTGGCCGGGGTGGTGGCCTTCCTGTGCACCCCCGCCGCGGCCATGATCGTCGGCCAGACCCTCCACGTGGACGGCGGCTACCTCCTGCCGATTCAGGGATAATGAGACTTCCGAAGTCTTGAAGACTTCGGAAGTCTGGCTTATTTCTCCACCAATATCGCCCGCGCCGGCGCGCCCTCGGCTCCCACCAGCTTCAACGGCAGGCAGTACAGGTCATAGAACCCGCGCAGTACACGGGAAAGGTCCAGCCCTTCCAATATCACCACCCCCGCCTTCAACAGGACGTTGTGCACCGGCTCCGAGTCGCCGAAGGGGGCGATGGACAGGTAATCGATGCCCACCAGCTTGATCTTCCGCCCCACCAGCCACTCGGCTCCATCTTCCGAGAGCGCCACGAAATCCTTCTTGAACTGCGTCTCCCCCCGCCCCCAGAGATGCGAGTTGCGCGTGCCGAACAGCACACGCTCGATCCCTGCCGCCAGCGGGATGCCCTCCAGCACCTCGGCATCGATCCCATCGATATCATCGGGGAGCTGCGCCACATAGCAGGGACCCACCAGCGCCTCCAGCGACAACCCCTCCACGGTGCGCCCGTCATTGAGAAAGTGGTGCGGCGCATCCACGTGCGTCCCGATATGCACGCCCGTGCTCAGCCCCGAGACGTTGGCATGCGCGCCTGCCTCCATGGACTCCAGCAGGTGGAGATCCAGCGGCGGGTCTCCCGGCCAGACCGGAAGGTTCGGCGAGAGCGGCAGCGAGATATCATAAATGCGCATGGTCAGCCTCCTCTTAGGGGGTGGGGGTTGCGGTGGGCGTGACCGCCCCGGGCAATTGCATCGGCGTCAACGTCATCGTCGGCCCGGGCGTGGGCGTGGGGATCACCGGCAGCCACCCGCTGAAGGTGAAATACTCCTGCAGGAAAGGCGCCCGCTCCTCCTCGGTCATCGGGCGTGGGCGCGCGTGGTCTTCCATCATCCCGGTCAGCAGCTCGGTGCTGATATAGCGCCCGTCATAGATGATATGCCGGTCGAGGAAAATGCGGCGGATGCCCGGAACGGGAGGGATGTCGCCCATCTGGTCGAAGAACAGGTTGCCCAGCCCGTAATGAATGAACGAGCCGTCACGGAATTCCATCACCTGCGCGAAGTGCGCCTGGCTCCCGCTCACGATGGAAGCCCCGGAATCCGCCATCAGGCGGAAGTCCTCCTCTTGCCAGGGCCGCGCCTCAGGCGAATAGTATTCCCAGTATTGGAAGGTGGAGATCACCAGGTAGCCTTCCGCCTTGAGCTCCTTGATCTGTGATGCCTGGAACTGCATGTCGCAGGGGTTCGCGCCGGGATGCGTGTCCGTGGCGGTCTCGAAGTTGCCCACGTCCACCGGGTTGCAGCCCACGAAGGCGATCTTGTTGCCGTGGTTCTCCAGCTTCAGCGGCTTGCGCGAGTCGGTCAGGTCCAGGCCTCCGCCGTAGTAGGGGATGCCCTTCTCATTGTAGATATCGATGGTCTGCCTCATCGCCACCTCGCCGTAATCCCCGAAGTGGTTGCCGGTCAGCTCGATGACATCCGTGCCAATATCCGTCAGCAGGTCGATATAGCGCGGGCTGGAGCAGAAGACCAGCGCGCGCTGGCTCGCCTTGGGATAGGCGCACCCGCTGTAGAACGGGATCTCGTTGCTGATGTGGGCGATATCCGCCTCCCGCATCCAGTCGCGGATATCCTTGCCTGGATACAGGATTCCTTTCACTTCCATAGTCTTGGCGGTGGCGCGCACCATTGCGGTGACCCCGGTCATGATGACCGTGGTCATCTTCTCCGGGTCGCGGTTCGTCTTCGGGAGCGCCAGGCTCGCGGCTCCCTCTCCCTGCGCGGCGAACCCGGCCAGCAGAGGATATTTGGCGGAGTCGAAGTCCTTGCGCACCGGCGAGTTATTGTCGATGGTGAGGACTTTCCAGCGCGGCTGCAGATCCTCGAAGGGGATGATCGCCCAGGCAAGCGAGGGCAGCTTCTTCCAGGCGGCATCCAGCAAGTCGCCCTCCGGCAGAACATCTACTGCCTCTCCCCCGGGCATTCCCCATAGCGTACTGAAGGCCGCCAGCGTGGAGGCATCCATCATCAGCGGCGCGCCGTTGAAGGTTGCGGAGGGCTTCCCCTCCCAGGCTGAGCGCAGCTCGAACTCGCTGACGTTATCGGCCACGGTCGGGAAGGGCGCGACCAGCGCATAGACCCAGGTCGTCTCAGCCTCCGAGGGCTGCACCACATCCAGCGTCAGCGCGGCCGAGGCCTCGGCCTCCGCCGCCGGGACTCCCGAAGCGACCGCGGCCTCGCGCAGCCTCGCGGGGACGGAGGGCTGTATCCATAATCCGCTTCCCGCGGGTGTGGGCGCAGCGGGCGGCTGTGTAGGGACTGAGGAGGTAGGGAGCGGCGTCGCCACGCTGGGCGCAGAGGCGCACGCGGATAGGATCGTTACGGCAAGCAGGGTCAGGCTGATAAGTTTTGCAGGGAATCTCATAGATCAGGCTCTCACTGTGGTTTGGGTAAGCGTGAACTCTTCCAGCGCGGGCAGATCGACCGTCACGCCCAGGCCGGGGCCTGTGGGCACGTCGATGCTGCTGTCGGGATTCAGGATGAACCGCTCGCGGGTGACATCCCGCGTGTAATACCGGTCGGAGGCCGAGAGGTCGCCGGGGAGTGTGAACCCCGGCAAAGAGGCCAGCGCCAGGTTGGAGGCCCGCCCGATGCCCGTCTCGAGCATCCCTCCGCACCAGACCGGGACTCCGTTCGCACTGCACAGGTGATGGATGGCGACCGCCTCTCCCAACCCGCCCACGCGCCCGGCCTTGATGTTGATGATGCAGCAGGCTTTCATCTCCAGTGCATAACGTGCATGCCGCAGCGACACTATGCTTTCATCGAGGCAGATCGGCGTGCGGAACTGCTCCTGCAGCTTGTGATGGTCCCAGATGTCGTCCTCGAACAGCGGCTGCTCGATCAGCAGCAGCCCCAGTTCGTCCAGCGGCAGCAGGCCCTGCGCCGTCTCCAGTGTATAAGCCGAGTTCGCATCCACCTGCAGCAGCAGGTCCGGGTGCGCCCTGCGGATCGCGGTGGTCTCGTTCACGTCGCGCCCCGGCTTGATCTTCAGCTTGACACGTTGATATCCATTCGCAAGGTAACCGTCCACGGTCTTTTCCAGCGCCTCAACCGACTCCTGGATTCCGACCGAGACGCCCACCTTCACCTTCGGATGCACCCCTCCCAGCAGCTCGCGCAAAGACCTGCCCGCGCGCTTCCCCATCACGTCCCAGATCGCCATCTCCAGCCCGGCCTTCGCAAGGTTGTGACCGCGGATGCCCTCGACGTGGCGCTGAAAGTCTGCAGCATCCTTCAGGTCCCGCCCCAGGATCCGGGGGGCAACGAAATCCTTGAGGATGTGCCAGGCCGTCCCGGTTGTCTCGTAGGAGTAGCCCGGGGATTGGTCTGCCACGCACTCCCCCCAGCCCTCCAGCCCCTCCGAGCGGAGCTGGATGAGGATGCACTCGCGGTCCGTCTGCCTTCCGAAGGAGGTCTCGAACGGGCTGACGAGCGGCATGCGGACATGGTGAAGGGTGATCTGCTCGATTTTCATGATGGTTGGTATGGTGTGGGTCCCGACGGGTGGATGATCCTTATGACATCAGATTGGGGCATGGCGCGCGTGCACCGGTCTCCGGAAAAGGAACGCTTTCCCCCATGCTGCTTTGCCGCCGTTTACTCGATCTTGACTTCGCCCGTCTCTTCTTCCTGGATGCCCTTGAGCGCCTCGTCCAGGCTGATGCCCTCGCGCCGCGTGCCCGGGGAGGGCGTGCCGCAGAACGGGCAGATGTTCCACGGCAGCTCCATCAGCTTGCCGCAGTTCTGGCAGGGTTTCTTCAGCTTGGTATGGCAGTTGGGGCATACCTGCCAGTCTTCCTTCACGCGCCGCTCGCAGCCCGGGCACAGCGGCAGGTCCTCCAGCGCCTGGAGCAGCGCCTCCTCTTCCAGCGTGCGCTGGTATTCCTCCTCCAGCGTGCGCGGCGGGCGCAGGATCAGGTACACCAGCAGCCCGGGCAGGTTGAGCACCGCCACCAGCAGCGCCGAGAGGATCTGCACCAGCGGGTCACGCGAGCGCGTGCGGATGTCCCGGTAGGTCCAGATGATGAGCGCCACCCACAGCGCCGCCAGGAACGCCGCGCTGAAGGCCGTCAGGATGAGCAGCAGGTTACTGAGGAATGCAGGGTCAAAGGTCATGGGAATGTCCTTTGGTCTCTATTCTACCCTCCAACATTGCCTCCTACAATCCCGCCCTCGGTCAGCTTGCGCAGGTCTTCGAGCGCCGCATCGATCTCCGCCGCGCGGACTGCCCGGTCCTCGTCGCGATGCTTGAGCTGACCCGCCGCGGCTTTCTCCACCGCCACCTCGCGGATGGGCAGGTTGCGCTTGAGCGCCTCCTTCACCAGCGCCGCGCCCTGCTCGTACCCGATCAGCGGGTTGAGCGCCGTGACCACGATCGCGTTCTTGCCGAGCCAGCCCGCGGCCTTCTCCCGGTTGGCGGTCACGCCTGCCACCGCCCGCCTCGTGAACGCCCTCACCGACCCGATCATCACCTGCATCATCTCGAACAGCTCGTGCGCCAGGATCGGCATCATCACGTTCAGCTCGAGCTGCCCCGCCTGCGCCGCCAGGGCCACGGTCGTATCGCAGCCCACCACGTGGAACATGGCCTGGTCCAGCATCTCTGCCAGCACCGGGTTGACCTTGCCCGGCATGATGGACGAGCCCGGCTGCACCGCCGGCAGGTGGATCTCGTCCAGCCCGGTGGAGGGCCCCGAGGCCAGCAGCCGGAAATCGTTCGCAATGCGAATCAGCGTCAGGGCGGTGGTGCGCATCGCCGCCGAGAAATCCACCGGGTCCGCCATGGACTGCATCGACTCGAACAGGTTGTCGGATTCCATGAGCCGCAGCCCGGTGACCTCTGCGAGGCTGCGCACCATGCGGGCATGGTATTCCGGATGGGCGTTCAACCCCGAGCCGACCGCCGTGCCCCCGATCCCCAACCGGCGCAGCCCCTCCGCGGCGCGTTCCACCCTCTCCGCATCCCGCCGCACAGCCCGGGCGTACGCCCCGAACTCCTGTCCCAGCCTCACCGGGACCGCGTCCTGCAGGTGCGTCCTCCCGGACTTGACCACATCGTCGAACTCGATGGCCTTGGCATCCAGCGTGGAGGCCAGGTCCTCGAGGGCCGCCAGCAGCTCCTCCAGCCGCCACAGGCAGCCCAGCCGGATGGCCGTGGGGATGGTGTCATTGGTGGACTGGGCCATGTTGACATGGTCGTTCGGCCGCACGCGGTATTCTCCCAATCGCCCGCCCAGGATCTCCGTGGCGCGGTTGGCGAGCACCTCGTTGACGTTCATG
>CAZSPX010000231.1:0-5476 GCA_964608885.1 uncultured Anaerolineaceae bacterium | reverse complement strand
AGCGGGTCAGATCCTTGATCGCGATATCAATGGCCTTCATGAGATCAATCCCTCAGAGCCCGGCCGGTCAGCTTCAGGAACACGGCTTCCAGGTTCGGCTCGCGGATGTCCACCGAGGTAATGCGCGCCGGGATCCGCGCCGCCGCTTCGAACAGCCTCGGCAGCACCTCGTTGCTGTCCTCCGCCAGCACGCAGATGCACTCCTCATCCCGTGTGACGTTCGACACCCCCTCAACCCCCTGCCAGGCCTCCATCGCCTTGACCGGGTCCACATTGACCGTCAGATCGATGCGCGTGTGCTGGCCCACCAGTTTCACCAGTTCGTTATGCGTCCCCGAGGCGATCAGCCTGCCGTGGTCCATGATGGCGATAAAATCGGAAAGCTCCTGCGCCTCCTCCATGTAATGCGTGGTATAGAGCACGGTCATCCCCTGCTCCTTCAGCCGCACCACGCTGTCCAGTATATTGCGCCGGGATTGCGGGTCGATGCCGACCGTCGGCTCATCCATGTATATGATCTTGGGTTTATGCAGCAGCGCCACGCCGATATTGACGCGCCGCTTCATGCCCCCCGAATACTTCCCTACCCTTTCTTTGGCCCGGTCCTGCAAGCCGATGACCTCCAGCACCTCATCCACGCGCTTCCGGAGCGCCGCGCCCCGCAGGCCGTACATCTTCCCCCAGAAGTTCAGGTTCTCGCGCGCCGTCAGGTCCTCGTACAGGGCGATCTCCTGCGGGACCACTCCCAGCACCGATTTGACCCCCATCCCGTCCGTGCGGATGGAGTGCCCCATGATGCTCGCATCTCCCTGGTCAGGGCGCAGCAGGCATGAAAGGATGGAAATGGTGGTCGTTTTGCCGGCTCCATTTGGCCCCAGCAGGCTGAAGATCTCCCCCTGGCGGACATCGAAGCCGACGCCGTTCACCGCATGGTTCTCTCCAAAGGACTTGTGGAGTTCGCGCACTTCGATCGCGTTGACAGGTTCCATGCCTACTCCCATGCCGGGGCACGATTCACCCTCGGCTTTGCCGTATGATCTGATTCTATATACGTTTCATTTATGAGGGAGGTTGCAAATGCCCATTTCCCGCCTTTCCCTGTGAGGGACTGCCCCCGGCCGGGGAAAGGCTATGGCTGGTATTGGAAATGGATTCCCCGGATCCCCTCCGGCGGGTCCACCGTGAGCAGGCTGGCCTGGAACGAACCGCAGCGCCCGTGATCGAGGAAGGTGCCCGCCTCATCCACCAGCACGACATACCAGACGATATCCCCCTTGTTCTCCGGCGCCATCTTGACGGTCAGGGAATCCTCGCGCGTCGTGCCGTCCGCGATCTTGGCCAGGTAATCATCGACTTCGCCGAAGGCGAACACCCGGTAGAAGACCCCCTCTGGCAGATCGTTCTTATCCGGCCAGTTGAAGGTCACCTCGGGGCCGTTCACCTTCTCGCCCGGCCCGGGATGCACGTCGTATTCTTCAAAACATTGGACCTGTGACAGCGAAGCTGGGTCCACCATCGGGACCGGCGGCATCCCCTCCACGGAAATATCATCGCAGTAGACCGGCGAAAAATTCCCGTGTTCATCCCTGAACTGCGCGCTGACGTAGAACCCCACCCAGTTGATGGGTACCTTGAAAGGGAATGCCTTCGATTCCGCGAAGGGCTCCCATTTCACCTTCTCCAGTTCCTTGTCCGGCAGCGCCTGGCAGCCCGGGGTCTGCCACACGCGCATTTCCTGCACCCGGCTGGATTCGCTGCGGGCCGCCAGGTCCGCATGGAGCGTGATCGTCTGCCCCGCCGTGGCCCCGGCACAGCAGCTTCCGCCTTCCAGGCTCACCGACCCGGTGACGATCGGGAGCGGCGGCCCGGGTTCATGCGTGAGGGTCGGCGCAGGACTTGGCCTCAGGGTCGGTTCCGCCTCTTTGAAACCGGTCACCCCCTGCCCGCAGGAACCCAGGAGCAGCACCGCGATCCCGATGCACAACATCACTGCGAACAGATTCAGGATTTTCATGGGAAACATCCTTTAAGCACGGCGTCCCCTCTTGGACGCTCGGCCGCCCCCTGGAGTTCCCGTCCGGGCTTTCCCTTCTTAATAAGGCCAGTCGGTTTCCCCGGATTCCAGCAGGGCCAGGATCCCGCTTGCCAGGCCCACATACCCGTTGCCCCGGTCAATGAGCCGGGCGACGCCTCCCCGGACTGCCGGATCCCTTGCCTGCCGTGTGAACCTCCACAGGTTCTGCGCAAAACTCCACCGGTTGGACCGCGGCATCTCATCCCAGCGCCTCTCGCCGATCCGCGCGGCATACCGGCGCAGTTCCTCCACCACCCCCAGCAGGCGGTCAGCCTCCTCCCCGGAAGACTGCTCCACCCGGATCAGCTCCCGGCAGGCCGCCTCCAGCTGGTCCAGCATGACCGGCACGTCCGGACGCGGCTCCGGCTCGATGACCTCCGTGACCCGGCCCAGGATATCCTGCGCCTCCACCCAGCCGTTTTCCTTGCCCAGGCTGTTGACGATCAGGTACTTCCCCTCCCGGATCTGGCCCACGATGTGGAAGATATACCAGCCCGCCCACCTGACCATCACCATATCGCCCGCCTGGATCTCCTGCGGGTCCCCGATGGGAGCGATGGTGATCGTCTGGCCGTGCCGCACGGCCTTGCGCATCGAGGCCAGGTCTCCGCCCTCGTCCATGGTGAAGGTATAGGGCCTTCCCTGTTTTAGCGCCTCGATGAGCGGGGCTCCGGCAGATTTGGCCATTCCATTATCCTCAGGTTCGTCTGGGTGTGCTTCCGGTCATTATACAGCCCGTGGCGCAGGCGAATTTTGCCTCTTGACAAACCTGATCACTTGTTCTAAAATAAGACAAATATGTAACTGAACGGTTACCAATGAGAAGAGACGTTTTTCAAGCCATCGCCGATCCCAACCGCAGGGCCATCCTGAGCCTGCTGGCCCGCCAGCCCCTCGCCCTGGGCCGTGTCGCGGAGCACTTCAACATCAGCCGCCCGGCCATCTCCCGCCACATGCGCATCCTCACCGAGTGCGGGCTGGTGTACGTCCATAAGCGGGGCCGGGAGCGCTACTGCGAAGCCCGCATGGACAGGCTGGACGAAGTCTCCGGTTGGATCGAGCATTCCCGCCGGCTGTGGGAAGGCCGCCTCGACCGCCTGAACGAATATATGGGCGAATTGCAATCCAAATCGTGAGCACGGGCAGACCATCGCCCTCAGAATCACTTTAGGAATACAGAAAGGATGAAAAAATGACCGCAGACCAGAATGCCCTGAAGGAAGATGTCGTCGTCACCCGCATCATCGACGCACCCGTGGAGATGGTATGGAAGGCCTGGACCGACCCGGAGCATGTCAAGCGCTGGTGGGGGCCCAGGTACTACACCTCCCCCTCCGCGAAGATCGACCTGCGTGAGGGCGGCCGCTTCATCTTCTCCATGCTGGCCCCGCCCGAGCAGGGCGGCATGGAGACGTTCACCGCCGGGACCTACACGAAGATCGTCCCACTCGAGCGCCTGGAGTTCACCCAGGGCCTGTCCGACAAGGACGGCAGCCCCCTCGATCCCGCCTCCCTCGGCATGCCGCCCGACTTCCCCAGGGAGCTCCACACCGTGCTCACCTTCCGCCGCATCCGCCCCGATATGACCGAGCTTACCATCACCGAGAAGGATTGGACCCCCGGGCAGATGATGGTCTACTCTTTTGCCGGCCTCCACCAGACCATCGACAAGCTGGCCGAAACCCTCAAAAAGTAGTAACGGCTTCAGCCGTACATTTTCATTCTGAAACCGCCCCACCCAAGGGCGGTTTCTTTTTTTCCGTCCATCCATCTCGTTCGTAGGGCGATCGTACATTCCCTCCGCAAATGCCCCTCTTGACAGTCTTGAACAACTGTTCTATAGTATGGCCTCCCGCAGCGCCGCCTTACAATCCTGCTCCATCGCCCGCCTCTCCACGGGCCGTTTAGAAGTGAAGGAGAACCATTAATGCAAAGCAGCACCCACTTGTCCGATCCAAAATTTCAGCCGCTTCTTTCCCGGATCAAAGGTCCCCTGGTCTGGCCGGGGGAGCCCGGCTATGACGATACCCGCCGCGCCCACCAGGGCGGCATTGACCGCCATCCCGCCCTCATCGTGAAGCCCCTCGACGCCCAGGATGTGCAGCAGGGGGTCCGCCTGGCGCGCCTCTCCGGCCTCGAGCTGGCCGTCCGCAGCGGCGGGCACTCCGGAGCCTCCCACAGCACCACCGAGGGCGGCATCCTGCTGGACCTGTGCAACCTGCGTGAGATGCAGATCGACCCCGTTGCCCGCACCCTCTGGGCCGGGACAGGCCTGAAGGCCGGCGACATCGTGAATGCTCTCGCCGATCACGGGTTGGTGCTCCCCCTGGGCGACACCGCCTCGGTGGGCATCGGCGGCATCACCCTGGGCGGCGGCATCGGCTACCTCGTCCGTAAGTTCGGCCTGACCATCGATCATCTGCTTGCCGCGGAGATCGTCACCGCGGACGGTGAGTGCCTCCAGGTGGATGCTGATTCACACCCCGACCTGTTCTGGGCTCTCCGGGGCGGAGGCGGAAACTTCGGCGTGGCCACCCGCTTCCTCTTCCGGGTGCAGCCCCTGGAGCATGTGTACGGCGGGATGCTTGTCCTGCCCGCCACGCCCGGGAGCCTGTCCCGCTTCATCCAGGCTGCGCAGGCGGCGCCTGACGAGGTCTCGACCATCGCCAATGTGATGATCGCCCCGCCAATGCCCTTCCTGCCTCCCAAAGCCCACGGCGAGCTGATCATTATGGCCATGATGATGTACTCCGGCGACCCTCAAGACGGAGACCGGGTCTTTGCCCCCTTCCGCGAGCTCGTGGATCCCCACCCGCCCCTCGCCGACATGCTGCGCCCCATGCGCTATCCCGAGATCTACCCGCCCGAGGAGGCCGGCACCGAGGCCGGGCCGCCCTGCATCTCGATGCGCACCCTCTTCCTGGATTCGCTGGACGAGCAGACCGCCGCTGTGGTCGTGGGAGGGCTGCGCCTCTCCACCGGCGCCCTGATGACCGCCGCGCAGTTCCGTGTGCTGGGCGGCGCCATGAGCCGTGTCCCCGTCGAGGCCACCGCCTTTGGCCACCGGGCCTCCCGCATCATGGTGCAGCTTGTCACCCTGTATGCCAGCCCTGAAGATGCACCAGCCCACGAGGCCTGGGTGGGTGACCTTGCTGCTGCCATCCAGCAGGCCGACCCCGGCCGCTACGTGAACTTCCTGGGTCCCTCCAGCCAGGAAGAGGTCCGCCTCGCCTACCCCCATGGCGCCTGGGAGCGCCTGCGGTCCATCAAATCCCGCTACGACCCCGATAACCTCTTCCGCCTCAACCAGAACATCCCGCCGAAGTAATGTCATTGCGATCCGCCGAGCCGGCATCAAGCCGGCATCGGCGACATCCGTCCCATGAGGGACGGATGGATGGC
>CAZSPX010000230.1:0-5479 GCA_964608885.1 uncultured Anaerolineaceae bacterium | reverse complement strand
ATATGATCTTGTGATCGCCTCACAGCTTCCGATGGCTGCCTATCAACCATACTTCAATGGGGTCCCGGCGCTGTTCGAGGAGCTTGAGCTGGGGCTGGCGTTTGAGACTTCCCTGCAGGCCTTGGGCTGGCGGAACAGGCTGCGCCACGGGCTCACCCTGTTCAAGCTGCGGGGTTATCTTAGCGGGCTGCTGAGCCACTTCCAGGGTGTCACAGTCGTATCCGAGAAGGAACGGGAGCTGGTAGCGAGGTTTTTCCCGAACACCCACAGGCTCATGGTTGTGCCCAACTGCATTGACCTGGAAGGCTACCAGAAACTGAACCCGGGGACCTGTCAAAACCGGCTGATCTTCACCGGCTCGTTCCGATACCAGGCCAATTACGAGGCCATGTGCTGGTTCGTGGGAAAGGTTTTTCCGCTGATCCTTGAGCAGAAGCCGCAGGCGGAACTTGTGATCACCGGCGACCACGCCGGCCTGCCGCTGCCCTCCAATGAGAACATTTCCCTGACCGGGCATGTGGATGACATTGGCGGGATGATCAGATCCTCGGCGGTGGCCATTGCCCCTCTCTTGAGGGGAGGCGGCACCCGACTGAAGATCCTGGAGGCAATGGCGACCGGGACGCCGGTGGTGGCAACCTCCAAGGGGGCGGAGGGTCTGGAAGCTGTGAAGGGAGAGCATCTCTTCATCGCGGATGACCCGGCCGAGTTCTCCGCCAGGGTCCTCGAGCTGCTGTCCGATGATCGCCTGCGGCGTGACACGGCCGCCCGGGCAAGGCTCATGGTGCAGGAAAAGTATGACTGGAGTCGCGTGCTGCCGGCCTATATCCAATTCATGGAATCGCTTGTGAAAACACAGGCTGCCCGCTGATTTATCCCCAACCTTAACATGAACTCTCAACGCAAACCCAACTCGATCCCCCAGACCCTTGCCCCCAACCGGAACTGGCTCCAGGTCGCGGTCATTACCGCGGTCATATTAATGAGCATCTCGGCGGCGTACTGGGGGACGACGAAGATCCATATCCTGCTGTTGGCGGCCCTGGTGGGCCTCGGAGGGCTGCTGACACTCCTGCATACGCCTCCCCTGGGGATAATCCTCATCATTGCGGCTGGCATGTTCGTCCCCTTCAAAGGGCCCGGCGGCCTGAATGCTTCGATCCTGTCCGTTGTGCTGATGCTGGCGTTATGGCTGATGGATATGTTCGTGGTCAAGCGGGAATTCCGGTTCGTCCGGTCGAGGGCACTGCGGCCCGCCGCGTTCTTCATGATCATCTGCATCCTGGCATTCGCCCTGGGGCAGATCCCCTGGTTCGTGTTTGCCAACCAGGCTCCACTGGAAGCCCAGATCGGCGGATTCGCGATCTACTTCTTCCTGCTGGCATCCATGATCATGACGGCGAACCTGATCTCGGATATCCGCTGGCTCAAAGCGATCTTCTGGGTCTTTCTCGGCCTGGGATATACTTATGTCCTGGGGCGCACGATCAATCTTTCCATCGTTGACCGCATCTACCAGCACGGCGTGTATGCCAACAGCGTCTTCTGGATGCTGCTGATCTGCCTGCCCCTCAGCCAGGCCATCTTCAACAACCATCTGAAGCCGCGGTTCCGAGTCCTGCTGATCCTGCTGGTTGGGGCGGCGTTCTTTGTTGCATTAAACAAGCAGGGGGATTGGAAATCGGGCTGGGTGCCTGCGGCGGTCGCAGCGGCGGTCCTGGTCGCCCTACGCTTCAAGCGTCTCATACCGCTGGCCATACCGTTCGGGGTGGCGATCGCCGTTTACCTCTCAAAGGACCTGATCTCCACAGACCTCTACAGTTGGGGGACGCGCCTGGATGCGTGGATCATCGTGCTGCAGATCAGCCAGGTGAGCCCGATTATCGGAATGGGTTTTGCCAACTATTACTGGTATGCCACGCTGTTCCCCATCCGAGGATATGCCATCCGGTTCAATTCGCACAGCCAGTTCGTGGATATCATCGCCCAGACCGGGATCCTGGGGCTGCTGTGCTTCTTCTGGCTGCTTTACGAAGCAGGCCGGCTGGCATGGAGAATGGGGAACGACCTGCCGGAGGGTTTTGCCAAGGCCTACGCTCACGGCATGTTTGCAGGCGTTTTCGGCGCCATCATGGCGGCCTTCCTGGTGGACTGGCTGCTGCCGTTCGCCTATAACATCGGCCTGGACGGCGTGCGGGGAAGCGTGCTGCTCTGGCTGTTCCTTGGCGGGCTGGTGAGCATCGAGCAGATGTACGTCGCAAAACCAAAAGGGGGGGTACAGGTCATTTCGGAGGAGAACAATGGACCATCACCGAAACGGATCTGAAAGGGAGGGTATATGGAGGAATTGATCGGCCTGATCCCCGCGGCTGGCAAGGGAGTGCGCCTGGCGCTGCCCTACCCAAAAGAACTATACCCGGTCATCCGGAACAACCACTACAAACCCATATCCCAGTTCGTGGTGGATAACCTGGTCTATGCAGGGCTAAAGCACATCGTTTTCGTGGTCAATGAGACCAAGCACCAGCTGATGGGATTCTTCGGAAGCGGGCAGCGATTCGGCTGCGACATCAGTTATGTAGTGCAGGAAGTCGTGGAGGGCAAGACCAAATCCACCTCCCCCGGCCTTGCGCATGCGCTGGATTCGGCCTATCACCTGGTCAAGGGGAAGACGGTCTTCTTTGGGATGGCGGATACACTGATGCAGCCCAAGGATGTGTTCAAACGGGTGCATGCGGCGGCTCGCCCCGAAGATGATGTTCTCTTCGGCATGTTCACCACTGACCGTCCCGAGAAGTTCGGCATGGTGCGGATGGACGGGGAGAACAGGGTGCTGGAGATCGACGACAAGCCCAGGGACACCTCCTTGACCGAGATGTGGGGATGCATCGTCTGGCGCCCGGCCTTCACCGAGTACCTGCACCAGCGCGTGGGCGAGGAGGGCGCTTCGGATTTTGCCCGGATCATGAACGATGCGATCGCAGGCGGGATGAAGTTCAGAGGCGTGCATCTTAAGGATGGGACCTACATCGATCTCGGAACCTACGAAGAGATCGCGGACTTGGATAAGAAGTACAGGGAGGAATAGGGATGGAGGCAACTCTGGACCGTGTGGAGATCCCCAGGGAGAGCAAGGCCGATGTGGTGGACATGTCCATCGTGCTGGTGTGCTGGAACAATAAGGCCTATCTCGATCCCTGCCTGAAGTCGCTTTACGAAGCGGGCCTGAAGAGCTCCTTTGATGTGATCGTGGTGGACAATGGCTCGAAGGACGGCAGCCAGGAAATGCTGGCGGAGAAATATCCAGAGGTCAGGCTGATCCAGAATGCAGGCAATGTGGGGCTGGGAAAAGCCAGCAACCAGGGTATCGAGGCCAGCGAGGGCCGGTACATCCTGCTGCTGAACAACGATACGCTGGTGAACGGCCGCGCCCTGGACCTGCTGGTGGAATTCCTGGAGGCGCATCCCGAAGCCGGGGCGGCGGCGGGCAAGCTGCTGAACCCGGACGGCAGCTTTCAATCCGGATATGCGCCATTCTCGACGCTGCTTGAGGAATTCCTGATCGCGACCCATATCGGGGAGCTGCTGTGGCCGGGGTATCCCTCCCACGGGGCATCGAACGAGGTCAAGGCAACGGGGTGGCTGAGCTCCGCCTGCCTGCTGCTCCGGCGCAGCGCGCTGAACAAGGTGGGGCTGCTGGACGAGAACTACTTCATTTACGGGGATGAAGCCGACCTGCAGTACCGCCTGAACAAAGCCGGGTGGAAGGTCTATTACCTGCCGGAGTCGGCCATCATCCATTTTGGCGGGCGGAGCATGGACAGGTGGAAGCGACGCAAGATGGTGTATCGCGGGAAAATGCTTTTCTATCGGAAGAATTACGGTTTTTTCAGCACCCTGCTCCTGCGCATCCTTTTCTTCGTGATGAGCACCCTGAAGCTGCTGGTCTGGCTGGTGGGATTTCTGGTTCCCTCCAGGAATGCCCAGGCAAGGAAAGAACTCCGCTCGAACCTGGACGTCATGGGATTGTGTCTGAACCTTAAGTAGACGGGGGAGCCGCCTGAACATCATGGATATCTTATTTCTTACCCAGATCGTTCCTTTCCCTCCGGACGCCGGTCCGAAGGTAAAGACCTATCACGTCTTAAGGGCCCTGGTGGGGCAGGGACATTCCGTGACCCTGGTCACGTTCGTGCGACCGGAGGAGCGCGAGCATATCGCCGCGCTGGAGAAGCTGTGTAAAGCCGTCCACGTTGTGCCCATGCACCGCTCCCGGATCGCGGATCTCAGGTATGCCCTGGTAAGCCTGGCCCGGGACCGCTCCTTCCTGATCGAACGGGATAATCTTCCGGCGATGCAGTCGCTGGTGGACCGGCTGGTCCAGGAAAACGCCTTTGATTTCATCCACGCGGACCAGCTCACGATGGTTCAATTTGCGCTGCGCGGGGCGGCGGCCAGCCGGGGGAAGAAGCCTCGGGTGATCTTTGACGCCCATAATGCGGTATGGACCATCGTTGAGCGGATGCAGAAAAACGTCCCTTCGATCCTCCGGCCGTTTGCGGCGATGGAGGCAAAACGCGTCAAGCGCTACGAGGGCCGGCTGCTGGCGAGTGTGGACCATGTCCTGGCGGTCACCGAGGTCGATAAAGTGTACCTGGAGGAGGCCCTCAAGTATTCGGGAGGCAGCAATGGGAGGGGGGCGGCTCCCATCAGCGTGATCCCCATTGCCGTGGATACACAGCAGCTGCAGCCCATCCGCCGCAAACCCGGCTCACGGAACATCGTGACCCTCGGGACCCTTCATTATCCGCCCAATGCAGACGGGATCCGCTGGTTCATGAACGAGGTCTTCCCCCTGATCCGCCAACAAATCCCGGATGCAACCCTCACCATTATCGGGAAGAACCCGCCGAAGGATTTCCTGGAGCAGGAACAAAAGCATCCGGGAACGATCAAGGTCACCGGGTATGTTCCCGAACTGGCCCCGTACTTCGAAGACAGTGCCGTGATCGTGGTGCCGGTCCGCGCGGGAGGGGGAATGCGGGTGCGGATCCTGGAAGCCTTCGCTTATGGAATGCCGGTGGTCACCACATCGATCGGTTTGGAGGGGATCGAGGCGGTGTGCGATATGGATGTGCTGGTGGCGGATGAACCGCCGGACTTCGCGCGCAAGGTCTGCGGCCTGCTGGAGAACGGATCGGAGGAGGAGCGGCTGGCGAAGAATGGAAGGCACCTGGCCGAAACCCGATATGACTGGCAGGTGGTCCTCTCTGCAATGAGGCCGATCTATGAATAGCGCGGCCATCCAAACACGGAACCCGGCTCTCGCCCTGAGGGAAGCGATCCTGGGGCGGCCGCTCCGCACGATCATCCTTATCGCCGTTTTTCTCCGGGTGGCAATGGCATTGGCGATGGGGAATACCGTTGTCGATCTGCCGGGAATCTTTGACCAGATCTCTTATCACAACCTGGCCCTGCC
>CAZSPX010000229.1:0-5505 GCA_964608885.1 uncultured Anaerolineaceae bacterium | reverse complement strand
CCCTGCGGGTTGCAGTTTGTGTCGACCATCGCCACGATCGGGATGTTGAGCAGGTTGGCTTCGTGGACAGCGGCGTCTTCGCGGCAGACATCCACGATGAAGAGCAGGTTGGGCAGGCGCTTCATGCTGCGGACGCCCGAGAGGCGGGTGTGCAGGCGCTCGATCTCGCGCTGGATCAGCAGGCCTTCCTTCTTGGTCAGGCGGTTGATCTCGCCGCTGTCGCGGAGCTGCTCCAGGCGGTCCAGCTCCTGGATGCGCTGGTACATGGTGGACCAGTTGGTGAGCATGCCGCCCAGCCAGCGCTCGGTGACATAGGGCATGGCGCAGCGGTTCGCTTCCTCGACGATGGTCTCCTGCGCCTGGCGCTTGGTGCCCACGAAGAGCACCGTCCCGCCGCTGGCGGCGACATCGCGCACGGTATTGTAGGCCTGGGTGAGAAGCTTGACGGTCTGCTGCAGGTCAATGATATGAATGCCGTTGCGCTCCGTGAAGATGTACGGCTTCATACGGGGGTCCCACTTGTTGGTGCGGTGTCCGAAATGGACGCCGGACTCAAGCAGGGCCTTCATGGAAATAATGGCCATGGGAGAACCTCCTTGCGTTTGGCCTCCGCCTGGATCCACCCCGCCAGCGACTGCGTCCGTTCGGTCCGCAGCACGCGCTGGAAGGTCCTCAGGCGTGTGAAGTTGGGCGTATATTGCCCGCCCGGGCAGAATGGCCTTCCCTGGGGAAAGCGGACGGATTATATCACAGAAAAATCGGGGGACGATCTGTCATGGCGAGGAACGACAAGCCCATTCCGGGTCCCGGGCGCCTCACGTGTTGCATCCCCGCAGGGACCCGGGTCCGCGCACCCAGGCATTAAAACGGCGATGCCGGTCTCCCGTTGTGACCGGCATCGCCTTACCGCAAAGTGCGGAAGAATCAGGCCAGAGAAGTGCCGTTGTACAACTGCTGTTCGATGTTGCCTACCCGCCGGCGCAGGTCGGACTTGGTCTCGATCTCGTTGCTGATCTTCTCGATGGCGTACATGACGGTGGAATGGTCGCGGCCGCCCAGGATCTCACCGATCTGCGGCAGGGAGCAATCCGTACGCTTGCGCAGCAGGTACATGGCCACCTGGCGCGGCTGGGCGATCTTCTGGGAGCGGTCACGCCCGAGGAGCTCCTGGGTGGTGACCTGCCATTCCCTGGCGACCAGCTCGATGATCCGCTCGGGGGCAATATCGCCGCGCTGGGGCAGCAGGTCGGCAAGGGCAATATCCACCAGCGAGGGGGTCAGGGCCGAGCCGCTCAGATCGGCAAAGGCGAGGATGCGGTTGAGGGCGCCTTCCAGCTCGCGGATGTTGGAATGGACCCGGCGGGCGATGGTATCGAGGATGTCATCCGAAATGATGCGCCCGGTGCGGTCGGCCTTGGAGCGCAGGATGGCGAGGCGGGTTTCCAGGTCGGGGGGCTGGATGTCGGCGGTGAGCCCCCACTCGAAGCGCGAGCGCAGGCGCTCCTCCAGCGTCACGAGGGACTTGGGAGAACGGTCCGAGGAGACGATGATCTGCTTGTCCTGCCCGTGCAGGGTGTTGAAGGTGTGGAAGAACTCCTCCTGCGTGCCTTCCTTGCCGGCGATGAACTGGATGTCGTCGATCAGGAGCACGTCGGAGGAGCGGTACTTGTCGCGGAAGGCCTGCGTGGTGTGGGTGCGGATGGCGTTGATCATGTCGTTGGTGAACTCTTCCGACGACACGTACAGGACGTTCAGGCCGCGGTCATGGCAGGCGTTGCCGATGGCATGCAGGAGATGGGTCTTGCCCAGGCCCACGCCTCCGTACAGGAAAAGCGGGTTATAGGCGCGGGCAGGCTTTTCGGCCACGGCCTGGCAGGCGGCGTGCGCCAGGCGGTTGCCCGAGCCCACCACGAAGGACTCGAAGGTATAGCGCGGGTTGAGGGTGGTGTTGCGCAGGCGTGCGCCGCCCTGGAGACTTTCTGGATCGGCGGAAACGGCCTCGGACTCCGGTTCGGAAGGCTGGGAGGGGTGGGCGGCGCCCTCCTCGTTGGCCTGCGAGACAATGAAATCCACGGCCACGTTGGAGTTGAGGATGCCGATCAGCAGGCGGCTGACGGTGCTGGCAAGGCGGCTCTCGAGCCAATCGCGTGCGTACGCGTTGCGGACCCCCACGGTCAGCACGCCGCGCTCATAGGAGAGCGGGCGGGTATCGCGGACCCACGTATCAAAGGAGGCGCGGGGCATCTCCATCTGAAGTTGGCCGAGCACAGACTGCCATGCCATTTCTGCGTTCATGATCTCACTCCCTGAGCCGGGGTTGGGCGAAGATGATACCAACCCGCCAGCTTTCTGCGGCTTAGTGGTATATGTGCCTTTATGGATAAATGTTTTTGCGGGGTTGGGATGCTATCAGCAGGGCCTGCATCCGAATTTCAGCGTGACCCCATTCTAGCAGAAATCCGGCCCGCGAAGCTGCACGTCTAACCTACGATATTTTTAAAAATTGTATTTCATTAAGGTTCTCCAACGTTAAAGGATCGCGCGCTGGCCGCCCAAAAGATCACCGGACAATCGAACAGGTGTTTCAGCCAAAGGCAAGTGGAGGGCTGTTTTGTCCCCCCATATATGGGGTCGCGCCTCCCGGTCTGCCCCAAATCTCCGTATATGGCTTAAAAACTCCTGAAACAATCCCTTCAAAAACCGGCCGGGGCGAGCCTCTGATTCCAGCGACTCAAAATTGAAAAAACCAAAGTCTCCGGCGATTCAGGGCTTGAGGCCACGCGGCACCCATGCCAGGATGGTCGTTCCCTCGTCAGGAGCCGAGACGATATCGACCTCGCCGCCCACCGCGCGGGCCCGCGTCTGCATGTTGGAGAGGCCGTGGCCGATGGTGGTGGCCATCTTTTCCATGTGGAAGCCGCGCCCGTTATCGCGCACTTCCAGCAGCACCCGGTCGCTGGTGACCCACACCGAGACATTCACCTTTTTTGCGCCGGAATGCTTGGCCGTGTTGGCCAGCGCCTCCTGGCAAATGTGGAAGAGCGCCAGGGAATGGGAATGGGGCAGCTCCTTCAGATCGGAACGCGGGGCCACAAAATCGACCTCCGAGAAGGTATTGGCGCGGTATTCGGTCACCAGGCGGCGGATGCCCGCCAGGAGCCCGTCATTCCCAAGCTGGCGGGGCCGCAGGTCCAGGATGTAGGCGCGAATATCCCGGATGGCCTGGTTCAGGCCGTCAATGGCGTTGTGGATGCGCTGCTTGGCGCCTGCCGGGTCCTCCTCGATGCCGTGATAGATGCCCTCCAGCGCCAGCCCCACACCGTAGATGGACTGGATGATGCCGTCATGCAGGTCCATCCCGATGCGGTCGCGCTCCTCCAGCACCGCCAGGCGGCGGGCATGGGCGTGGAGGCGGGCATTCTCGATGGCCAGGCCGGCCCAGTTGCAGACCGCCGTCAGGAGCTGCAGGCTGCGCTCCTCGAACTGGCGGGTGTTGATGCTGAAGATATTCAGGACGCCCATGACGCTCTCGCCGGCCCGCAGGGGGATGCAGACCAGCTGGCGGAAGCCCGCCTTGACCACCTCGGCGCGCATAAAGGCCGGATCATTGCCGAGGTCAGAGCTGATGAGCGGGACCCCTCTCTCAGCGGCCCTGCCCACGTAGCCCTCACCCATCCGGAACAGGTTCCTGTTCCAGAACGCCTCGGCAGCCTGGCCGCGGTGCAGCACCATGCGCAGGGTCTGTTTGTCCTCTTCCAGCAGGAAGATCTCCCCGGCCTCCACGTGCATATAGTTCATGACCAGGGCCAGGGTCTTGTTGAGGATCTCGTCCAGCTGCAGGGAGGCGGTGAGGGTGGAGGCGATGTCGTTGATGAGCGCCAGGTCTTCGTTGCGGCGGGTGACCGCGGCATCGTGTTCGCGCATCTCCTCATACAGGCGGGCGTTCTGGATGGCCGCTGTAGCATAGGCCGCTAGCATCTGGATGATGCGCTCGTCATCCGCGGTGAACTCGGAGGCGTCGATCTTGTCGGTCAGGTAGATCTGCCCGAGCTGGCGGTCGCCGGCCCGGATGGGGACCCCCAGGAATGAGACCATGTGCGGGTGGTGCGCGGGGAAGCCCACCGAGCGGGGATGCTTCTGGATCACCGGGACGCGCAGCGGCGTCTCGGTGTTCATCAGCTCGCCGATCAGCCCCTTCCCCACGGGCGGATGCGCCATGCGCTTGACCTCTTCCGGGGTCATGCCCACCGAGATGAAGCGCTTCAGCGTGCCGTCTTCATTTAATACCCCCAGGGCGGCATAGCGCGCGCCGGCCTGCTCGCAGGCCGTCGAGGCGATCCGCTCCAACAATGTCTCCAGGGATACGTCCTTGACCAGCTCCAGGCTGGCCCGATGCAGCGCGATAAGACGTTCCTGAAGTTGTTCCCGCGTCAGGAGCATAACAAAGACACCTCCTGGGGGGTATTATATCCAAGATTACCGCTTATCTCAATTTATCTTACCCTCCAGATAAGATCTATTAATGTATTTCCCGTAATCGCAGATAGAGTATGCGGTACGATGTGGCAGGCCTGATAGGTTTTGGAGGGCCTCCCCGATAGAATGGGAAGGACAGGGAAATTCGATGACGAACTCAAGAATCAAGGGTTTTTTCAAGCTTTCGCTCGAGGAAAGACGCCGGAAGGCGGCTGAAGCCGCAGGGCTGGACCCGCAGGAGCTTTCGGCCTGGATCGCCGGGGGGCTGACGCCCGAAACGGCCGATCCGATGGTCGAGAACGTGCTCGGCCTGCACAGCCTCCCGCTGGGGATCGGGCTCAACTTCCAGGTCAACGGGCGGGATGTGCTGGTGCCGATGGTCATTGAGGAGCCCTCCGTCGTGGCGGGGGCCTCCTTCATGGCCCGGCTGGCCCGGGCGGGGGGAGGCTTTCAGGCCCGGGCGGATGAGCCGCTGATGATCGGGCAGATGCAGGTACTTGAACTGGCGGACCTGGAAGCCGCCCGGCAGAAGCTGCTGGACCACAAGGCCTCCCTGCTGGAGGAGGCGGACGGCGTCGACCCGGTGCTGAAGAAGTTTGGCGGCGGCGCACGTGACCTGGAGGTGCGGGTCATCCAGGACTCCCCCATCGGCGGTTTCCTCGTCCTCCACCTGATCTACGATGTGCGCGATGCCATGGGCGCCAACGCGGTCAACACGGCCTGCGAGCGGCTGGCCCCGCGTGTGGCGGGCCTCACCGGCGGCAGGGTGCATCTGCGCATCCTCTCCAACCTCGCCGACCGGCGGCTGGCACGCGCCGATTGCACGATCCCGGTCGCCGAACTCGCCTTCGAGGGCTTTTCAGGCGAACACGTAAGGGACGGGATCATCGAGGCCTGGGCCTTCGCGGCCTCCGATCCCTACCGCGCCGCGACCCACAACAAGGGCATTATGAACGGCGTGGATGCGGTGGTGGTCGCCACCGGCAACGACTGGCGCGCCATCGAAGCGGGCGCGCACGCCTACGCGGC
>CAZSPX010000228.1:0-5528 GCA_964608885.1 uncultured Anaerolineaceae bacterium | reverse complement strand
CTTTCTCTTCTTCTATGTCCGCACCATAGGCCGCGAGACCCGCAACCCGGTGGTGGATGCGCTGGCCTTCGACCACCGCAACGACATCTTCTCTGCCGGCGCGGCCTCGATGGGCATCTTCCTCGGGCAGCGCGGCCTCCCCTGGGTGGACCCGCTGGCAGGCGCTATGGTGGCCCTGCTCATCCTGCGGACGGGCATCTTCATCCTGCGCGAGTCCTCCGTGGACCTGATGGATGCCGTCCCCAGCCGCGAGCTGGCCATGCAGGTTTCCGATCTGTTGAAGCGCGTGCCCGGTGTGCAGCAGCTTGAGGAATTGCAGGCCCACCGTTTCGGTCCGAACCTGGTCATCAACCTGACCATCGGCATTGACGGCAGCCTCAGTGTCCGCATGGGCGATTCGATCGCCAGCAAGGTGGAGGCGCTGCTCTATGAGTCGGTCCCCAACCTGCGGCGTGTGCATGTCCACTATCACCCCGCAGAGCGCTCGCGCCGCAACATGGACATTGATGGGATTCTGGCCGAGGGACGCCGCCAGGTCCATGAGGATGAAGACTAGGCCTCCCGCCTCTACCTGATACCCATATGTCCAATGGCAAAAATGCCCTCTGCAGTGATGCTGCCCCCGGCCTGTACCGCCTCGCCGTGGTCTTGACGATCCTTGCCGGCCTCGCGCTGCGCCTGGGGCATCTGTTCTTCATTGACCTCAATGTTCCATTCCGTCTGGGGGGACTGTTCCTTGAATTCTCGGACCAGATCATTAAAAATGGGTTTGCCCTGCCGGTCACCATCCCCTATTACTCTCAAAACGGGCTGCCCTTTGCGTATCCGCCCCTTTCATTCTATGTGCAGGCCCTGCTCATTAACCTGTTCCACCCCCCCGCGTTTCTCACGGTCAACCTGCTGCCTCCACTGGTCGCGGCCCTGAGCGTGCCCTCTTTCTATTACCTGCTCAGGCAGTTCGGCGCGGGCCGGCTCGAGACCTGGTGCATGCTGGCGGCCTTTGCCTTCATCCCCAACACCTTTCTGGATCAGATCGAAGCCGCCGGCCTCCCGGAGGCCTTCGGTGAGGTGGCCCTCATCTGGTACGCGGCTTTCCTGGTCCGGGCCTGGAAGCGCCCCGGCTGGGCCGCGACCCTGGCGGCCGGCCTCCTGCTGGGAATCAATATCCTGGCCAGTCCCGGCAGCGCCGTGGCCGCGCCCGTGCTATCCCTGGTCCTGGCGATAGGGCTGGGGGTGCAGGCTGTGCGACAGCGCAGCCTTAAGCCGCTGGCCCTGCCGCTCGCCATCGCCTTGATCGGACTGCTTGTCTCGGCGCCCTATTGGCTCACAGTGATCGGCCATCACGGTCTTGGCATCTTCTCCGGCGCGCTGTTCCACCAGTTCGATACGGGGCAAAAACTCTCGTTCTTCCAGGGTGCCCTGGACCGCGTGCTGGCGCTCGACTTCTCCAGCCCGCGCAACAATTCCTTTCTCTGGAGCGCCCTCACCTTCCTGGGAATGCTCTCCTGCCTCACTGGCCCCGCCTTCTATCTTCCCGTCCTGTTCATGCTCTTCTCCCTGCTGCCGAGGGAGGGCATATGGCTGAGCGCCATGCTGGCGGCTTTACTGGCGGGCAGAGGGCTGTTCCTGTTGATCGAGGATCTTTACAGTAAGATGAAGGAACTTTCCGCCGCGCGCCGCAGTTGGATCGGTCCGCTGTTGGCGGCGGTTTTTCTCGTGGCGGCGGTCTACGGCGCGGTGCACGCGGTCGTGAGCCTGGTCAATGACCGTCAGTGGGCGCTGGAGCCTGCACAGGTGGCCGCGCTTGAGAAATATGCCGGGCTCATCCCGCCGGATGCGGACGTGATCGTTGTGGGAAATGACGCCCTGCTGGAATGGGCGCCCCGCTTGCTGCAGCGCGAGGTGGTGAACACCCCCTACGGCCTGGAATGGCAGCCCAACGAGCTGACCCGGGTCGATCGCTTCAACCGCGAGCTGGAGGCAGCCGTCACCTTCGATGAGGTCATGACCTCGATCCGGGAGCGCCTGCGGCTGCACGAGGTCTGGCTTGTCACCGATTCCATTCCCCGCTTCTCCCGCATGGCCGGGCTGGCAGTGTCTCAGGCGGGGAGCGTTCAGCAATTATCAACCGCGAATGATCTATTGATCTTCCATCTTGTGATAGCAGAATAGACCCCTGCCGGGTGTATCTCACCTGCCTCTTGCCCGGCTTTATTGGCGTGGATGTCTGGGGGATCTGGGCTTTCTGGATGCAGCGCCGGCTCTGTTCCCGAACATGCGGTCCGTCAGGCGGATCGCCAGCAGCACTGCCAGCGGGGAAAGCCACCAGATGGTGATCACTGCCCAGCTGCCTGCCTTGGCGAACGGCACCGCCAGCAGGAACATAACCGGCGCGCTGTACAGTCGCACGCTGATTTTGCGGATCTCATCGGGGTGAACGTCCGCCGCGATCAGGCGGTGCCTGTGCGAGGCATAGCTCCAGATCAGGGCCATGGCGATCCCCAGGGCCGCCACGGCCAGTGTGTATGCGATCAGAGCCGTGGGCACAAAGACAAAGCGGCCCAGCAGGTTCGCCATGAACGGCATGCAGGCGATGAAGAAAAGGAAGACCAGGTTGAGCAGCATCAGGCGCGTGTCGTAGCGCTTGATCAGCCCGAAGTAGCGGTGGTGCGAGATCCAGTAGATGCCGATGACCACGAAGCTGATGAAGAAGGTCATCAGGCTGGGGCTCAGCTCCTTCAGCTGGCGCGGCAGTTCGGTGAGCGCCAGATTGGGGTCGATCTCCGGGACTTTTAGATCAATGGCCAGCAGCGTGATGGCAATGGCCATGACCGCATCGCTGAAGAACACGATGCGCTCCAGCCCAAGGGTGTCCTGCTCTTCGCTGTTTTTCATGCTCATGGTGGCACGCCTCGTGGGTTATATCCGTTTGAAAACGTGTTCTGCCGAATCGATCCAATCCTCCCGGATCCTGGTCTTGAATCCCGTGATATGCCCCTGCCCGTCGCCGGTGAACGGCATCAGGCTTTCCCCCAGGATCGGGTCGTCCCATTTGCACATAAAGCTGTCATAGTGCCAGTGGCTGAGGATCCCGGAGAGGCCTGGATGCGCATGCAGTTGGATGTGCAGCGTCCCGCCTTCGACCCGCACAGTAGCTCCCCCGATGATCGGCGCATCGTACTCCCCTGCGAACGCTTCCAGCGGCAGGCCGGGTCGCGTCCCGGGGGTGCGCGCGGCTGCCACCTTCTCCTTCTCCTCCTCCAGCTTCCGGCGCGTCTCGCCCTCGAACTCGCGGTATGCCTGGAACCAGTCGCGGCCCTCGATCCCCAGCAGCCTGTCGAGGATGGTGTAGGGCAGCGCCACATAGCCGGTGTTTGGAAGCTTGTTGGTCAGCACCATGATCCCGATGCCCTCCTCCGGCACCAGCACGGTGCTGGAGAGCATCCCGTCCAGCCCGCCCGTGTGGCGGATCACCTTGCGCCCGTGGTGGTCGTTCATGAACCAGCCCAGCCCGTAGGCTGTGAAGTGACGCGTGGGGAACAAGCGCCGTTCCTCGGGCAGCATCGGGATGAGCGTGTGCGCGGTGTGGGTCTCCTCCAGGATGTCCGTCTCCACGATCTGCCTGCCCTCCAATACCCCGCCGCCGAGTTGCAGCCTCAGCCACTTTGCGGCGTCCGTCACCGAAGCGCAGATCGATCCGGCGGCTCCAAACCCCGCATCCTCCCGGTAGCTCACTCTCTGCACCTTCCCGTCGATCTCCTCGTGCGGCGCGGCGATATTGGTCCGCTCCCCGAAAAACCTCGGCGCGGTCACGCTTTCCACAAAGCCCAGCGGCTTGAACAGCCGCTCGCGGATGAAGTCGTCCCAGCTCATGCCGCTCACCGTCTCGATCACCCTCCCTGCGGCAATGAACAGCAGGTTGCAGTACCCGTACCCTGCCCGGAAGGGGTAGGCCGGCTCGATGTATCGCACCCGCTCCATCACTTCCTCCACTGGATAATTGCTCATTTGCAGCAGGTCCCCGGCATATGTCCCCAGGCCGGCGCGGTGACAGAGCAGGTCCCGAACGGACAGCATTTCCGTGGCCCGCGCGTCGTACAGTCGGAAGGACGGCAGGTATTTTGTCACCGGGTCGTCCCACCCCAATAGGCCCTCCTGCACCAGCAGCCCCACGGCCGTGGCGGTATAGGCCTTGGTGTTGGAGGCGATGGCGAAAAGCGTATGCTCGTCCACGCGTTCGGGCTTGCTGGTCTCGCGCAGGCCGTAGCCCTTTGCCAGCAGCACCTGGTCATCCTTCACAACGGTGACGGCCATGCCGGGGATCTGCCAGCCCCGCAGGACTGCCTCCACGGTCTGGTCGAGTTCGGTTTCAAGGAAAGTGGCAGTGTTCAAGGTCTCTCCGGTTCTTCTGGGGTTTGGACGCGTGAAATTATAGCATCGCGCCCGCCGAACAAAAAAACGCGGGCCGGCGCAAGCCGGCCCGCGTGAGATGCAGATGGGGTTTTAGCCGTGACGGCTCATGAAGCGCTCCATGCGCCTGAGTGCCTCCTCGATCTTCTCATAAGAAGTGGCATAGCAGGCCCTTACGAATCCATCCCCGCCGGGACCGAAGGCGTTCCCCGGCACCACGGCCACGCCTTCCTCGCGCAGCAGTGTTTCCGCGAAGGTCTCATCATCCATCCCGGAGGCGGTAATGTTCGGGAAGGCGTAGAACGCGCCGCGCGGCTCGAAGGTGGAGAGTCCCAGCCGGTTCAGCCCGCCTACCAGCAGCTTGCGGCGCCGGTTGTACTCGGCCAGCATCTCCTCCACGTAGGGATTCCCGCTGCGCAGCGCCTCGAGGGCGGCATCCTGCGCCGTGGTCGGCGCGGACATGATCGTGTACTGGTGGATGCGCACCAGCCCCTGGATCAGGTCCGCCGGTCCGCAGGCATACCCGATGCGCCAGCCGGTCATGGCGTAGTCCTTGGAGAACCCGCCCAGCAGCAGGGTCCGGGCTTTCAGGCTCTCGCCCAGGGAGGGGAAGCACACATGCTCGAAGTCGTACACCAGCCGGTCGTAGATCTCGTCCGAGACCACCAGCAGGTTGTATTCCTCCGCGATCTCCGCGATCTCCATCAGCACCTGGCGCGAGGCCACCGCGCCTGTCGGGTTGGATGGGTAACCGATAAAGATGCACTTCGTGTTCGGGGTGATCGCCTTGCGGATATCCGCCGGGTCCACCATGAACTGGTTCTCCAACCGCGCCGGGACTTCCACCGGAACGCCTCCAGCCATGATCACCTCAGCCTGGTAGGAGACGAAGCAGGGCGTGGGGATGATGACCTCATCTCCGGGGTCCAGGATGGCAGTAAAGGCCAGGTACAGAGCCTCCGAGACGCCCACGGTGGCGATGATCTCCCTGGCGGGGTCATAGCTTACCCCGTAGCGGCTGTGGATGTTCTCGGCAATGCCCTGCCGCAGCTCGAGCTTTCCGGCGTTGGAGGTGTAATGCGTCTCGCCGTTCTGCAGCGAGCGGATGCCCGCCTCCA
>CAZSPX010000227.1:0-5536 GCA_964608885.1 uncultured Anaerolineaceae bacterium | reverse complement strand
GAGATCGACGGCTCGGTTCTTTTCTACGTCCGCATGAAAGAATAGGCCGCGCTGGGGCTCGAGTCCTTCTTCGAAGGCCAAACCGAGGCCAGGGCGATCTTCGAGGCCGTCCGCTCGGCGATCCAAGCGACGGGCCCCATAGAGATGCGGATTACCCGGAGCCAGATCGCATTCAGCAGAAAAAGGGGGTTTGCGTGGGTCTGGATGCCACGAAAATATCTCAAAGGCAGGGGAGCCGCACTGGTGCTGAGTCTCTCACTGCGCCGGCGGGACCCATCGCCTCGCTGGAAGCAGGTTGTTGAACCCTATCCTGGCCGCTTTATGCACCATCTGGAGTTGCATTCCGCAGTGGACCTGGACGAAGAGATACAGGCATTCATCGCAGAGGCCTGGAGCCTCGCCGGTCAAACCTGACCCGCCTGTTCCCTGCGCCCTTCCAACAGTCTCTCGTACACTTCTACGATCTGCGCGGCGATCTTATCCCAGGAATAGTCCAGCGCATAGGCGGCCGCACAGAGTCCCATCTGACGGTGCAGGTCGGGATCGCTGAGCAGGGCGCTCAATTTTTCACACAAGATATCCGGCTCATTATCGGGGATGGTGTACCCGGTCTTTCCATCCTGCACGAGATAGGCCAGGCCGCCCACATGTGAGGCGATCACTGGCGTCCCGCAGGCCATGGCTTCCAGCGCCACCATCCCAAACGACTCGTACAGGGAGGGCATGACCAGCACCTCAGCGGCCGAATAATAATAGGGGAGCGTATCCTGCCCGCGTTTGCCCAGGAAGACCACCGTTCCTCCCATGCACAATTCATCCGAAAGCTTCTGGAGCCGCGCCATCTCGGCGCTCATTTCGCGTGGATCGGCTCCGGGCTCCCCCCCGATGATGGCAAGGTGGACCGGACGGTTCAAGTTGCGGATCTTCAGGCAGGACATGGCCCGCAAAAGGGTGTCCACGCCTTTAAGCGGTTCAATCCGGCCCACGTACAGGACCAGCCGGTGCTCGGGCTTGATGCCGATAAAAGCCTTGGCTTCATCGGCCGGGATGGGATAGAAGTGGCTCACATCCACACCCGGAGGAATGGTCACCATCTTGCGGTTATCTGCCAGATAAAGAAAGCGCAGTTGGGTCTCCTCCGCCGGGGTGGAGACAATGACCCGGTCCACCCGTGCGAGGATGCGCTTTTCGGCTTGGATCCGGAGCGGATCTTCACGTTCTTCGTCCGAACGCGCTACACGGTTCTTCATTTCGCCCAGGGTGTGGAACATCTGCACGATGGGAATTCCGCCCCAGGAATCGGAAAGCGCCTCTGCCGCCAGGCCGGACATCCAGTAATGGCTGTGGATCAGGTCATACCGGATGCCCTTCTCGGCGGCGAACTGGCGGATTCCCTCCACAAAGGCGGGGATATGCTCCACCATCTCGCGCTTGCTCAGGGGGACCTCCGGCCCGGCCGGGACGTGCACGACCCGGTTGCCGTAACCCAGCTCGTGAACCACGTGTGGGACATGTTCATCCTGGGAACGCGTGAACACGTCCACATGGATGCCCATGCGGCCAAGCTGGCGCGTCAGGTCGCGCACATATACGTTCATCCCGCCGGTATCCTTGCCCCCCAGGATGGCCAGAGGGCAGGTGTGATAGGAAATCATCGCGATTCGCAGCATAAAATGCCCTTGAAAAATCCCTTTGAAATGTACAACGGGACCGCTTGAGAAACGTTAGCGCCCCGCCGCCAGATCATAGACAACATGGAGAGCCAAAAACTTGCCAGTTCCCGGCACATCCTGTATAATCCCCGCCGCCAAGCATGCCACAGTAGCTCAGCTGGTAGAGCAGTCGATTCGTAATCGACCGGTCATCGGTTCAAATCCGATCTGTGGCTCTTTTTCTTTTAATCCGCACGATCATCCGGGGAAGCAGGAGAAGGGGATATTTCTGCAATATCCCGCCCTGCTCCGTCCGTCATCAGCGCCAAAAGCGCCATGAAAATTATTATACTCTGGCTGAAATCCGGGCTGCCGTTCTGCGCCTGCCGAAATGGTTCCATTTCCCAAAGATGGATACATGCTCTCGGATTGGCATCATCCTTTCTCGAATGCCTCAAACAGCTTCTTTATCTCAAACTTCTTCATGGGAAGGAATGCCTGCGTCACCCGATCGATCTGCCCGGGCGTGCCGGTATTGAGCATCTCGTTCAATGCGACGGGGGAAATTTGCCAGGATAACCCGTACCTGTCCTTGAGCCAGCCGCATTGCTCCGCTTCCGGTACTGCCGAGAGCCTGCTCCAGTAGTAATCGATCTCTTCCTGTGATTCACAGGCGACCAAAAAGGAAATCGCTTCATTGAAGGCAAAGCCATGTTCATAGGCGCTGTCCGTGGCTCCGAACCACCGGCCTTCCAGCATGAAATCCGCGAACATCACCGTCCCCTCCCTGTCCGGCTCCGCACCGGGCCCATAGCGGTGGATCTCCCCCCATCTCCCGTTCCTGAAAACGGAGAGATAGAAATTAATGGCTTCCTCCGCTTTACCCGCAACATCCCCCACAAACATCAGGGAGGGGATGATAAATGGCCTTTCCTCCCCTGCCGGGTTCGTCAGCATCAGCTGCCATGAAAGCCCGTATTTATCCTGGATCCACCCATAGTGTTTGCTGAACGGATACTCCTGTAATGGCATGAGCGCAACGCCCTCTTGAGACAACCGGTTCCAAAGGGCATCCAGATTCTCCTGCGCATTCCCATCTCTTGAGGGATCAAAGTTAACGATGAATGACACCGATGGGTTGAATTTGAATAAAGGACCGGCACTGATCGCCATGAATGGCTGATCTGCAAGGTCAAAGGAAACGATGTCGGCATCCCCGGAGGGAGTGTCATGGAGCGTCGTGATGTTCTTTATTTTAGAGTTAGGGAACAGGGAGGTATAGAATTCAGCTGCTTCACGGGCTTCCTTGTCAAACCATAAGTGAGGCGTAATTCCTGGCATTTTTCCTCTTTTACGTGAAGGCCTGCTTAACATGCCTGGCAGGCTGATGTGTCTTCGACAATAAATTAACGGCAGGAATCCAGGACTCGTTACAATTCCTGAATGCCATACACGGAGACCAGGGAAGGGAAGGGGGAATCTGGTTCCTACAGATCATCAAAAATATGATCGAGGACCTCGGTATCCACGTCAAAGACTGCATTGTGGGGGGTAAGTGGCTCTTCGGTCATCCATTTCGGCAGGCGGTCATCCTCTTTCGTAAAGCCCGCCCGGCGGTTGAATTCGCGCTCCATCTTGATGGTCTCGCGGCCTAATGCCTGCAGGATGTTATCGGGGAGATCCTCCCAGCCGTAACGGGCGGCGAGCAGGCGCTTCACCACCGCATCCGGCGTGGCGGCGTAGCCAAATCCCGCGAAGATGCAGGCCCCGATCGTGTCGTAGCCGGCCATATTCAACTGGGCAGTCAGCGAGGGATCCTTCTGTACGGTCGGATCCAGGTGGTTCACCTTGGCGCGAATCGTCAGGCCGGCAGTGTGATCAGCGCCCTGAGGAGTGGTGGCGTAGGTCACGCCAGTCCCCTTGATGGCGCGCGGCTCATAGGCAGACATGGCCTGGCGTTTCACAACCGGTACACGCTCGATGCCGTATTTCTCGCCAGCCGCGGCCGCCCCGTCCCCCAGCACACGGCCGGTGTCGCTGCCCTTGCGGATCTCATCGATGAGTGCCAGGGCGCCTTCGCCATCGCCCCACTTCATCAGCCCCGCTTCGGCCGCGACCCCCAGCGCCGCGCCGATCTCGATGGAATCCAGGCCAAGGTCATTGACCTGCCAGTTCATGCGGGCGATCGTATCCAGCGAGTCGATCTCCAGGTTGGAGCCCATCAAGCCGATGGTTTCGTACTCCAGCGGTGAAACGATCATCTTGCCATCCTCGCCGCCGAAGAGGTTGGAGCACTTGATGGTGCAGCCCGCCATGCAGGCATGCGAGGGATCGGAAGGTTTCCCTCGTTCCAGGAGGAAATCGCGCATCGTCTCGCCGCTGATGGCGTCCACCTGCTCGAAGTGCCCCGAGGAGAAATTTCGGGTGGGAAGGCCTCCAAATCCATCGCACATGTGCGCCATGGCCGCCGTGCCATAATCCCGGTACGTGATGGACTGCGGGTGCTCCATCACGGATTGGGTGTAATCTTTTTGCGCGGACTTGAAAGCCTCAGGGTCTGCAATAGCCGGTTTCTGCCCGCCGGTATGATCAAAGACAATCGCCTTCAGACCCTTGGATCCCATGACCGCCCCAAGACCGCCCCGGGCGGCAATGCGCGCCGGAACGCGATCCTTATCCAGGTTCTGAATGCCTGCGGCCTGCATCTTCATCTCGCCGCCTGGACCGATCAAAGCAATCGCGACGCGATCGCCATACTTTGCAACCAGCCTGGAAGCCGCCTCATAGACTCCCAGCCCGGCCAGGTCACCGGCCGGCTCCCACTTTGCTCCCTGCAGCGAGAGGTGCAGCACCCAAAAACCCGGCTCCTGCGGCTGATCCTCCAGGATCAGGGCATGGATGCCCATATGAGTCATGTGCAGGCCGGTACGCCCGCCCGCGTTGGATTCTTTGATGCCGCGCGTCAGGGGGGATTTGCCGCCCACCGAGATTCGATCGGTGGAGGAAAGCATATGCCCCACCAGCAGGCCCGGGGCGAAGATCAGCTTGTTTCCGGGGCCAAGAGGGTCACAGGCCGCATCCACCTCATCCAACAGGATGCGCGCCAGGAGCCCCCTGCCGCCCAACCGCTGCCATGCCGGCGGGACAGGTTCCTTTTCAAATTCATGTGTGCGGACGTTGACTCTCCAGACTTCCATCAAAAACCTCCAAACGGCCTACGCAAACAATGATACTACGGCCTCCCGGAAGACCCTCGTGTGGTAATCCACATCCTCCTGCGTGGTCTCCGCAGAGATCAGGGCCATGTTGTGGAAGGGCGTCAACAGGATGCCGCGGTTGAGGGCAAAGAGATGCATATACCGGTCCAGCTCGGGATCCACGGCAGCATGGGCTTCGCCCCCATTACGGGGTGGAACAGGGCGGAACCAATATTCGGAGCGGTTGCCTAGCCGTTTCACAATCCAAGGCAGCTCGAATTCCCGGATGACGGACTCCACACCCGAAGTGAACCGCTCCTGAAGGGCGATGGCCCTGGAATAAAACTCCGGAGTGAGTACATTCTGAAGAGTTGCCTTCATGGCGGCGATGGACAGCGCATTGCCCGCCAGTGTGCCACCAATGCCACCCACATCGGCATCCTCCAGCACCAGTTTCCGGTCGAAGGCCTCGGCGACCTCCGCGCTGAACCCATAGACCGCCGCCGGCACACCCGCTGCCAGAGGCTTGCCAATGGTCAGGAAATCCGGCTCCAGAGCGTGGGCAGCAGTATATCCTCCCGGACCTGCGCAGATGGTATGTGTCTCATCAATGATCAGGTAGGTTCCGTGCCGCCGGGTGAGTTCGCGCAGCGCCTCATGGTAACCCGGCTCCGGATGGATGATGCC
>CAZSPX010000226.1:0-5556 GCA_964608885.1 uncultured Anaerolineaceae bacterium | reverse complement strand
GAGACATTGATGGGGATTTGCCCACCAAAACGGGTCTTGCCGGCTGCAGCAGCCTTCCCGCCCTCTCCCTTCTTGAAGAAACCGACGTGTTCACTCTCAGCGATCTCAAGGATGGTGAAGGCATCGTGCAGTTCAGCCACGTGAATGTCGGAAGGCTTGATCTTTGCCCGCTCGAAAGCCTGTTGGGCGGCAAGCGTGACCGCTTTCAGGTCGGTGGGGTCGTCGCGTTCCTGCAGGGTGTGCGTATCGGTGGCCTGGCCGAAGCCGGCGATTTGAACAGGCGGTTTGGGGAACTTCACCGCCAATTCCAGCGGGCAGATGACGACCGCCGCCGAGCCATCGCTCACCGGGCAGAGGTCATATAAATGCAGGGGGTCGGCGGAAACAGGATTGTTGACGACCGCGTGCGGGCTGTCGAAGATACCCCCGCGGTCCAGTGCCATCTCGACGTGGGCATAGGGATTCAGCGTTCCCATCTCCTGGTTTTTCAGCGAAACGGCCAGCAGATGCTCACGGGTCACACCATATTTTTCCATGTACAACCGGGTGAACATCCCGGCCATGCCGGGCAGCGTGATGCCATAGGGATATTCCGCCTGGGGGTGGGTCATGGTGGCAACGAAATCGGTGGCGCGCCAGCCGGTGACCTCACGCATCTTCTCGCCGCCCACCACCAGGACGAAGTCGTAATAGCCGGAGGCAACCGCCAGCAGCCCGTTCTTGACCGCCGAAGCGCCGGAGGCTGGGCCATTTTCCACGGTCTCGGCGGCGGCGGGCAGCAGGTTCAGGCGGTCCACCAGTGAGCTCGCGATCGCTGATTGGTGCTGGAGCATGCCGCCGCCCATGTTGGCAACATACACCGCGTCCACCGATTTGTCACCCAGGCCCGCATCGTCCAACGCCTTGAGGGAGGCATAAGCAAGCATGTCCATCAGCGAGTCTTCATCCCGCCGGCCGAACGGGATCATTCCTGCGCCGATAATCGCAACATCTCTCATCTTCTCATCTCCCTTTCAGCCCGGCGATCCGCTCCCGGATCGTGTCGTCATCGGCGAATTTGACTTCGGCTGTGGCTTCATCCATCAGTTCCCGGGGGACGGGTCGATCACCCACCACGAGGCGCGGTTTGGCCTTGAGGTAGATCTCCCGGGTCAGGCGGTAGGAATCACCTCCGCCCAGTTCATGCGGGATCTTCGTCGGCTCCAGCGGATATTCGACCATCCAGCGGCGGAAACCGATCGGGCTTTCGGCAACGATCAAAACCTCGTCCTGGTCCAGATACTCCATGTGGTATTCCATCTTGGCGGCGAACAGGTGCGAGCCGATCCGCAGGCCGCGGTCGATGGCCAGCGTGTGATAGCTCATCCCTACCTTCTCGTTCTCCATCCGCCCATTCACCACCCCCACCAGGTAGCCGTCCACCTGTCCCATCAGGCAGTACTCGCTTTTCACGCGGTAGCGATACCAGGCCAGCAATTCCCCGTACAGCCGGGCGCTGACGATATCGTAATAATCCCGCTCGATGAAAATGCAGGGATGCACCGACTTGAGGATCGCCGGGACATCCTCGCGGGCAGCCTGGCGAATGACCATCTTTTTCCCGTTCGCCAGGGTGATGACCTTGGGCGGGTACGGCGGCATTGGATATTGCACAGGCCTCAGGACGGCCTCGAGCTCCATATCTACTGGCATGAATCACCTCCATTCATGATCGCGAATCGATCGGTTATCCCAGGTTCGCCTCGCTCAATTTATTTATGCTTTCCACGTGCGCCGGGTTGAAGGCATCGCCGAACTTTGTCTTGAGCATGCCCTCCCTTTTCTTCATCAGGTCGGAATATTCGTCATCCGGCACCATCGCCACACAACGCGAGATGCAGGATTCGCCGTCCACAAATCGCCAGGGGAACATGCCGATCATCACGCGGCGGTTGAGGAGCAGATCGATCTCCCCGCCAATGCACTCTGCATGGATGATCCCATACGGGAACATTTCCAGGTGCATCAGCTGGTACTTGGTGTCGTCGAAGAAATCCGCCAGCGGCATCCCGTATTTCTTTTTGAAGACCTTGTCCGCCTGCCGGGCCTGACGCGGCATCCAGTCGCGGATGATGGTATTCATCGGGTGGTCGGCGCTTCCGCAGTCCACGCCGATCCAGCGCAGCTTCTTCGCCTTCCCCCACTCGGCAAACTCACGGTCCGGGCCCGGGTGCATGACCATGTACCGGATCTCGTTGGCGGTGGGCATATCCCAGCCGAAGTGATGGTAGCCTGTATGGATGATCAGGATGTCGCCTTCGCGGACCTCAACGCGCTCCTCCACCATCCTGCTGGTGTACACATCGTAATCGCCGCAGACATCGCTCAGGTCCACCACTGCGGCTTCGTGCACGAGGAAATCCATGTCCAGCGAAGCGATGTCCTTGCCAGGGGTATGGAAATGGATCTCACCGTCCAGGTGCGTCCCCAGGTGGTTGGAGTGCGTCACCACCTGGCCGTTGGCTCCGTTGGGGGCAAGGCGCTTGAAATACTTCAATTGCAGCGGCTCGTAGGTGGGCCATGCAGGGGTGGCGATGCCCAGCGGGATCGTCAGGTCAATGAATTTCATGGGTTCGGCTCCTTTTTCATGGGTGGGTCTCTTTTTTACAAAGCCTGTAAGGCTTTGAAGGCGTCCTTAAAACACTGCTCAGGGGCGCGCAGGATACCCGCGCCGACCATTCCCACCCCGGGATCTTTGTGCGCGATTCCGGTATTGATCTGCGGCAGGATCCCGGTATTTATTACTTTGCGGACATCGATGCCGAGCGGGGTGCCGCGGAAATTGAGCGCGGGTATGGTCAGGTTCTCATGCTCACCGAAGGTGATCTCGTACATTTCAAGTGTGGCTTGGAGCGCCAGCTGAGGGGTCCCGCCCACGAATTGGGTGATGGCGGGCGCGGCCGCCATCGCCATTCCGCCGTATCCCGCTGTCTCGGTGATGGTGCTGTCACCGATGTCCGGGTTTGCGTCATTCTCCGTGAATTGCGGGAAGTACAGTCCCTGCACCTTCCCGGCAGGCGCGGTGAACCAGCGTTCGGGCATGGAGGCCAGGCGGATGCCGAAATCCGTACCATTGCGCGCCATCACTGTAACGATGGTACTTCCCTCCACACCCTCCGCGGCCTCGAGCATGACCTTTCCCGCGGGCATGCTCAGGTTAAGGAAAAAGTGGTCGTTGCGGTCGATGAACTCGATCGATTTCGCAAGGACCTCGTTGTCCCTGCTGGTGCGTGCGAGCGCAGGCCCGATGGCGCGCAGGAACAGGGAGGTGGCGGCGCGATTACGGTTGTGACACTCATCCCCCATATGAAGCGCCTGGGCGATCAGGCTCTTGATATCGATCCCATTCGGGAGGGTCTGCAGAGCGCGGTCCAGTGCCGGGTACAGTTCTGATGCCATCCACTTCAGCCGGGCGTAAACCTCGGGCCCCATGCCCCCGTAGCGCAGGACCTTCCCCAACCCTTCATTCAATGTGCAGTAGGCGCGGTTGCCGAAGGCTTTGTTCTCAATGATCCACACCGGCATGCCTGGCGAGACTACGCCCGCCATCGGCCCGACTGAATGATGATGATGACAGGGCGAGAATTCGATCGCGCCCGAGGCCGCCAGCGCTTCCGCTTCCCTCTCATCCTGTGCAAGCCCTTCGTAGATCAGCGCTCCCATCACTGCCCCGCGCGTGGGTCCGCACATGCGCCTCCACTCGATGGGCGGACCGGCATGCAGGATCATGCGGTCGTGCATGCCGGGGATGACATCCCGCGCGATCCCCATGCCCGCAAGAACCGCCTGGCCTCTTTTAATGCGGCTCACGACTTCTTCGTTTGCCGCATCCATACTGATCCCGGAACGGGTCCGCCGCAGGCGGGGGGAGTCGTCTTTGGGGGGCTGCCAGTCGAGATCGATGACCTCCACTCCCTGGTCCCTCACCGATTGTGCCATATCTGTCAGACCCACATTAAGGACAGAGAGATCCTTCCCGAAGAGTTGGTTGATCCTGGTCATCATGCTTCTCCCCTTCCCTCCGGCACGATCAGGCCGGTCAGGCGGGCCGCCGCCGCATTGCTTTCGCACACGATCACACCCGCCTCCTTCAGGGCTTCGACCTGCCTGCTCAGCCGCTGAGGGTCCTCCTCCGTTCCAGTGACAGATGCCACGACGGGCAGTTCCTGTCCGGCACGCTGCTTTGCTTCCCGGATGGCAGGCGCAAGCTCCCCTGCCGGGTCGGGATGCACGCCGTAGCCCAGCACCACATCCAGCAGAATGACCGCCGTCTCCGGGTCTTGCGACTCCTGTAGTAAGCGCCGGATGCGCAGGTCATTATCGATCATCGGATGAGGGCGGCCGACGGTGAATTCCTCCTCTCCCAGGTCCACAGCGGTGTGCTGAAGACTCCGAGTGGAATCGGGCAGGGCTTTACCGCCGGGCAGAGGCGCGTTGGAATTGACCCCCGCATCGAGCATGTCCTTCCAGATCACCTGCGATTCATAGCAAAGAGTCCCGCCGGAGAAGAGCCCGCGCAGCCAGCGCTGGCCGGGGCCCAGCCTGGATTTAATGTCCGCGGCTTGTTTGGCAAGTCTCTCGTTTTCTTCCTGGATGAATTCCCGCGCATCGCCCAATTCGGGACGGGCAAAGCGTGCGGCAAGCAGTGCGCACTCTTGCAGTGTCCGCGCCGGTGTGATATTGGGAATCCCTGAGAAAATGTCCGCCTCCCCGCCGAGGAAACAGATCACGGTCGGTTTTTCGGAAACCGCTTGATCAAGAATGACGCGCACCACTTCCTCTGCAGGCGGCTTGCTGATCAGGACCAGTACGCGAGTGGATTCATCCTGCTGGAGGGCCTTTAGTGCTTCCAGCATCATGATCCCGCCGACCTCCTTTTTCAGGTCGCGGCCTCCGGTTCCGATCGCCTGCGTGATGCCTGCTCCCTGCCGCGCCAGCAGGGTGCTGACTTCCTGCAGTCCCGTGCCCGCCGCGGAAACGATCCCCACCGGCCCGGGCGGCAGGACATTGGCGAATCCCAGGGCAACATGGTTAAGGATGGCTGTCCCCGCGCCGGGACCCATCAGCAGCAGCCCGCGCTCACAGGCATATTGTTTCAGGGCGATCTCATCCTCCAGCGAGACGTTATCGCTGAAAAGGAGGACGTGCAGCCCATGCACCAACGCCTCCCATGCCTCCTCCGCAGCATAGCATCCTGCAACAGAAATGACAGCCACGTTCGCGTCCGGGTGGGAGGCCAGCGCGCCGTGTATGGTCCTTGGCTTGAACATCCCCGGTGAGCTGGAGGAGGTTTTCTTCTTCAACAGGGTTTCTGCCTGCTGCAGGGCGGCCTCGGCGGTGGCTCCGCTCTCTGTGCTGACCGCGATCACCAGGTCATTGGGCAATGCGCTCCGGATGTCCTCCGTCAACATGCCGGCATTCTCAAGGATCGATTTGTTCGCCTCGGTCGCCATCACGACCGCGGCATCCCGAACCCCTGGAAGGCGGGAAAGCTCCCGTGCAACAAGCATCTGGCTG
>CAZSPX010000225.1:0-5569 GCA_964608885.1 uncultured Anaerolineaceae bacterium | reverse complement strand
TGATTGGCGTCGGCGGCATGGGGTCGGTTTATCGCGCCCGTGACCTGCATTTCCCGAACGTGGTCAAATTGGTGGCCGTCAAGGAAATGGTCAATATGGCGCCCGATCCGTTGGTGCGCAAGACCATCGTGCAGAACTTCGAGCGCGAGGCCAACCTGCTGGCCACGCTCAATCACCCATCCATTCCCCGCATTTACGACTACTTCACGCAGGACGACCGCTCGTACCTGGTACTGGAATTCGTCCACGGCAAGGACCTGGAAGCCATCATTGCGGACAATAACGGTTTCCTGCCGGAGGAGCAGGTGATGAGCTGGGGCATCGCCCTGTGCGATGTGCTGGCATTCCTGCACAGCCACAAGCCGGACCCGATCATCTTCCGCGACATGAAGCCCTCCAACGTGATGATCAACCATAACGGGGAGCTGATCCTGGTGGACTTCGGGATCGCCAAGTCCTTCCAGGTGGGCTCAAAGGGCACCATGATCGGCACGGAGGGCTACTCGCCGCCCGAGCAGTACCGCGGCGACGCCACACCGCTGGCCGACATCTACTCGCTGGGAGCCACCCTGCACCACACGCTGACACGGCGCGACCCGCGCCTTGAGCCGCCCTTCTCGTTCGGGGAGCGGCCCATCCGGCGCATCAATTCCAAGGTCTCGCCGGAGCTGGAGGCGGTGGTGAACACGGCGCTGCAATACAACCCGGCGGACCGCTTCCAGAGCGCCAACGATATGAAGGAAGCGCTCACGGCGGCGGCCCGCAAGACGGGCCTGCTCAGCCGGATGACGGCGGCGCTGCCCTCGCAGCCCAACAGCATCAAGCCGCTGTGGACCTTCAAGTGCGAGGATGAGATCCGCGGCACGCCCACGCTCTACCAGGGCGTGATCTACATCGGCTGCTACGATAACAACGTGTACGCCATCGGCGCGGCGGACGGGGCCTTCCAGTGGAAGTACGCCACCGACGGGGGCGTGGTGTCGCGGCCGGCCATCGCCGAGGGAAACCTGTACATAGGCTCGGAGGATAACCGCCTGCACGTGGTGAGCCTGCGCTCGGGGAAAATGATCTGGACGTATTACACGGATGGCAAGGTGCGCTCCTCGCCGCGCGTGGCCGAGGGGCACATCTTCATCGGCTCGGACGACCACTGCCTTCACGCCGTGAACCTGAACACGGGCCGGGCGGTCTGGAAATTCGAGACGGCCGACGCGGTGCGCTCCACGCCCCTGGTGGCCAACGAGATGGTCTATGCAGGCAGCGAGAGCGGAGACTTTTACAGCATCGACTTTCGCGGCAACATGAGATGGCGCTTCCAGGCCAAGCGCGGGATCACGGCCTCCCCCGCGCTGGAAGGGCAGGCGCTGTACTTCAGCTCGCTGGACGGGACGCTGTACGCGGTGGATGCCAAGAACGGCTGGCCCCTGTGGCGCTTCCGGCTGGGGAAGGGCTCGGTCTCCACGCCGGCACTTTCCGACAGCTACGTCTATGTGGGGGCCGCGGACGGCTTTATGTACTGCGTGGACACCCGCACCTCCAAGGAGGTCTGGCGTTTCCGCACTGAGAACCAGATCAGCAGCTCACCGGTCATCTTCAAGGATTCGCTGTACTTCGGATCGGTGGACGGCAGCATGTATTGCCTGGAGGCCCGCAGCGGCCGCCAGCGCTGGAAGTTCGAGACCAAGGGTCCCATCACCGGCTCTCCACTGGCCTTTGACGACATCGTGTATTTCGGCTCTACAGACCACCAGGTTTATGCACTGCTCGCGTAGGAACAAGGAGATCCTGTGGTTCAATACCTTCGCAACCTGATCGACAAGCTCGGCGGCAAGCAGCCGAAAAAAGAGGAAGCTGACCTGCTGGACGGGGCCACCACCGCACCGCTTTCGGACCACCAGATCCAATCCATCATCGAGAACCAGAACCCGCACTATGAGATCCAGCAGTTGATCTCGGCCAGCGGGCAATCCGTGGGGAAACAGCGCGAGCACAATGAAGACAGCCTGCTGGCGATCACCACGACGATCTCGGGCAACTCGGGGAGCATCCCGTTCGGCCTGTATGTGGTGGCCGACGGCATGGGCGGGCACCAGTTCGGCGAGGTGGCCAGCAACGCCGCGATCCGTATTCTCTCGGGCACGGTGATGAAAGCCTTCCACTCCTACCTATTCAACCTGCCAACCCAGCCGATGCAGGAGCCGCTGCAGGAGATCATGGATGCGGCCATCCGCGAAGCCCACCGGTTCGTCCAGCGGGACGCGCCCGGGAGCGGCACCACCGTGACGGCGGCCCTGGTGCTGGGCGAGCAGGTGACGCTGGCGCACGTGGGCGACAGCCGGGCCTACGCCATCTTCCCCGACGGGCGGGTGAACTCCATCACACGCGATCACAGCCTGGTCAAGCGCCTGGAGGAACTGGGACACCTGAGCGCAGACGAGGCCGCCAACTTCCCGCACCGCAACGTGCTGATCCGGGCCCTCGGACAGGGCGAAGTGCTCGAACCGGACATCTTCACCGTGCCCTTTCCCCAGCCCGGCTACCTGATGCTGTGCAGCGACGGGTTGTGGGGCGTGGTGGCCGAGCAGGATATCTACCGGGCCATTGCCGAGGCGCCCAACCTGCACCGCGCCTGCCAGAACCTGGTGGAAGCCGCCAACACAGCCGGCGGGCCGGACAATATCAGCGTAGTGCTGGTGCAAATGATCGGATAAGGATGAGAAGCGGGCAGTCTGATTTCTACGCCTTGCTGGGTCTTCCCCGGGATGCCACCCCGGAGGAGATCCGGCGCGCCTATCACGAGGCGGCGCAGAAGCTGCACCCGGACAAGAACCAGGCGCCCGGCGAGACCGAGCTGTTCCTGGATGTACAGCAGGCCTACGAGGTGCTTTCCAACCCGACCCGGCGGGCACAGTATGACGCCACACTGCCCCCGCAGCAGGAAGCGCCCTCGATGGTGCTGCACGAGGTGTATTTCAGCCGGCCAAACCTGGTGTGGCTGACCGAGCCGCAGATGATCTATGTGCTGCTGCAGATCTCGCCGCGCACGCGCGCGGATGAGATGGCGGCCCCGCCGCTCAACCTCTCACTGGTGATCGACCGCTCTACTTCCATGCAGGGCGAGAAGATGGACGTGGTCAAATCGGCAGCCGTCCAGCTGCTGCGCGGCATGCGGGACGGCGACATCCTGAGCGTGGTCACGTTCAGCGACCGGGCGGAAGTGGTCATCCCAGCCACCTCGTACGGCGACCGGCGCAAAATGGAGTCCAACATCCACAAGATCCAGCCCTCCGGCGCAACCGAGATCTTCCAGGGGCTGGAGGCGGGGATGCGCGAGGTGCAGGCCAACTTCGACCGGCGGCGGGTCAACCACATCATCCTGCTGACGGACGGGCAGACCTACGGGGACGAGCAGGCCTGCCTGAACCTGGCCGAGGAAGCAGCGGCCAACAATATCGGCATCACGGGCATGGGCATCGGGGCGGACTGGAACGACATCTTCCTGGACGCGCTGGCCAGCCGCACAGGCAGCACCAGCGCGTACATCGCCAAGGCGCAGGATATCGAGCGCATCCTGGTGGAGAAGTTCCAATCCCTGGCCAACACCTTCGCCGACGAGGTGGTGCTGGAGAGGTCGCCTGTGGAAGGCGTGGACATGAAGTACGCGTTCCGCATGCAGCCCGAGCCGGGACCGCTGATCATCGGGGAGTACATGAAGCTGGGGGCCATCCTGCAGGATGAGCCGCTGAGCGTGTTGTTCGAGCTGGTGGTGCGGCCCCAGGCGCTGCAAGGCAATTCGGTGACGGTGCTCAACGGGCTGGTGAAGATCGCCGTGACGGCTCACGCCCACGAGACGGCGCCCATCCGCCTGAGGCTGGTGCGCGAGGTGCAGACCGAGGCGACCGACGAACCGCCTCCCACGAAGATCCTCAGCGCTCTTTCACAGCTTACGCTGTACCGGATGCAGGAACGCGCGCACGAGGAGGCCCAGGCCGGACGGTATGACGAGGCCTCGCGGGCCCTCAAGGACCTGGCAACCAACCTGCTCTCACAGGGCGAACACGGGCTGGCACATACGGCCCTGCTGGAAGCGGATTATGTTGGAAGAATGCACGAGTGGAGCGCGGATGGAGGCAAGGAGATCAAATACAGCACCCGCGCGCTGCTCTCAAGCACGAAGGGAATAAAACCATGATCATTTGTTTGAAGTGCGGGCACAAGAATATGACGGGGTCGATCTATTGTGACGAGTGCGGGTCGCAGCTGACGGCGCTGGAGGACCTGGTGACCCAGAGGATGGATCCGGAGCCGGGGGACCTGGCGGGACCGCGCAGCAGCAAGCAGGAAGCCCGCCGCCCTGCTGCCGCAAAGCTGGACACCTGGGGCACCATGCACCTGCTGGATACCGGCCAGATGCTGCCGCTCTCCGAGCGCGGCGAGTTCACGCTGGGACGCGTGAGCGACGGGCAGCCCATCATGCCGGATATCGACCTCTCGCCCTATCACGCCTATGCCAGCGGGGTCTCCCGGCTGCACGCGGTGATCAAGCGCAACGGGGAGCGCATCACGATCATGGACCTGGGCTCCTCCAACGGAACCTATGTGAACGGGAAGCGGCTCACGGCCAACGCCGAGCAGGTCATCCACCACGGCGATGTGCTCACCTTCGGCAAGCTGAAGATCCAGATCCTGCTGCGGAACTGAACCGCCCTCCGAAAGGAATAAAATGGCTTACAACATCATCCTGCACGTGGCGGGCGAGAACGCCATCCTGGGCGAGATCGAGGAACTGCCCAAGCCGACCGACACCCTGGTGGTGGTCCACAACCCGCGCACCCGCGAGGGCAAGGACATCCACTACCTGGAGCCCAACGTCAGCAAGGTCATCTGGCCGATCAGCAAGCTGGCCTTGATCGAGGTCCTGGAGGGGGAGGAAGAGTCCAAGATCATCGGCTTTGTGAGGGAGTAGCCAATGCCCGAGAGTTTCGACCGCCGCCGCATCCTCGTGGTGGACGACGAAGAGCGCATGGTGCGCTTCATCCGCATGAACCTGGAGCATGACGGCTTCCAGGTCAGCGAGGCTTTCAACGGCAAGCAGGCCATCAGCAAGCTCCGGGATATCAACCCGGACCTGATCCTGCTGGACGTGATGATGCCTGACCTGGACGGTTTCGAGGTGCTGGAGACCATCCGCGAGATCAGCAATGTGCCGGTCATCATGCTGACCGCCAAGGGCGAGGAGGCGGACATCGTCGCCGGTCTCGAGGTCGGGGCCGACGATTACGTCGCCAAACCCTTCAGCATGCGACTGCTCCTGGCGCGCATGAAGGCAGTCATGCGCCGTACCCAGGGTGACGAGGACCGATCGAGCAAGGTCACGCGGATCTACGATCTCGTGATCGACGACGAGAGACACGTGGCTTCTCTGAGGGAGCAACCGCTGCAGCTCACGTTGACCGAGTACAAGCTCCTTCGTTTCCTCGCCCAGCACCCGGGACGGGTCTTCACCCGCACGCAGATCTTGAACAACATCCAGGACGAGCAAGTGATCGTCATCGATCGCGCCATCGAC
>CAZSPX010000224.1:0-5570 GCA_964608885.1 uncultured Anaerolineaceae bacterium | reverse complement strand
GCGCCCACAGGAACGCGCTGGTCCCCGCCAGCAGCACAAATCCCGGCGCACACAGATGTGTGATCCAGCGTGTGAGGAAGAGGGCAGGTGTGGTGTGAGCAAGGTCAAGCGGCGCAAAACGTGCATTGGAGAAGAAATCCCGGACATGGTCGAGCGCCATCAGCAGCAGGATCAGCCCGCGCAGGGCGTCCATCGAGAGGAGCCGTTCGGCAGGTCGCTCGTCCCTTGCAGAAGTCTGGGCGCTCATCCCCTGATTATCGCCCATCCCCGTGGTGCTGTCACCCCTCCGGGGAATTGCATGTCGTTGCGAGCGATTTCAGGTTCTCCTTGAACCTGAAATGGCGAAGCAACCCCCTTCTTCCCGAGTCGCTCACAATTCCCGCGAGTGGCGGGGCTTGCAAAGCATATACCATGCCCTCAGGCGCCGCCTGCGGAAATCCTCCCGCCTTTCAACCCTCACCCTGACCCGCCTACCTCTTTTTGGGAAAGACCTTCGGAGAGTACTTTCAAAAAACCTGCATAGCCGCCTTGCATTCGATGGTCTCCTCAGGTTTGTGGAGACGATAATGATCTATCTACATTCCCAGAAAATAGATACGCAATTTTCTATTTTCTGGGAAAAGGTTTCACTTCCAGGGCAGGCGTTTTCCGCCGATTATCCAGGAACAGATATTACCCTCCTTCCATGTATTTTCTCCTCTTGACAAAATAGAACAATTGTTCTATAATATCTCTGTGTCAAAGCGCCCCCGGCGATCCAACTATGCATCCTTTTTCGTGTTTCGACTTTCACTCGTGCTCGTTTGTATTGCCCGCCGCGGGGCGGATTTGTTCTTCTACGCGAACCCCCATATCTGGACTTCTCCATCCACTTTTCACTTCCTCGCCCCCATATCTACGGGCCGGGAGGATTTGAGGCGAAATGGAATTATTCAAATCTATTTCCATCGCGCCCCCTCCTCCACTCTACTTCGTGTACTTTGTCTGTTTTGCGTTCTGCCTTTATCCCCCCACTTCCCGCGCTATAATTCCGCAACGCCCATGACCAACCACCTCGACCATTCCACCTCTCCCTATCTCCTCCAGCACGCCCACAACCCCGTGGATTGGTATCCCTGGGGTGAGGAGGCCTTGGCACGGGCCAGGGAAGAGGATAAGCCGATCTTCCTGAGCATCGGTTATGCGGCCTGTCACTGGTGCCATGTGATGGCGCACGAGTCCTTCGAAGACCCTGCCACCGCGGCCTTCATGAACGAGCATTTCATTAACATCAAGGTGGACCGCGAGGAGCGCCCCGACCTCGACAGCATCTACATGCAGGCCACCACCTCCATGACCGGCTCAGGCGGCTGGCCCATGTCCGTGTTCCTTACCCCGGACCTGCGGCCTTTTTATACTGGGACCTATTTCCCGCCGGTAGAACGCTACAACATGCCTTCCTTCCGAGGGCTGCTCGAGGGCATCGCCCGCGCCTGGCGCGAACAGCGGGAGGAGATCACGCGCGTGGCCACACAGGTGGCAGGTTACCTGCAAAACGCCGCCCTCACAGCCCGCGCTGAGACACATCTGACCCGGGAACACCTGGATGCGATCGCCCATGCGCTGGTAGAAGCTTATGACTGGGGTTACGGCGGATGGGGCTCCGCGCCGAAGTTTCCCCAGCCCATGACGATCGAATTTCTCCTTGCGCGCGCCGCGACCGGGCGTGCCGGCCCCAAAGAGCTGGAAGCCGCCCTCCATGCGTTGAAGAGCATGGCGCGCGGCGGGATGTATGATGTGGTCGGCGGGGGTTTTGCCCGCTACAGCACGGATAACTTCTGGCGCGTGCCTCACTTCGAGAAGATGCTCTACGACAATGCCCTGTTGGCACGCGCCTATCTGCACGCCTTCCAGCTCACGGGCGATCCTTTCCATCGTCGTATCGTGGAGGAGACCCTTGGCTTCGTGCGCCGCGAGCTCACCCACCCACAGGGCGGATTCTTCTCCTCCCTGGACGCAGACTCAGAGGGCGAAGAGGGCAAATTCTACGTCTGGACGATGGATGAGATACGGGAGCTATTGGGCGATGAAGCGGAATTCTTTATATCCGCCTATGGGATCAGCGCGCGCGGCAACTGGGAGGAGGTGACTGTGCTCCAGCGTGCGCTGGACGACTCCACCCTCGCTGCCCGCTTCTCCCTGACCTCTGAGCAGGTCCCCGCGCGATTGGCGGCCAGCCACCAAAAGCTGTTGGCCGCGCGCGAAAAACGCACACGCCCCGGCACCGATGACAAGGTCCTCACGGCCTGGAACGGGCTGATGCTGGCCGCTTTTGCCGAGGCAGCAAGAGTCCTCGAGCGGACCGATTTTCTAGAAATCGCCGGGAGAAATGCCGGGTTCCTGCTCACCTCCCTACGCGAGCCAGAGGGGCTGCACCGCGCCTGGAGGGATGGACGCATGACTCCCGAGGTCTTTCTGGAGGACTACGCCAGCCTGATCCTTGGCCTGCTTGAGCTTTACCAGACCGACTTCAACCCGCGCTGGTTCTCCGCGGCGCAGGAGTTGGCAGAGGAGATGATCGCGCGCTTCCAGGCCGGGGATGGCAATGGATTCCAAGACACCCCTTCCAACGCCGAAGGCCTGCTGCTGCGCCCTCGCGACCTGCAGGACAACGCCACGCCCTCCGGGAACGCCCTGGCTTGCGAAGCCCTGCTCAAGCTGGCCGCCTTCAGCGAGAACGGCCGCTACCGCGACCTTGCCGAACAGGCACTCGCAGCGATCACGGAACACGCCCTGCAATCCCCCACCGCCTTTGCCCGCTGGCTATCCAATGCCGAATTTGCCCTGGGAAAAGTGAATCAGATCGCCATCCTCGGGGAGACCGCCGACCCTGTATTCCAGCAAATGCTGGAGATGGTACGCCGCACCTATCGCCCCATGGCGGTCATCGCCGCGGCAGGGAGCAGTTCCCAGCCTGGCTCTCCCTCCCTGCTGGACGAGCGCGCGCAAGTGGAGGGACACGCCACCGCCTATGTATGCGAGGGATTCGTCTGCCGGCTGCCCGTCACCACCGTTGACGACCTGGACAGCCAACTGGAGCAGGCATAAAAAAGAGGCTCCTTGCGGAGCCTCCAGACCTGCCTCAGCCTATTCCTTGTCTTCTTCCTTCTTCTCGTCGGGCTTTTTCTCTTCCTCATCCTTGTTCCCGCCGATGCCCTCGCGGAACGAGCGGATGCCCTTGCCCAGCTCACCGGCGATCTTCCCGATGCGGCCCGGCCCGAAGAGCAGGATCACGATCACCAGGATGATCAGCAGCTCGGGAATACCAAAATCACGGAATAACATTCTTTCTCCTTGCGCGAATTATCTACGTTGACGCCGCAACTGTACCACAAAGAAACATGCTTGGGTATGGCTAGATCTCACGGCGGTTCCAGAGGCCTTCCAGGAAACGGGCGAAGCGGCGGATCACCGAGCGAAGGCGTCCGAGCAGGCGGTAGCGGCTCTGATACACCTTGCGGTCCACCGGCAGCGGGCCGGTCCACTCTGCGACCAGCGCGCCCCAGGTAAGGCCCGCGCCGAATCCCACCAGGACCACTTTGTCCCCGGGATTGATCTGGTTCTTCTGCATGGCCTCCACGGTGGCGATGGGGATGGAAGCCGTGGAGGTATTCCCATACCGATCAAGGTTCACAATGAAGCGATCCATCGGGAGCTTGAGCCCGCGGGCAGCCGATTCGATGATGCGCAGATTGGCCTGGTGCGGGATGATCCAGCGGACATCCTGGGTGGTCAGGCCGGCGGCCTCGAGCGCCTCCGTGGTGGCATGCGCCATGACGCGGGTGGCAAAACGGTACACCGCCTTGCCATCCATATGGATGTAGTGCTTTCCATCATGAAGGGTGCTCTCGCTGGCGGGATAGCGGCTTCCACCTGCGGGGAGTGTGAGCAGGTCCGCCCCGGAGCCATCCGAATGGAGCACAGCGGAGAGGACTCCGCCGGGGGTCTCGCTGGCCTGAAGCACGAAGGCCCCTGCGCCATCCCCGAACAGGATGCAGGTATTGCGATCATTCCAGTTCACAAAACGGGAAAGGGTCTCGGAGCCAATGACCAGTGCATTCTTGATGGAGCCGCTGCGAATGGCCTGCGCGGCCATATTGGTGGCATAGATAAAACCAGTGCAGGCTGCCAGGAGGTCGAACGCCCCTGCCTTGGAGGCGCCGAGCTGGTCCTGGATTATACAAGCCGTGGCGGGGAAGATATGCTCAGGCGTGGAGGTGGAGCAGATGATGAGGTCGATATCGGTGGGCTTGAGATTGGCAACTTCCAGGGCTTTGATGGAGGCCTGGACCGCCAGCGTGGAAGGGAACTCCTGATCACGGGCGATCCGCCGCTCGCGGATGCCGGAGTGCTCGCGGATCCACTCGTCATTGGTGTCCACCATGCGGGACAGATCATCATTGGTAAGAATCGGCTCGGGAACAGCCATCCCCCAGCCGGTGATATGTGCATACGGCATACGGGCCTCCAGTACCGACCTGCATCCAAACAGCAGGGCGGATCATTAAGATCATTCCTTGTAGCGACTGAGGATCAGGGTTGCATTGTGCCCGCCAAACCCGAAGGAGTTCGACATGATGTGGTCGGGGCTGGCCGGGCGGGGATGGTTGGGGACGTAGTCCAGGTCACATTCCGGGTCCGGGACTTCATAATTAATGGTAGCCGGGAGAATATCGTGCTGGAAGACCTGGGAACAGACGACCGCCTCCACCGAACCCGAGGCGCCCAGCAGGTGCCCGGTCATGGATTTGGTGGAGGAGATGGGAATATTGTAGGCTTGCTCACCAAAGACAGTCTTGATGGCGGCCGTCTCGCTCTTATCATTGAGAGGCGTAGAGGTGCCGTGTGCGTTGATATACCCGATGTCCTCACGGGCCAGGCCCGAATCCTGCAGAGCCAGGCTCATGGAAATCGCCGCGCCAGCACCATTCTCGGCAGGGGCAGAAATATGGTGAGCATCATCCGAGGTCCCGTAGCCAGCGAACTCGCAAAGGATGCGAGCCCCGCGGCTCCGGGCATATTCCAGGGATTCCAGGACCACCACACCCGCGCCTTCGCCCATCAGGAAACCGTCCCTCAGCTTATCGAAGGGACGCGAGGCCTTCTCAGGCGCTTCGTTGCGTGTGGAAAGGGCGGTCATCACATTCATGCCTGCCATGGCGAGAGCGGTGATGGCGGCTTCCGCTCCGCCGGCGATCATCGCATCGGCCGCGCCCCGGCGAATCATCTCACTGGCCTCACCGATGGTATTGGTTCCCGTGGCACAAGCAGTGGTGATGGCCATGTTGGGGCCGCGGGCTCCGATGCGAATGGCAATGGAACCAGCCGCCCCATCTGCGATCATCATGGGGATGAGAAAAGGGCTGACGCGTTCGGGCCCGCGCTCGCGCAGCACCTCGGCCTGATCCAACAAGGTCCCAATTCCACCGATGCCGGTGCCAATAATGATCCCAATCCGGTCGCGGTTGGCCTCGTCGATCACCAGACCAGCCTGCGCGAGCGCCTCCAGCGTGGCGGCCATGGCCAATTGG
>CAZSPX010000223.1:0-5576 GCA_964608885.1 uncultured Anaerolineaceae bacterium | reverse complement strand
GGGCAAAGATGCCATTCGTTCGCTCCTGACCTGGACTAGGGACGCCGCTTAAACACACGAATCCACCCCGCTTGGTTGGCGGGTTGGCAAAAAATGATTATATATTAATTCTTCTTCCCTGACAAGACCCAATTCTGGTGGATTTCCCCTTTCCGGCCTGGCGACCGGCGGGGACAGTATAACACAATTCCAAAACGAATTGAGGACGGGCGGGTTTTTCCATTAGAATCACATGAGTATGCACCGCCACAGAGGAGGCTTTATGCAGAGCATGCCGCATCCCGTGAATGATCGCAAAGAGATCTTCGGCTGGGCCATGTATGACTGGGCGAACTCGGCCTTCAGCACCACCGTCGGGACCGTCTTCCTGGGTCCCTACGTCGCCAGCCTGGCCCGCTCGGCTGCAGAGGCGGCGGGGACAGCCACCGCTTCCTTCTTCGGCATCCCGATCGCGCCGGATTCCTTCCTGCCCTACTGCATCTCCTTCTCGGTGGGCATGCAGGTTCTTTTTCTGCCGATTCTGGGCGCGGTGGCCGATTATTCCCACCTCCGCAAACGCCTGATGCAGCTCTTCGCAACCATCGGCGCCCTTTCCACGATCCTGATGTTCTTCGTGACCGGAAGCCTGTGGTGGCTGGGGGGTGTGCTCTTCATCCTCGCCAACCTCACCTTTGGCGCAGCCCTGGTCTTCTACAACTCCTTCCTGCCGGATATCGCCAGCGAAGACCAGCGCGACCGCGTCTCGTCGTACGGCTGGGCGATGGGTTACCTGGGAGGCGGTCTGCTGCTGGCCTTGAACCTGGCCTTCTACCTGTTCAGTGACAGGCTGGGCGTCCCGGGAGACCTTGCTGTCCGCATCAACCTCGCCTCGGCCGGACTGTGGTGGCTGGGCTTTTCTTTTCTCACCTGGAACCGCCTGCGCTCGCGGCATGCAGTTCGTTCCCTGCCATCGGGCGAAAACTACGCCAGCATCGGTTTCAAACAGCTCCGCAAGACAATTGGCGAGGTCAAAAACTTTCCAGAGACCCTCAAGTTCCTGCTGGCCTATTTCCTTTACAACGACGGGATCCAGACTGTGATCGCGGTCTCGGCTACCTTCGCGGCCGCACCTCTCATCCAGGGCGGTCTGGAGCTGGACCAGAGCACGCTGACAGCCGCGATCCTCATGATCCAATTCGTGGCCTTCCTGGGCGCCCTCTTCTGGGGCCGGCTGGCCGGTTGGATCGGCGCCAAGCAATCCATCATCGTCAGCCTGGTCATCTGGTCGGGGGTGGTGATCTATGCCTGGCGTGGGCTCCAGGGCGACAGCCGCGTGCTCCAGTTCTTCATCCTGGGCATTTTCATCGCCCTCGTGATGGGCGGGTCCCAGGCCATCAGCCGCAGCCTCTTCGCGCAGATGATCCCCCATGGGAAGGAAGCCGAATTCTACTCCTTCTATGAGATCTCTGAGCGCGGCACCTCCTGGGTCGGCCCGCTCGTATTCGGTCTTGCCAACCAGATCGCCGGGAGTTTGAGACCAGCCATCTTTTCGCTGATCATCTTCTTCGTGTTGGGCTTGATCCTTCTGCCCTTCGTGAATGTTCCAAAAGCGGTGGCCGATGTAAAGGCTTATGACGCCGCGCAGTCGGGCTGAGGTGCAGTAGGAAAAGACGAGCCGGGGCGGTCACCCCGGCTCGTCTTTTGTACGCGGCCCACACTTACAAGCCGATCAAGTCGATCAACGCCTCTTCACTGGCAGGGATGAGGCGCGGCGGCTGGAAGGATTCGGTCACGATCGAAGGGTCTTTCAAGCCATGCCCGGTGCAGACGAGCACCACCCGTCCTGCGGTTCCGGTCTGGCCCGCCCGACGCCGGGAGACCAGCCCCGCCAGCCCCGCCGCGGAGGCGGGTTCCACCCACACCCCCTCGGAGGCCAGCATTCTCTGGGCAGCCAGGATCTCCCCATCAGGCACGGCAATGATCCGGCCTCCCGACCCCTGGGCTGCTTCCAGGGCCTGCTCGCCGCGCGCCGGCCTGCCGATGCGGATGGCGGTCGCGACTGTCTCGGGGTGCTCCACAGGGTGACCCAGCACCAGCGGGGCCGCGCCCTCTGCCTGGACGCCCAGGATCCTGGGAAGCCCTTTCTGATATTGCTGGAAGCCCGCCCAGTAAGAGGTGATATTGCCCGCGTTGCCCACCGGCAGGCATAACCAGTCCGGTGCATCTCCCAGAGCATCGCAGATCTCGAAAGCCGCCGTCTTCTGCCCCTCGATGCGGTAAGGGTTGATCGAGTTGACCAGCGCCAGGGAGGTCTTCTGCGTGATCTCCACCACCAGTCCGAGGGCGTCATCGAATGAGCCCTGGATCTGGATCACCTCCGCGCCGTAGGCGATGGCCCCGGCGAGCTTTCCCGCGGCCACCTTCCCTTCCGGGATGAGCACCAGCGCCCGCAGCCCTGCCCGCGCCGCATAGGCTGCCGCCGATGCGGCCGTGTTCCCGGTTGAAGCGCAGATCACGGTGTTCACGCCCCTCCCTGCCGCCTCACTGATCGCGGCGGTCATGCCGCGGTCCTTGAAGGAGCCGCTCGGGTTCATCCCCTCGAACTTGGCGTACAGCTCGCAGCCCAGCTCCGCCCCGAGGCGCGGAAGCGGGATCAGCGGCGTATCGCCTTCCAGAAGCGTGATGTTGCGCGTATGGGAGGGCAGGTCCAGCATGGGCCCGTAACGATGGAGGACGCCTTGATAAGCCATATTTTCTCCGGGAGGAAGTATGGCACGATTATAATTTCATCCGTGATCAGATTACGCGTACCCGCCACCACCGCCAACCTGGGACCCGGCTTTGACTGCCTGGGGCTGGCCCTCGACCTTTGGAACGAAGTTTCCTTCGAAGTGTCAGACCGGACCAGCTACTCCGTCAACGGAGAGGGCACTGAGATCTTGAATTCCCGGCCGGATAATCTTCTGATGCGCGCGGTTAACAGCCTGTACGAGGCCTGCGGAGAAAAAAGACCAGGGCTCCGGATCAGCGCAGAGAACCATATCCCCCTGAGCAGTGGGATGGGCTCCAGCGCGGCGGCCATCCTGGCGGGCCTCCTGGGCGCCAACGAAATGCTCGGGCGGCCGCTCGAAAGGCAGGCACTGCTTTCCCTGGCAACTTCGCTGGAAGGCCATCCCGATAATCTCGCTGCGGCGCTGCTGGGCGGTTTGGTCGTCTCCATTCAGCGGGAAGGTCAGACCCTTGCCCGGCGGCAATCCATTCCAGAGCTGACAGCGCTGGTCGTCAAGCCGGAGGTGAACCTGTCCACGAGTACCGCGCGGCGTGTGCTCCCGCAAACGGTTCCGCTCGCTGATGCCGTTTTTAACATCGGTCGGACGGCGCTGGTTGTGGACGCTCTCCAGTCCGGCGATCTGGAACTGCTCCGCAATGTGATGGATGACCGCCTCCACCAGAAGCAGCGCCTGGCGCATATCCCCGCCGGGAAGGAGGCCTTTGAGACCGCGCGTACATTCGGCGCGGCAGCTCTTTCGGGGGCAGGGCCTTCCATTATTATCTTTCTGGCAGAGGAACAGGCCCCTGAAGCTCAGAGGGTTGTCTCAGCAGTTTTTAAAGGAGCCGGGATTGCATCCCGCAGCTACATTCTGCGAACGAGCGACCGCGGCGCAGAGGTGGATTAGCCTTCCTATTTCTGCAAACCCAGGGCCTCGCGCACCAGGCTCTTTCCCCCGCTGTTGGCGCGCAGCAGGGCGGTGATCACCGCTGGCAGGCTGCTCATGTCCGGGTAGGCCAGATACCTGGAGGACCACTGCGGGTGGAACTTTTCCTTAAAAGCATGCAGGCCCTTGAAATTGTAGAAGCGGTTGAGGTTTTCATACACGTAATTCAGGGCGCGCTCCATCCCCGAGTCCTGCGCCTTCCCCCCGATGCCTGAAAAGGCGCTGAGGCCCAGGTCGAAGGTGGCGCAGCCTTGCTCCCGGGCCCACTGGAACAGCGAGATGAAGAGGAAGTCCATGATGCCCTTTTCCGAGTAGCGGTGATGGCGCATCAGGTCTACGGCCGCATCCTCAGGCCTCAGGCCGGGCACCAGGCTTGCAAATGCATCGATAAAGCCTTCGCTATCCCTTACCAGCAGAATGGGGCAGGTATTCAGGTATGCGTCATCGAACCATCCCATCGAGAAGCGCATCTCCGACATCCCCCGGCTGGCCAGCCAATCATCGCTGATGTCGTTGAGCTCGCGAAGCATGCGCGGCGAGTGCGGGGGCTGGATGACCTCCGCCCGGAATCCGCTGCGGATCATCTTGGAATATGCATTGCGGATATTCTTGTTCTCGCTGCCTTCCAGTGTAAAACTTTTGAGGTCCACGACCGCTTCCTGGCCCACGGGCAGGACGGCCAGACCCGCCGCTGTATAAGCCTCCAGACACCCGGGCAGGACCTGGTAAAAGACCGGCTGCCAGTCATTGGATACACAGAAGTTCTGAAAAGCGGCCACGGAGTCCGGCAGGTCTTCGGGCGGCCCAATGGGATCTCCCAGGGCGAGAGCCATGTGGCTCTCCTGAACATAGGCGATGACCGAGCCGCCGGGGCTGAAAAAATACAGTTTATCCGGCAGGAGGGTGAATCGCGCCAGCGGGGTCCTGGCGTGGAGTTTAACGATCTCCCCGGCGCGCCTTCTATCCTCTTCACGCGCCCGGGAATGCACCAGCACCGGGCGCAACAGCATCAGAAGTGCATAACCGAAAGTCGCGGCTCCCACAAAATAGATGGAATCCGCGAAGTACCGCCCGAACCTCGTCACCGGCTGGAGGCCGGGGTCGTAGAACTGGGTGAACATCACCAGGCTCTGTCGCAAAGCCGGCCAAAAGCCAAAATTCACGCTGTAATGCCGGTCAAGCAAATAGAAGCCCAGCACCCCGTAGGCGACCGTGAAGAGCATCGAAAGTCCCAGAAGCTGAAGCCCCTGCCGGGCGGAAGGCTCATCGGACCGCGCCTGGAAATGCGGCCTCAGCCCAAGCAGGAGCAGGGCCAGGAGGGCAGCCAGCCCGGCTTCCTCATAATCCAGGCCCTTCACCAGATGCACGATGATCGAGATCAGCAGGGTCCCCAGTGTCAGCGCCCACCCGACCTGCTTGCGCCGCCACAGGCTCCGTGAGAGGACCAGCAGCGCAAAGCCTGCCAGGGCTGAGGCCAGATGACCGCCATGGGTGACCCTGAAGGGAGATATGGATTCCAGCAGCCTGAGACGCGTCATCAGCGACGGCCTGACCGCGGAAATGACGTTGACCAGCCCCATGAGCGCGGTCAGGACCGCAACTGCCTGGACACTGACAGCCATCAGGCTCCGCCGGAGGTTGTGCATGTTTTTCCTGTTCAGAGCTTGGGCAGCACGATGGATTGCTGCTTCTGATATTTTCCTTTTTTATCCGCGTAGGAAATCTCGCACTCCTCGTCGGCCTCAAAGAAGAGCACCTGCGCCAGCCCCTCGTTGGCATAGATCTTGGCGGGCAGTGGTGTGGTATTCGAGATCTCCAGCGTCACGTACCCCTCCCACTCCGGCTCGAACGGCGTGACGTTCACGATGACGCCGCAGCGGG
>CAZSPX010000222.1:0-5615 GCA_964608885.1 uncultured Anaerolineaceae bacterium | reverse complement strand
CCCCCAGGCCGAGGTTGATGGCCCACAGGCTCTTGCGGTCACGCTCCAGCATCATGGGGGCAATTATAGCCGGGTCACCGGCTGCAAAGGATGGTCTTGAGAAGGCCCGCCCGTCCCGGGGATGAAGGTTTCTGCGTTATACTTTCGCACGCAACCATGACCGATCACATCCGTAATTTTTGCATCATCGCACACGTGGACCATGGCAAATCCACGCTGGCCGACCGCCTGCTGCAGATCACCGGCGCCATCCCCGACCGCGAGATGACCGCCCAGGTGCTGGACAGCATGGACCTGGAACGCGAGAAGGGCGTCACCATCAAGGCCTCGGCGGTGCGCATGTACTACACCGCCGGAGATGGAAACAAGTACGAGATCAACCTGATCGACACGCCGGGGCACGTGGACTTCGGCTACGAGGTCTCGCGGGCACTGAAGGCCTGCGAGGGCGCGGTGCTGGTGGTGGACGCGACGCAGGGGATCGAAGCGCAGACCCTCGCCAACCTGTACCAGGCGCTGGATGCCGACCTGGCGATCATTCCGGTCATCAACAAGATCGACCTGCCCTCGGCGCGACCCGACGAGGTAGCCGAGGATATTGCCAGCCTGCTGGGTGTGGAGGCCGGCCCGGTCATTCGCATCTCGGCCAAGGAAGGTGTGAACGTGGACCAGGTGCTGGAGGCCATTGTGCAGCGGGTGCCGCCTCCCAAGGACCTGGACGCAGTGCCGCTGCGGGCGCTGGTCTTCGACTCGCACTATGATTCCTACAAGGGGGTGATCGCCTATATCCGCGTGGTGGAAGGCTCGCTGAAAGCCGCGGATGTGCTGCGCATGTTTGCCACCAAAGTGGATATGAGGCCGGTGGAGATCGGCATCTTCGCGCCGGACATGCGGCCGGTGCAAAGCCTGGGCTCGGGCGAGGTCGGTTATATCGCCACCGGCTTCAAGACCGTGCACGAGTGCCGGGTGGGCGATACGATCACCCGCGCGGCGGCCCCCGCCGCCGAACCCCTGCCGGGCTACCGCACCCCCAAGCCCATGGTCTTTGCAGGGATCTACCCGGTGGAGGCGGACGACTACAGTGACCTGCGTGAAGGGCTGGACAAGCTGCAGCTCAATGACGCCTCGCTGACCTTCCAGCCCGAGACCTCGCAGGCGCTGGGGTTCGGCTTCCGGGCGGGTTTCCTGGGATTGTTCCACATGGAGATCATCCAGGAGCGGCTGGAGCGCGAGTACCTTCTGGATGTGCTCTTCACAGCACCCTCCGTTGAATATGAGGCGGTCACGCTGACCGGGGAGGTGGTGCTGGTCGATTCCCCGGCTGACCTGCCCGACCCCAGCACCGTGGCCGAGATCCGCGAGCCGTGGATGCTGATCGAGATCATCACCCCCACCGAGTTCTACGGGCCGATCATGGACCTGGTCATCAAGCGGCGCGGCATTTTCAAGAGCCAGGAATACCCCGCGCCGCACCGGGTCCAGCTTAATTTCGAGATCCCGCTTTCCGAGATCATCGTGGATTTCTTCGACCAGTTGAAATCGCGCACCAAGGGCTATGCCTCGCTGGATTACCAGTTCCTGGAATACCGGCCCGACCAGCTCCAAAAGCTGGAGATCCTGGTCAACGGGGAGCCGGTGGACGCGCTGGCAGCCATTGTGCACGAGAAGGACGCCTACCACAAGGGCCAGCGGCTGATCACCCGGCTCAAGGCGCTGATCCCGCGGCAGCTGTATGATGTGGCGATCCAGGCTTCCTCGGGTGGGCGCATCATCAGCCGGGCCAATGTCAAGGCCACCCGCAAGGATGTGCTCGCCAAATGCTACGGCGGCGACATCACCCGCAAGAAGAAGCTGCTGGAGAAACAGAAACGCGGAAAGAAACGTCTTAAGATGATAGGCAACGTGGAGATCCCGCAGGACGCCTTCATGGCTGTGCTGCAGCTCGAAGAGGAATGACCCGGGGCGACCGGGATAAAGCCGGGGTCTCGAAGGTGAGAAGAAAAAAATGTCCTCCTCAATGAAAAACATCCTGCGCTGGCTGCCCGGCGCGCTGATCAGCGTGGGGCTGATTGCGGCCATTCTGTTCTTCGTAGATTTCCGCGCCATGGGGGCAGCCATCCGCGGCGCGAACTACTGGCTGCTGGGGGCGGCGCTGGTCGTGTCATTGGCCTGGCTGGTCGTCCGGGGGGTCGTCTGGTGGACGATGCTGCGCCAGCGCGCGCCGTTCAAGGAGGTCTTCTTCTCCCTGGCGGAAGGCTACCTGATGAACAACTTTCTGCCGTTCCGGCTGGGGGAGCTTGGCAGGGCCTTCCTGCTCAGCCGCAAGTCGGATCTGCAGTTCGTCGAGATCCTGCCCACCATCGTCATCGAGCGCGCTGTGGACCTGGGCTTTTCGGCGGCCATCCTGCTGCTGGCACTGCCCTTCGTTGTGGGTGGGGAAGGCTCGCAGCGGATCGCCATCCTCATCGGCGGGCTGGTGATCCTGGGACTGGTCTCCCTGTACCTGCTGGCGCGCAACCGCGCCCGGGCGCTGGAGGTCTTCCACAGGCTGAGCCGGCGCTGGCCGGCGATCCAGCGGCTGGGCGGCAGCTTCCTGGAATCCTTCTTCGAGGGACTGGCCGTGCTGAACAGCGGCTGGCTGTTCGCCAAATTCCTCTTCTGGATGACCGTGAACTGGGGGATGGCCAGCATCATGTATTTCCTCATCATACGGGCTTTCTTCCCCCAGGCACAGTTCGCCTGGGGCATGTTCGGGCTGGGCGCGGCGGCCTTCGGCGGCGCGATCCCCTCGCTCCCCGGGGCGGTGGGGACCTTCGAAGGCGCGCTGGGCGGAGCGCTGCTGCTGCTGAGCGGGGACCAGTCCACGGCCTTCACGGTGGCGCTGGTCACGCGGCTCTACAACTACCTGGGGAGCGGCATCTTCGGCCTGATCGGCCTGGCGCGTGAAGGCGAGACGCTTTCCGGCATCTACCGGCAGCTGGTCAGCTTCAGGAGCCGGGAGAAGAAGACCGAAGGCGACCAGGCATGATCCCGCTGTACGACACGCTGCGCGCCCGCAGGTTTCCGGCGGTCACCGTGCTGCTGGTGGTGGTGAACGCGCTGGTCTTCTATTATGAACTGAGACTGGGGAGACCCGGGCTGGAGAGTTTCATCCGCACCTGGGGGCTGATCCCCTCCAACCTGCTGGCGCATCCCGAGACGGCCTGGCCGACGCTCTTCAGCAGCATGTTCATCCACGGCGGCTGGTTCCATCTCATCAGCAATATGTGGGTGCTGGTGATCTTCGGCGATAACATCGAAGACCGGCTCGGCGGGCTGCGCTATCTTTTTTTCTATGGGCTGGGCGGGCTGGCCGCGGCCCTGCTCCAGGTGTACATCCTGAGGGGAAGCGAAGCCCCCATGGTGGGCGCCAGCGGAGCCATCGCGGGCGTCCTGGGGGCGTATTTGATGCTGTACCCGCGGGCGCGCATCGCCAGCCTGGTGCCCATCTTCTTCATCTTCACCATCGTGGAGATCCCGGCGGTCATCTTCCTGTTGTTCTGGTTCGTCTCGCAGCTGTTCTCGGGATGGCTGACCCTGGGCGGCGGGACAAGCAGCGGAATCGCGTGGTGGGCGCATATCGGCGGGTTCATGTTCGGCATGGCTGCCGGCCCGCTGCTGGCGCCCCGCCGCGTTTATTATTCACACTACTAGTCCTGGAGAGAGCATGTCGCGAAATTACCTGATCACCGGCGGAGCGGGATTTATCGGCTCCAATTACGTCCAGCGCCTGCTGAAGCGCGGCGAAACCGTGACCGTATATGACAACCTGAGCCGCGGCGGGGCGCCCGTCAACCTGAGGTGGCTGCGGGAGAGCTTTGGCGACTCTTCCTTTAAGATGGTGCAGGCGGATATCCGGGATGTGGAGGCCGTACGGAAGGCTGCAGAGCAGGCGGATGTGATCGTCCACCTTGCAGGGCAGGTGGCGGTGACCACCTCGGTGCAGGAACCGCGCGAGGACTTCGAGGTGAACGCGCTGGGGACCTTCAACGTGCTGGAGGCGGCGCGCCTCTCGGGACGCAAGCCCATCCTGATCTACGCCTCCACCAACAAGGTCTATGGCGGGATGGAGGACGTGGAGATCGTCGAGGACGCGACGCGCTGGCACTACAAAGACCTGCCGCTGGGAGCCTCAGAGGGACAGCCGCTGGACTTCCATTCCCCGTATGGATGCTCCAAGGGGACAGGCGACCAGTACGTGCGCGACTACGCGCGCATCTATGACCTGCCCACCGTCGTCTTCCGGCAGAGCTGCATCTACGGCCCGCGGCAGTTCGGCGTGGAGGACCAGGGCTGGGTGGCCTGGTTCATCATTGCGGCGGTCATGGGCCAGCCGATCACCATCTACGGCGACGGCAAACAGGTGCGCGACGTCCTGCACGTGGAGGACCTGCTGGATGCCTACGACCTCGCCGTTCAGCGGATCGACCGCGCCCGCGGCCAGGTCTATAACATGGGGGGCGGGATCTCGAACGTGCTGGCGGTGTGGAGCGAGTTCGGCCCGCTGCTGGAGCGGCTCCTCGGGCATCCCATTGCGGTGGGAGGCGGCGACTGGAGGCCCGGAGACCAGAAAGTTTTCTACGCGGACACCACCAAGGCCGAGAGGGAACTCGGCTGGAAGGCCAAGATCAACCTGGAAGAAGGCATCGAGCGCCTGTACCAGTGGGTGGTGGAGAACAAGGATCTGTTCAAGCGCCACGGCGATTTCAAGTAAAATACGGCTTGCATTGAATCCGGCGCTGCCATGAAGCCGCAGCGCACACGCTTTCCTCATCCTGCAATGAAAAATCTTTATTCCCGGCAGGGTCTATGGACCCTCTTCTTAATGTGCGCACTCGTGCCGCATTTATGGGCGCTGATCCTGATCGCGCGCGACCTGTCCTGGGTGGCGGAACGGTCCAATGCCTGGGATGCCATCGGAGAGGCCTCGTACGGGCTGGCGTTCACGCTGGTTGAAAGCCTCCTGATCTTTGCCGCGATGTGCCTGCTGGGACTGCTCACCCCGCGCGGCTGGAGCGTGGAGCGGCGGATCGGGTTCCTGTCGGTGCTGGCTTTCATGGGGCTGCTGTGGGCTCTGCTGGGACAGCTCGGCTTCCTGGTGAAGTTCAACCCGCCTGCAGCGGTCCTGGGATGGCTGGCGCGGAGCGAGCATCCGGTGCGCGCGCTGTATCTCCTGGCACTGGTGCTCGTCCTGCCGACCGTGCTGCTTCCCGCGCTATGGGCGGCCCGCTCGGAGAACGGGATGGGCTTTCTCCGAGGGATCATGGAGCGTCTCAGCACGCTGGCGGTGTTCTATCTGTTCTTTGATGCCCTCGGCCTGCTGGTCCTGTTGATAAGGAATATCGGTTAAATTGTCTCCTCAACTCAACCGCAGGGATTTCCTGAAGCTGGCAGGGCTGCTGCCCGCCAGCCTGGCCGCGCCGACTTTCCCGCGGGTGCAGGGAAGCGGCAAGAACCTCCTCATCCTCGTTTTTGACGCCTTCACAGCGAATAACGCTTCGTTATACGGCTACGGCAGAACGACCACGCCCACCCTTGACCGCCTGAGCAGCCGGGCAATCGTCTATCACAACCAC
>CAZSPX010000221.1:0-5629 GCA_964608885.1 uncultured Anaerolineaceae bacterium | reverse complement strand
GTCGTTGTCCACGCTGAACAGGTCCGCCTTCTGCGCCCCGTCGATCCACAGGGTGATGCCACCGTTGTTGGACCCGGCCGTAGAGGCGGCCCGCCAATCGATCTCCACGGGATGCGGTCCATCGCTAATCGTGAACCAGGGCGTATTCACCCACGAGCTGGCATCATTCATCACGCGCGCCCGCAGCTGGTATGCGCCGCCCGAAAACTGGAACTCCACCCGGCCCACGGCCGTGGAAGCCCCCATGAAGGCATTGAAAATGAAGTGCGCGTCCCCGTTCGCCATGCCGATCGAGTTCGGGTCGAAGTAGAAGCGGGCGCGGTACCGCGCTTCGGAATTGGGCGTTTCATCGGTCACATAAATCGGGGTCGTGTCGTCGAGCAGGGCTGCCATTCCCAGCGTTCCCTGCATGGCCGCCGCGCCGCTCACGCTCAGGTCGCCCGCATCGGGTTTATTGGCGGTCCAGGCGGAGAAGCTGCCGGATTCGAAACTGTCCGAGAAGATCAGGTCCGAGCCGCCGCTCGATGTGGAGGTGGGGGTGGGAGTGCGCGTCGGCGTGGAACCGGGGCCCGGGGTTGCGGTTGGGGCAGCCGCCCCGGAACCCAGGTGGAAGGCGTCCACGACCTTGCCTGCCAGCCCCCACAGGCTGCCATCGAGGAAGGGCGCACCAGCATAGGAACAGGCGGTTGTATCACCCAGGGAGACAGGCGTACAAACGAATACATCCTCACCGCCGCCCGCCAGTGTTCCCACATCGAAGGCCCCCAGCGTGGATAGGTAAAGCAGGCCGCCATCCACATCCAGCGCATTCACATCCTCGCTGGAAAGCTCGCCCAGGCCCGCATCCGAGCCATCGAAATACATGGCCCAGGTCCCGCTGGTCACATCGCCCAGGGAGGACGGGGTGAAGGCCAGGATATCCTCATCCTTCGGGCTGGTCACGCCTGTCACGGTCGGGCTGCCGGAAGTGGAGAGGAGCACGCGTCCATCGCCCAGCACATCCAGGGCATCGATCGCTTCGGCGGAAGTCTCCAGGCCCACATCGCTTCCGTCCAGGTATATGCTGAAGGTTCCGGCAGTGGTGCTGCCCAGGGAGGAGGCGTCAAAGCGCACCACATCCTGCGGGTTCACGCTCAGGCCGTTCAGCGTGAGGGCACTGCTGAAGGTCATCAAGAGCGAATCAGGGTCCAGGAGATGGAAGCCGGTCAGGTCGGCCGTGCCTGTGCCCACATCCGAGCCGTCGAAGAACTGGCTCCAGGAGGAACCGTTGAAATACAGGATGTCCTCATCTGCAGAGGCCACCCCGCCGACCGTCTGGCCGGCCGCCAGCGACAGGTAATAGCCCGAAGGGGATCCGCCCGGCGTGGAGGTGATGGTGGGAGTGCGGGTCGGGGTGGAACTGGGCCCGATCGTCGCGGTGAAAGTGGCGGTCGGGGTACGGCTTGCCGTGGCGGTTGGACCGGTTGTAGCAGTCGGGGTCCTGGTGGGCGTAGGCCCGCCGCCGGAGCCCGATTCGTACTTTCCGAGATCGGGGGCGGAACCGTTGTAAGCCGGGGAAGGGATGCTCAGGGCAAGCTCCCCATTGGCAAGCGTGAAGGCCGCCGTGCCCGCATCGATGGCAGGACTGCCTGCCTGAAGCCGGAAATTCGCGTCAAGGAGGGGGTTGGCGAAGAGCGTGGTCGCCAGGTCCAGGTTGCTGCCCTGGTTGTCGGTTCCATTGTTCCAGAAGATGTTGTAAGCCAGCACCGAGCCGGCATCCACCTGCTTCACGGCGATGCCCGTCTGGTTGGCGAAGATATTATTCACCACCACCATGTTATCCCCGCCGTGGATACCGTAATTGTTCCCCACAAAGGTGTTATTGAAGACCCGGATGCGCTCCTTCAGGCTGGCGGCCCGGTAATCATCGGTGGTCACCTTGTTGTCCATCAGGCTCAGGGCCGATTGGGGATTGTTGTACACAAGGTTGCGGTCGATGACCAACAGACCCGCCGTGTTCACCACAGAATCGATATCGATCAATTGGAACCCGGTCTTCCGGCTGCCGGTGACCACATTGTCGCGGATGATGACCGTGACCTGCTGGGAGGGGTGGTTGCTGTAGCGGATCTCGACGCCCTCGCCGTTAGTGATCATCTGGTTGGACTGAATCAGTACATCCCCATCGTCGATATCCACCGCGTCGTCGTCATTGTTGGCAAAATAGTTGTTCATCACCAGGCCGGCGCTCCCGGGGGCGTAGTCCACGCCGTCCGCGCCCATGGTGAAGAACTTGTTGTTCAGGGTCACGGCATTGCCGTGTACCTTGATCCCATCGTCGCCGTTCTGGATGGTAAAGCCCACGATCCGGTTGGTGGGACCGGCCGGGTCGCCGATCAGGAGAACCGGGTTGGCGAGGCTTGGACTGTTGATGATGGTCTGGTCGATGCGGGCGGCGTCGCCGGTCGTATAGAAAGTGGAGGCCAGGGTGATGGCCTTCCCATAGCTCAGATTCTCATTGTAGGTGCCTGGCGAGACCAGCACCAGGTCGCCCGCCTGTGCCGCGTTGATGGCCGCCTGGATGGTGCCATAATCCTGCGGAACGCGCAGCGTATGAGGTGCGCTGGCGATCACCGTGACCGTCAGGTCGTCGCTGCTGCCCAGTGATCCATCATTGACGGTCAGGCGGAGCACATAGCTGCCGGTGGCTGAGAAGGTCGCCCAGGTAAGCAGCTCACTGGCGTTCCCGAATGTGACCGTCCCGGGTCCGCTGACCTTGCTCCAGGAGGCATAAAGGATGGCATCTGGGAGCGCCAGCGTATCATCGCTGACCACACCGTGCAGGAAAGCTGGGTCCGTGAGGGTGAGGGTCTGATCAACACCCACCGAGACGACCGGCGCCTGGTTTGCTCCCAGGGGACGCGGCGCCTGGTTTTCCGGCTCCATCCCATTTGGATGTTGGGCAAAGGCAACCGCATTGGTCCCCAGGGCAAGCAGGGCAGCCAGAACCAGAAAAAGGATCTTACGCGCAGCAGATATAAAGTAGCCAGCCTCGAAATTCATGCATCTCCCTCTCAGCGTAAAGTATTTACGGACCGATATAGTTCTGCCGGCCTGAAACGAAATCATCGAAGAAGCAGGTGCCTGATATCCCTGCATCCAAACCGGCAACAGCGCCCAGGCGGGCCCGGTCCACCCTGTGGGTATCGTTATCGACATTGGAAATATCGGCCTGCTGCACGCCGTCGATCCACAGGGTAATGCCGCCGTTATTGGCCCCGGCCGCGGTGGCCGCGCGCCAATCGATCTCCAGGGGATGCGGCCCGTTGCTGATCGTGAACCAGGCGGTATTCGTCCACGAGCCAGCATCGTTCATCACCCGCGCCCGGACCTGGTACGCCCCACCGGAAGACCGGAATTCAACCCGCCCCACTGCCGTGGAAGTGTTCATAAAGGCATTGAAGATGAAGAACGCATTCCCATCCGCCATATTGAGGGAGTTCGGGGCGAAATAGAAACGGGCGCGGTAGCGGGTCTCGGCGTTGGGCATATCATCCGTGAGGAAGATGGATACCGTATCATCCAGCACCGCCTGCATCCCCAGAGCTCCCTGCATCGCCGCCGCCGGGCTTACGCTGAGGTCCCCCGAGTCGGTTTTGTTGGCTGTCCAGGCCGAGAAATCCCCGGACTCAAAGTTATCGGCAAAGATCAGGTCCGGTCCACCCGGCGTTGAGGTGGGGCTGGGTGTGAAGGTGACGGTGGGCGTATTGGTGGGACCGCTCGGCGTGGGCGTCCTAGTGGGGGTATGTGTAGGTGTAGGAGAACCGCCGCCGCCCGTGCTGGCGAGATGGATTTCCCAGACCCGGCCGTCATTTTCCTGGCGATTGCTGTCGTTATCCACGCCCCGGCTGGCGATGTAGATATTCTGAACGGAAGCGTTCTGGCTGCCAGGCCCGATCGCTACATCCGAGCGAATGTTCCCGGCGCTGCCCATCAGCGAAAGATCATAGGCGCGCACCAGATTGCCGTTCAGCGTCACCTCGCCCAAATAGCGGTCCGTGCCCTTGGTGCTGACAATGAACAGCGTACCATTGGCCGGGTTATAGGTGATGCCCTCCAGATCGTTGAATCCCAGCGATTTGGTATCGAAATGGGTCATGGGACCGTCATCCCCTCCGCCCAGCACCCCGTTCGCGCCGAGCGGAATGACGAAGACCTCCGCATCCGCGCCGCCGGCGATAAAGAGCTTGTTATCCCCGTAGCCCACATCCTCGGCATCCGTGGCACCATATAAGGCATTCACCAGCGTGGTGGTCACCGTATCGTCCCCGGTGCAGTACACGCCATCCGGCCCCAGGCTGACCTCGAACACCTTGTCCTTGGGAGCGTCGTCCGAGATGAAGATATGGTTATTGTTCGGGTTGATCGCCACACCGGTAGGCTCATGGGTGTAGGAGATCGTGCTGCAGGTTGGTCCCAGGTTCCCGCTGAGCGAAGACTGGAAGATGTTCTTGCCCTGGAAATAAATGGACATCTCATCCACTTCGCTGTCGCTGATCAACAGGCGGCCGGTGAGCGGCCAGTAGTCCAGCCCCGCAGGATCCGGGGCAGAAGGATTCCAGGAAGCCTTGGAGGTATCGATGATATTTACCAGGCTGGCGGAGAGCAGGCTCGTTCCGGGCGGCAGCGCTGCATTGGGGATCAGGGTGAATTCCACGATCTCACCGGTGGGCTGTGACGCTGTGGCTGCGGTGACGGACGGGCTGGCGGAAGTCCCACTGTCTGCAATGTAAAGGCTCTGGATCGCAGGATCATCCGTCTGGTCACCGCTGGGGGCAAAGACCATGGCCTGGGGATTTTTCAGGCTGAACGACGCCAGGTCACGGACCGCCACCAGGGCCCCGGTATTCTCCAGTTCATAGAGCTTCATCTGGCCCGGGCTCAGCACATGAAGATGAGAGGTCGACGGATCAATGGCGATGCCGCGCGGCGCGGTCATTCCGGAGGCGTTCAGATCCATCACCGTGACCGCCCCATTGGCCAACCGCGCGCCGGCTGCCGGAGAGATCCGCACCAGCCGCGGACCTGCCGCATCCAGGATGAAGAGATCCCCGGTGACAGGATCCACGGCCAGGCCCTGCGGGTCCTTTACGCCAAAGCGCCTCACATTCAGTCTTTCAACGCTGCGCCCGTTGAGGCTGCCCGCCGTCTACGCCGCGATCTGGATCAGCTGTCCAGAGCGCGGCTGGAGGACCAACAGACGGTTGGAACGGTTATCGAAGGCCATGTTGAGCGGGTTCTCAAGGGCCGAGGCAAAACGCGCCGATCCGGAGCGCTCGGATCTGGAGCTCACCTGAAGGAACTCCGCGGAAGCGGGAGCGCCTCGCCACTGGCGCGCATCGATCACATAGAAGGAGTTCAGGCGGCCGGAGAATGCCAGGCCCAGGGGCTGATTGATTCCGGTATCCTTTGCTTCCAGAGCTTGCACCACGTCAATGAATGGCGCAGGATTCTGCGCCAGGGTGCGGGTGCTGCCCAGGAAGGATAATGAGCTCAGGAGGATGGCAGCGATCGCAAAGATTGAAAGAAGCGGCCTGTTCATTTTCTGTTTCGGATTCATGCGGATTTCCTTTCCTGGTGGACTGCGGAT
>CAZSPX010000220.1:0-5653 GCA_964608885.1 uncultured Anaerolineaceae bacterium | reverse complement strand
GTTTCCTTCACCTGCGGGATCTCGTAGATCACTTCCTCCACGTCCCGAGGGAAGGCAGGCTTTCCCGGCTTGGCAGGATACCACAGGTCCGCCTTGCGGGCAATGATGCGGAAATACCCCTCCTCATCCATCTGGGCCACATCCCCGGTGAGCAGCCAGCCGTCTTCCGTCAGCATCTGGCGCGTGCCTTCAGAATCCCTCCAGTAGCCCATCATCACCTGCGGACCCCTCACAGCCAGCTCGCCGATCTGCCCTGGCTTTACCTCTTTCCTTCCGGTTGGCAGGTCCACGACCGCCGCCTCGGTCGAAGGCAGCGGCACACCGATGCTTCCCAGCTTGCGCTCCCCGTTGAGCGGGTTGGCATGCGTCACAGGCGAGGCCTCCGTCAGCCCATACCCCTCCACCAGCCGCCCGCGGCTGAGCTTTTCGAAGACCTCCTGCACCTCCACGGGAAGCGGTGCCGACCCGCTGATGCAGGCTTTGATGGAGCGGATCCCGTACTTGCGCGCCCCGCGGAAATTATTGATCGCCACGTACATGCTTGGCACACCCGGGAAGATCGTCGGTCGGTAGGTCCGGATGCCCTTCATCACATCCCCGATCTGGAAGCGCGCCTTCAAGATCAGAGCCGCCCCCAGCGAGACCGGAACGTTCATGGCCGCTGTAAGGCCGTAGCTGTGGAAGATCGGCACTGCGCACAGGAAACGCTCCCGGCCCTCCACGGCCTCTGGCATCCAGTGACGGGTCTGCAGCGCGTTGGCCACCAGGTTCCGGTGTGAGAGCATCACCCCTCTCGCTGCCGCCGTGGTGCCTCCCGTGAATTGGATGACTGCGAGGTTTTCCGGTGCGACCTGGACGGAAGGTGAATGCTGGCTTTGGCCCCTCAGCCACCGCCGCCAGGGGATCATGTTCGAAAGTCGCTTTCCCCGGTTTCGCCAGCGCGAGATCCAGTTCTTGTAAAAGATGAGATATTCCGCGGGATCGGTCAGGACCACGTGCGGCACCGCGCACTCGCTCTGGATCTGCGAGGCCAGTCCGGCCCAATCGCTTAACGTGACCAGCACCGAGGGCTCGACCTCCTTCACCTGCCTCACCAGCTCGGCGGGTTCCGTCATCGGCGGGATGAAGACTGCCGTCCCTCCCGCCTTCATCACCCCGTAGAATCCGATCACCACCTGCGGGACATTGGGCAGCAGCAGGACGACGCGTCCTCCTTCTCCCACTCCCAGCCCAAGCAGTGCGTTCGCCAGCCGGTTTGCCTCGTGGTTCAGCCGCCGGTAGGAGAAGCGCGCCCCCTCGAAGAGCAGCGCGGGACGCAGCGGGAATCGCCGCACCGCCGAGCGCAGAAGGTGATGAACCGGGATGTTCGGCACTGCCACCGTGTAAGGGACTCCCGCCTCGTAGTGCCGCAGCCAGGGCCGGTACACTTGCATCCCAGTCCTCCCGGACTTTTTCTTGATGCGGGCCCCGGTCTCCCTCCAGGAGGTCTGCGTCTCGTCCGAGAGGAAGCGCTCGATGGCCCGGTCCACCGCCTCGTGCCTCTCCAACATCACCATGTGACCCGAGCCGCCCACATCCACATCCTGCGCCCCCGGGATCGACTGCGCCACCCTCTCGAAGAACGGCCGTTCAAAGACCTGGTCCCGCCGTCCGCGCAGCACCAGCGTGGGAATGCTCAGGGTCTTGAAAAGCTCCCAGCCCTTCCAGCGGGAAAGGTTTTTCAGATAGAGAGGCTTGAGGGTGTGCGGGGGCGCGGAGAGCCAGGAACGCGTGAACAACCCGAAGATCCGCAGGAACCAGTTGGGCAGGTGCAGCCCCAGCCTGTAAAAGGCATTCAGTTTGAATTCCCCTGCCGTCGCGATCAAGATCAATCGCTCCACACGCTCAGGGTGTTTGGCGGCATACTCCGCGGCGATGGCCCCGCCAAAGGAGTGTCCCACCAGCACGAACTGCCCGGGGGCCTTCAGCACCTCCAGCGCCCGCTCCAGGTCCTCCAGCATGCACTCCATCTCATAGCCCGCCGAGGGCTTGTCCGAGAGGCCGTGCCCGCGCAGATCGAGGGCGATAACCCGGTTCTGAAGTGAGAACTTTTGGAGCTGGTAACCCCACTGCACCGCCTGGCCCCCGAACCCGTGCAGGAAGACGAACGTCCGGCGCGGGTGCTCCGGAGGGATATCGATCGCCGAGAGCCGCACCAGTGGGTCGGAGGAAACGCGCACCTCATGCCGGTACAGGTCGAGATCAATATCCATGCTGCGAGTGTACTTGAGAGGCCTATGGATGTCAATTAATATCCGAATTGTCATCATGGCTGCAAGGAAGATTCATCTCCTTCGCACCATCAATATCTGGAATATAATTTCGAGAGTGAAACATGTCTTTGGATAAAGCAGTGGAAGCCATCATAAAGGAGGCCATGGAGCGGGGCGAGTTCTCCAACCTCCCCGGACAGGGCAAGCCCCTCGATCTAAGCGCTTATTTCGAGACGCCCGAGGAGGTTCGCCTTGCCTATTCCGTCCTGAAGAACGCCGGCCTGGTCCCCGAGGAGATCAACCTCCTGAAGGAGCTTGCCGCCCTGCGGGAGCAATTGGCCTCCGAAACGGACGATTCTCGCCGGAAAAACCTGCAAAAATCCATCAGCGAGCGCCAATTGCAGTACAATTTATTGTTGGAAAAACGTAAGCGATAGGGATTAAGTCTTTGACAAATTCCCCTATTCCTGCTAGAATCGTCCTGTTTGACTTGACTTTCCCTGCCTCCGGGCAGTTGGTTTGGACAATCGCACGTGGAATTCCCCTGGCGAGTAAGTCGGCCCGGGGTCTTTTTCTATAATTCTGAATATATCCGCCAATGGGCGGCTGTAAAATACTTTTTAACCGAGGTTAACAACCGAATATGAGCAAGAAAGCAAAACTGAAGATCATTCCCCTGGGAGGACTCGGGGAAGTGGGCAAGAACATGATGGCCTATGAATTCGACGGCAGCATCATCGTGGTCGACGCGGGCATCATGTTCCCCCAGAACGACATGCTCGGGGTGGATTACATCATTCCCGACTTCGAATACCTGCTGGACAAGACGGACCGTGTAAAGGCCATCGTCATCACGCACGGCCACGAGGATCACATCGGTGCGATCCAGCATGTCATCAACGACATCCCCGCTCCCATTTATGCCACCCCCCTCACCCGCGGCCTGATCGAGGCCAAGTTGCTCCGCAACGGCGGCCTGGACAAGGCCGTCCTCAAGACCATGCAGGCGGGTGAGAAGCTGGAGCTTGGCCCCTTCACCGTGGAGACCTTCCATGTCTGCCACTCCATCCCTGACGCCGTCGGGCTGGGCATCACTTCGCCCGCAGGGCTGGTCGTTCATATGAGCGACTTCAAATTCGACCATACCCCCGTGGATGGCTGGCCTACCGACTACGCGAAATTGGCTGAGTTCGCCGAGCGCGGCGTGGACCTCCTCCTCTCCGACTCGACCAACGCGGAGCGCGCCGGCTGGACCCCCTCCGAAAAGGTCATCGGCCCGGCCTTCGACAAGGTCATCGGTGAGGCCGAAGGGCGCGTCATCATCGCCACCTTCGCCTCTCTCATCTCGCGCGTCCAGCAGGTGGCCGAAGCCACCGCCAAATCCGGTCGCAAGATGACCCTCGCCGGGCCCAGCATGGTCGATAATGTCAAGATCGCCCGCAAGCTGGGTTATCTCGACATCCCCGATGACCTGATCGTCCCCCTGGACCAGGCTCTGCACATGCAGGACCACAAGGTTGTCATCATGTGCACCGGCTCGCAGGGTGAGCCCTCCTCCATTGTGGGACGGCTCTCGGCAGGCACCAATCGCCAGTTCGATCTAAAACCCGGCGATACGGTCGTCCTCTCCTCCCACCCCATCCCGGGCAACGAGGAGACCATCAGCAAGACCATCAACCGCCTGCTGCGCCGCGGCGCCAAGGTAGTGTACGACTCCATGGCTCCTGTGCACGTCTCCGGGCATGCCAGCCAGGAAGAGCAGAAGCTGCTCCTCAACCTGGTGCGGCCCAAGCACTTCATGCCCATCCACGGCGAGCTGCGCCAGCTCATCCGCCACGCGGACCTGGCCAAGCAGGTCGGCATCTGCGAGGAGAACATCGTCGTCGCAGAGAACGGGCAGGTCGTGGAATTGGCCGGCGGCGTCCTGAGCCTCGGCCAGCGCATCCCGGGCGGCTACGTCTTCGTGGACGGTGAGTCCATCGGCGACATTGACCACGGCGTGATGCGCGAGCGCGAGCAGTTGGCCCGCAACGGCATCCTGCTGATCGACCTGAACGTCAACAAGCTGACCGGCCGCCTGAACGGCGATCCCGAGGTCATCACGCGCGGCTTCCTCGTCCAGGAGGATGCCGAGCGCCTCATCCCCGAGGTGCGCAAGCGCGTCATGCAGATCGTGAACCACAACGGGATGGATACCGAAAAGGATATCGCCAGCGCGATTCGCTCCTACCTGCACGAAGAGACCAAGCGCAGGCCGATGGTCTTTGTGACCCTGAGCAGATCCTGAGCATAAAAGAGCAGGCCGCAAGCCTGCTCTTTTCATTTCTCCTCATCCCACCCGAACTCCCCTCTCAGCGGGACGAAGGCCACCTCCGTGATCGCCGTGTGTTCGAAGCCCTCCCCGGTGCGCCTCCACAGCTCCAGCTCCTGCATCCAGCGGTTCCCCACCGGCATCACCAGCCGCCCGCCCTCCGCAAGCTGATCCAGCAGGGGCTTTGGCACGCGCGGGCCAAAGGCCGTCACCAGGATGCCATCGAACGGCGCTTCCTCCGGCCAGCCCTGCGACCCATCCCCCTCGCGGAAGCGGACATTGTCGCAGCCCAGCCTCTCAAGCAGCCGTTTTGCCCGCTGAGCCAGTTCCGGGTTGAGCTCGATCGTATACACGTTCCCCGCCAGCCGCATCAGGATGGCTGCCTGGTAGCCGGAGCCGGTCCCCACTTCCAGCACCTTCTCTCCGCCTCCCAGGCCCAGCAGATCGGTCATCAGCGCCACGATATACGGCTGCGAGATGGTCTGCGCCTCCCCGATCGGCAGGGCGCGGTCCTGGTAGGCATGCCTGCGGTATTCCAGCGGGACGAAGAGATGCCGCGGCACCGCCTCGAAGGCCTCCAGCAGCCGACTCGTCGTCAGTCCCCTTCGGGCGATCTGCGTCTCGACCATCCGGTGCCTCTCGGCCGCGAGTTTATCCATCCTGGGTCAATTGTCGCGCAATTCTCCGGTCAATGCGACCCATCGGAAGGTCTTCCAGTTCGCTGAGCCGCCTCCACTTCAGGTTCTTCTCCACTTGCGGCGAGAGCAGCTCGCACCGGAAGGCATGCACCGTGACGCTGAAATGGGTGTAGGCATGCTCCAGCGTGGCCAGCTCCTCCTCGGGTAGTGACTTGAGCCCGTACACCCCTTGAATGGCCTCCTCCAGCGCCTCGCGTGGATCGCCCGTCACCGCCGCGTTTGGGAACTCCCACATGCCGCCCAGCAGCCCCCTGGAGGGCCGTTTTGCGAGCAGGACGCGCCCCCTTCTCACGATCACCGCCGCGGCATGGACGACGTGGGGCGTTTCCTTCCTCGGCTTCAGGACGGGGCGCAGGTCCTGGATCCCCTTAAGCCGCGCCTCGCAGACCTGC
>CAZSPX010000219.1:0-5660 GCA_964608885.1 uncultured Anaerolineaceae bacterium | reverse complement strand
ATTCCAATGTTCTCCAGTGCAAAAGGATTAACCAATTCCAATATCTTCCAGAGAAATGGTAATGTCGGTATCGGTTCAACTGCCCCAACAGCTAAATTAGACATTGCTGGTTCGGCATCATCATCTGGTACCCTCGCCTTCCGAGGCACTACTGATCCCAAGATAGATATCCTAAATGGTGAAAACTTTGGTATTAGAACCAGCGTGGGTGGCGATGTAGGATTAACTGAAAGATTGACTGTACTGAATAATGGTAATGTGGGGATTGGGACAACAGCTCCAAGCCAACTGCTAGATGTAGCCGGCGAGATCGAGTTAGCTAATTACCTTTACTTTGCCAATGGCTCTACTGAATACTTAAGATGGGATGGTTCCAACTTTTTAGTTTCAGATGATCTACTTCCCAATGCCAACGATACATTAGATCTAGGATCAGATACAGCCAGATGGAAAGATATATACCTAGGGGGAGAAACTATACATCTAGGTGCATCTACTACCGATGAAGGAACGATTTCATATACTTCAGGCAATGTTCTTTCCTTCTCCACTGACTCTACCACTAATGGTGACATTGCCTTCTTTACCGATGATTTATACCTAGATAAATCGAGTGGCAATGTCGGCATCGGCACTACTGCTCCTGCATCACTTTTAGATATCGGTAACGCTGGTAGTCTTTTGGGAACATTGAGACTAGCTGGTAATACTTCAGGTTATGTTCAACTGCAACCCTCTGCTGTAGCTGGATCTTGGACTTTGACTCTACCTGCCAATGATGGTGATAGCGGACAGGTATTAACTACAGATGGTAGTGGAGGTACTTCGTGGATAACTGCTGCTAGTGGTAGTAATTGGACTTTAGGTAGTGGCATTATTTACCCAATTAACAATACAGTCGATCTACTCATTGGTGGCACTGCTACCTCCTCTGCTAAGTTTGCCTTCATCAATGTTAACTCAGGTTCACCAACTGCTACCATTGCTGGTAATCTTGCACTCGCTGTTCCTACTGGGGCTAATCCTGCTACTAAACTCAATATCTACAACGGTGGTTCCTTTGGCTTAAAGACTTCGGTAGGTGGAGATGTAGGACTAACTGAGCGATTGACTGTTTTAAATAATGGGAATGTAGGCATCGGCACCACTGCTCCAAGCAAACTTATAGAACTATATTCTACTGAACCTAGTTTTAAACTCCAGAGTGCGGCGCAATCAGCCTTTTCATCCACTTTCGTTGTAAACAACGCAACATCTAACACATATACTTTAGACTTTAACACAACAAGAGTTCTAGAAGCAGACTGGGGCGTTGCAAGTTTAAGATTAATGCCAAATAGTGGCTATGTTGGAATTGGTACAAACGCAAGCATTTCAAGCCTAACGAGCGGTGATTCGTTTATTCAAGGCAACGTCGGTATCGGCACCACTGCTCCAACCGCTCTTCTAGACATTGCTGGATCCGCTTCTTCATCTGGGACCCTTGTCTTCCGCGGCACAACCGATCCTAAGATCAACGTTTTAAACGGAGAAAATTTTGGTATTCAAACTTCTGTGGGAGGTGATGTTGGTCTGACTGAGAGATTGACGGTGCTGAATAATGGCAATGTGGGGATTGGCTCCACTGCTCCAGCTAGTCTCTTAGATGTTGCTGGAGCAGGTCTTATTAATAGCTTAACTTTGGATGGTAATACTGGCACAGCTCTAAGTATTTCTGGTACGTCCTTTGGTACTGACCTGAGTCTTCAGAATGGTGAGACTTTAGACAATGATACTGACAATACAGTTAACCTTGGGTTTGGAGCCGCTAATGGTATCCTTAAGTTGACTAGTGCTACTGAAGCATTCTTAACTTCTTCTGCAGCTTTGAATATTGATTCGGCTACTACCAATGCTTTAAACATCGGTACGGGAGCGAATGCCAAGACAATTACTTTGGGTAATGCTACTACTACTACAGGTCTTGCTCTCAATTCTGGCACTGGTGATATTACCTTAACCTCTACTGATCAAGTTAAACTCAACTCTTCCAAAGCAGCTGGTGGGACTACTACCGAAGCGCTGTCACTTAAATCAACAGTTGATCTAGGTGTAGCTGATGAGGTGTTACAGATTGGTGATTCAGCTGGTGACTTCTTAACTGTGTTGGGAAATGGTAATGTGGGGATTGGCACTACTGTTCCCGCATCACTCTTGGATATCGGTAATGCCGGTAGCCTTTTGGGGACTCTAAGGTTAGCTGGTAACACTTCCGGCTATGTGCAAATCCAACCCAGTGCTGCGGCTGGATCTTGGACGCTGACTTTACCCGCCAATGATGGAGATAGCGGTCAGGTTTTAACTACCAATGGTAGTGGAGTTGCTACATGGGCAGATCCTGGAGGCAGTAAGTGGACAATTGGCCTAGGAGCAATCTACCCCAACAACAGCACTTTGGACTTCTTACTTGGTGGCACCGCCACCTCTTCAGCTAAGTTTGCTTTCTTGAATGTAAACAGCGGTAATCCCACAGCTTCAATATCAGGCAACCTAAGTTTGGTTGTCCCCACTGGCTCATCGCCTGCAACTAAACTGAATGTATTAAATGGCGGCACATTAAATATTCAAAATTCGGTGGGCGGTGATGCTGGTCTTTCTACTTCATTTTCGGTTTCACCCACCCAAATTACTAGCGTTTTACCTCACCAATTCACCGCCGCTGGTGATGTTTCCATAGCCTACGACTTGATTTTCACCAACCAAACTAGCTCGGAAATTCAAACCAATGGACCCTTCACGATAAAAACAGGCGAGTCATGGGAAAACAACAACCTAACGCTCAGTACCTACGGCAGTGGCAACTTGCTGGCTAACTTAGGTGACACTGGTAAATTCCAAATAACTTCAGCCGATCCTTCAATCATTCTGGATACCAAAACCGCCACCGACACCGATTTTTGGCTAGGAGTTCAAGAGGACGCGGGTGGTGACGATGATGATATTTTTTCAATTGGTGACGGCACAACCATCGGCACCAACTCCTTCTTTTCTATCAATACTGCTGGCAACGTGGGCATTGGCACCACTGCTCCGGCATACAAACTTCAAGTAACGGGAGATATTAAACTCACTGATGGCACCAATAGATTAATTCTTGCTTCAAATACTTCCAACCCCACTGGAATTGCCGGCGCTATGTTCTACGACTCAGATGATGCCAAATTCAAGTGTTATACCTCAACCTGGGTTGACTGTGATACTACTGGCTCAGGCAGTCTTCCTTCTGGTACTGAGGGTCAAATGCTCTATAACGATGCCGGCAACTGGACAGCCTTTAGCAGTTTGTTTTGGGATGATGGTAATAGCTATTTTGGTATTGGCACCACTATACCGACGGCCAAACTTGATATCGTTGGTTCGGCTACTACTTCTGGCACCCTCGCCTTCCGCGGTACCACCGATCCCAAGATAGATATCCTGAATGGTGAAGACCTCAGCATTAGAACCAGTGTGGGTGGCGACGTGGGATTAACTGAGAGACTAACTATACTTAATAGTGGAAATGTGGGTATCGGCACCACCGCACCCACAGCCAAATTAGACATTGCCGGATCGGCCTCCTCCTCTGGAACCTTAGCTTTCCGTGGTACCACTGATCCCAAGATAGATATTTTGAATGGGGAAAACTTTGGCATTAGAACTAGTGTGGGCGGTGACGCAGGTTTATCAGAACGCTTTACTATACTCAATAATGGTAACGTGGGGATTGGGTCGACTGCTCCAGCCAATTCACTCGATGTGGTGGGAGACATAGGTATTCGGAGTGGAAATGATCTTAGGCTATATACTACTGGCGATTCCACTTACAATCAGATTTATAGTTCTACTGCCAACTTATATATGATGGGTGGTAATGGCGAAGTGGTCACCCAGGCAGCTTCTAACATTGACTTTCAGACATATACCACCGGTACTTATAACTCAAAAATGATTCTAACGAATGCTGGTAATTTAGGAATTGGCAGTAGCTCCCCAACACAAAAACTGACAGTTTCTGGCAACGCCACAGTTTCAGGAACGCTCGCCCTTGGTCCAATGGTCCAAGTTGATGCTGGCACCTGTGATGCCTCTGCCAAAGGTAAGCAGTACTTTGACGGAACAGCTAACTTACAATACGTCTGTAACGGTACAGCTTGGACACAAATGAGTGTAGCATTTACCTCTTCCGATGGAGCTGGGGTGTCTAACTCTGGTTCTGGTTTGGAGTTTGGCACCAACGGCTTTGGACTAATCCAAGGTTGTGCCGATACAGAAGTTTTGAAATGGAATGAAGGGTCAAGCATCTGGGAATGCAAACCAAGTACCTATAGCAAGTTTGTCAGTACCACCAACACCAACATCGTCAACAGCACTGGTAATACCTCAAGTGTCGGTACTACTAATGTAGATGTCGATGCTGTTATTGGTGCGGCATCATCAGCAACACAAGTATTATTGGAGCTCAGAATTACTGTAACCAATACCACTGCCGCCAACTGGAGTGGTCACGTCATGCCTACCGGCATTGCTGCCAACACCACAAATGGTGTTGTCTGGGCAGGTGAACTAGATGGCGCAGCGGTTGGTTATGGTATGGCTATCGTAGCCTTAGATGCCAATAAAGTTTTTTCCTGGGGTTTAACCGAAATAGCTGGAACTTCCACTGGCACTTTAGAAATTAATGTTGTCGGCTATTGGACTCCTGTCACTACCGGCGCCGACTTAGCAGAAAATTATTACGGCAGTTCATCCATCGAAGCTGGAGATCTTGTTAGTTTAGACCCTAGTCTAGCTGGTGGAGTAGTAAAAAGTCTGGCCGAAAACCCCAATAGTGTTATTGGTGTGGCGTCATCTCAACCAGGCATGGTCCTAGACGAAGTCAATGATCCAAACCAAGCCATGACGATTGTCGATAACCAGTACCTGGGACGAGTACCCATAGCTGTTGGTTTAGTTGGCCGAGTGCCTGTCAAAGTGACAACAGAAAACGGATCAATTACCGCTGGTGATCCCATTACCATCAGCTCACTCCCAGGGATAGGCATGAAGGCGACTCAGCATGGGATTATAGTTGGTCGGGCACTTGAAAATTACTCAAATTCAGACCCCACAGCAGTCGGCCAGGTGCTAGTTTTTCTAAACTTAGACCATTTCGAGCCACTAATTGCTCTGGATAATTTTGGTAATTTAGTTCTAATCCAAGATGATAACGATGAATATCAGATTGTCAGTCAAGCAACTCCTCAAGCATCTCCGTTGGTAAACCGCTTTGGCGCCTTTACCAAAGCCATTACCGCAATGCTGGAAGCAGGTTTAATTAAAACCAAAGAATTGGTGGTTTCAGGCAGAGCTCAAATTGCCGATTTATCCGTTGCTAATTTGTCAATTGATGGTCAAACATTGCGCGACTATGTTGTCTCGATCATTCAAGAAAATCAAGCCACCAACCCCGTGATTGCCGAAGTCTCGCCCACTCCGGCGCCAACTGGCACTGCTTCTGGTTCGGCTTGGTTGGCAGCAATTTTTCAACAGGATCAAGACACTGGGCAACCAATCGTGGAAAATCTGAATGTTAGCGATACTTTATCGGTGGAAGCAATTGAAGTAGCCAGTGTTTCAGCTCAATTACTTGAAGTGTCTGG
>CAZSPX010000218.1:0-5673 GCA_964608885.1 uncultured Anaerolineaceae bacterium | reverse complement strand
CCTCCTCTGCTATAATGTTTTCTGAACATGCTCATCAGGTGAGGCCTTATGGACAACCGCAGTCACATCACCATTCGTTCCAAGAAACTCGGGGTGTTGATCCGGGATGCAAGGCTGGCTGCCCGGCGCACCACCCGGGAATGCGCCGAGGCGATGGGCATTTCCCGCGCCCTGCTGCTGGCCTACGAAGAGGGCCGCCGCGCGCCCTCCCTCCCCGAATTGGAGGTCCTGGTCTATTACCTGCGCCTGCCGCTGGCCCATTTCTGGGGGCACCAGGCCATCTCAGGCGAGGCTGCCCCCACCGAGCCGCTCGACCTGCCCCGACTGATGTCGTTGCGCCAGCGTCTGATCGGCGCACTGCTGCGCCAGGAGCGCAACGAGGCCAACCTCTCCCTCAAGGACGTGGCCGTCCAGAGCGGTATCCCTGCCGCACGCCTCAAATCCTATGAGCTTGGCGAGCGTCCCATCCCGCTGCCGGAGCTGGAAGTGATCCTGACCGCTCTCGGCGGACGTGTGGAAGACTTCTTCGACAAGAACGGCCCCGTGGGGCGCTGGCTCCTCGCGCAGGGATTGGTGCAGGGCTTCATGGAGCTTCCTGAAGAGATGCGCCAGTTTGTCTCCCAGCCGGTCAACCGCCCCTACCTTGAGCTGGCCATGAAATTGAGCGAGATGTCCAAGGACCGCCTGCGCTCTGTGGCCGAAGGCCTGCTGGACATCACCCTCTGAACCCATGTCCCCCGATTCACCCGCCGACCTCGCTGAAGAGGGCAAGCACCTCTACGGACGCGGCCAGTATGAGCAGGCTGCCGGCCTTCTGCGCCGCGCCGCCGAAGGCTATGGCCGGGCCGGGGATCCCCTTAACGCTGCTGAAACCAATAACAACCTGAGCGTGGCACTCCTCAAGGCCGGGCAGCCCCGCCAGGCCCTGGAGGCCGCCCTCGGCACCGACGCGGTCTTTGCCTCCGCCTCGGACCGCAAGCGACAGGCGATGGCGCTTGCCAACCAGGCAGCCGCATTGGAGGAACTGGGCCGCGCCGGTGAGGCCCTGGAAACCTATGGCCGTTCCGAAGCCCTCTTTGCTGAGCTGGGGGAGGGGGACATGCTCGCCTATGTCAAGCAGGCCATGGCCGCCATCCGCCTTAAGCATGGAGAGGTGCTCCAATCCGCCCTCAAGATGATGGGGTCGGTCGAGGCCAAGTCCCGGCCCACGTTCCTGGAACGCATCCTGAAATTCCTCATGCGCTTCAAGCCATGGTAGCGATCAACCTGCAGATCCGCAGGGCGGTCCCGGCCGATCAGCAGCAGATCGCCAACCTGATGTTCTTTGAATCCTACGTTCACCGGCACCTGGACTGGCGCGGGCCTCTGGAGTGGCTGGGTTCCCCACATTACTGGGTGCTGGAGGAGAAGGGGGACCTGCTCGCCGCGCTGGCCTGCCCGCAAGACCCGCCCGGCGTCGCCTGGATCCGCCTGTTTGCCTGCGCCTCCGGCCCCGGCGCTGCGCAGGTCTGGCTGGACCTCTGGAACACCGCTCGCCGCGAGCTTTCCGATCCGGGAGGCGTCGTGGCGGCTGCCATTGCCCTCAACCCCTGGTTCGAGGATTTCCTGGCAGAGGCCGGCTTTGTTTTCAACCAGAACATCGTCATGCTGGCCTGGGAGGATGCTCCCATTCCCGGGCAGTCCCTGCCACCCGATGTGAAGCTGCGCCCGATGCGCCCTGGCGATCTGCCGCAGGTGACGGAGGTGGACAACTCCGCGTTTGACCTCCTCTGGCGCAACTCACTGGATGCCTTGCAGAAGGCGCTCAAACAGGCCGTCCACGCCACCGTGGCCGAAACCGCCGAGGGTCTGGTGGGATACCAGCTCAGCACCGGCGGCGCCATGGGAGCGCACCTGGCGCGCTTGGCCGTCCGCCCGGAGATGCAGGGACGCGGGCTGGGATCGGCCCTGGTCACGGACCTGTTGGAGCATGTCCGGGGGCGCGGCAAGGCCCGCGTGACCGTCAATACCCAGAGCGACAACCTTTCCTCCCAGGCCTTGTATGAGCGCCTGGGATTTGTTTTCACCGGCGAGAAGTATCCCGTCTTTATTCATCCATTTTAGGAGGTGCTGGCATGCAAAGGGAAGATGCGGTCATCGTCAATACCATTGTGCGCCAGGCCCTGGTGGCCGCGCAGGAGGTGATGGGTGAGAACGGCCTGAACGCCGTCCTGCGCTCCAGCGGGCTGGAACGTTACATCGGCAATTTCCCACCTGATAACCTCGAGCCTGCCATCCAGACCGCGCAATACGCCCGTTTCAACGAGGCCATCGAGCAGTTCTACGGTCGCGGCGGGCGCGGCATGCTGCGCCGCATCGGCAAAGCCTCCTTCCAGTACGCACTGCGCGAGCAGTCCTCGCTTATGGGCCTGGCCGGCGCGGCCCTCAAGCTCCTGCCTGAGCGCCAGCGCATCAAGTTCATCCTCAATGGCATGGCCGATGCCCTGCGCAGGTCCAACGCGCAGGTGGAGATCTGGCTGGAGGAAGGGGAGCATATTGCCTTCCTGGATGCCACCTGCGGGGTCTGCCATGCCCGCAAGAGTGAGACGCCCATCTGCCACCTGTATGTCGGTTCGATCGGCGAGGCCGTGGAATGGGCCACCGGCAAGCCGCACCAGATCACCGAGACCCACTGCATGGCCAGGGGCGACGATTACTGCCGTTTCGAGGTGGGAGAAGCCCTGTCCCGCGATTGATCCCGCATCCCGATTTCGGACACGAGTGGAGGGTCATGTGAAATCGTTCGAGCTTGCCTGGAAATCCGCCGACGGGCTGGATATCTTTGCCCGGCTCTGGGAGCCGGGGATGAAGCCGAGGGCGGTGCTTTGCCTGGTGCACGGGATCGGGGAGCACAGCGGCCGCTATGAGCATGTGGCGGCGGCGCTTTCGCACGCCGGGTATGCCACGCTGGCCTTCGACCAGCGCGGTCACGGGCAGTCCGGGGGACCGCGCGGCCATACTCCCTCCTATGAAGCCCTCATGCAGGATATTGACGCCCTGCTTGCGCAGGCCGAAAAACGCTATCCGGGATTGCCCCGTTTCCTGTATGGCCACAGCCTGGGCGGTAATGAGGTCCTCAATTACGCCCTGCGCCGCAAACCAGACCTGGCGGGCGTGATTGCCAGCGGCCCCTGGCTGCGCCTGGCCTTTGCTCCACCCGCCTGGAAGGTCACGCTGGGACGGCTGCTCAATGGCATTTACCCCGCCTTTTCCCAGCGGACCGGTCTCGAGACGGCCGCCCTCTCGCGCGATCCCCAGGTGGTCGAGGCCTATATCCATGACCCGCTCGTGCACGACAGGATCACCTCCCGCCTGTATTTTGATGCCCTGGATGCCGGGTTCTGGGCTCTCGCCCACGCCGCGGAGTTCCCCCTGCCTTTACTGCTCATGCACGGCGGCGCGGATCGCCTCAATGATCCCGGGGCCAGCCGGGAGTTCGCCCGCGCGGGGGGCAGTCATATCACCTTCCAGCTCTGGGAGGATGACTTCCACGAGATCCACAATGAGCTGGATCAGAAGGAAGTCTTCGACCTGATGATCATCTGGATGGACGCCCGCCTGGCTGTATGAGAAACCCTTTAAGGTTTTCTGGACAAATCCCCCTGAACGTGGGAAAATCTCCAGCCTGCATCCTGCCGCTTTCTTTTTGAGGCAGCCATTAATCCATCGTAGAGGAGAAGGAAATGTCGAAAGAAGGGATGAGCAAACGCCAGGTGCGCCGTGAGCAGCGCCGCCGTTCCGAGCAGCGCTCACGTCTGGCGGTCATCATCGGGGTGGTACTGGTGGCGCTGGCCGCCGCTGCGTTCTTGATCCTGCCGAACTTCACCCCCGTGGGTGAGATCAAAACCGCTGATTCTGTTGCCCGCCCGCAGGCCAATGGGAATGCCGCCGGCGATCCCAATGCGCCCATCAAGATGGAGGAGTTCTCGGATTTCCAGTGTCCTTACTGCGACCGCTTCAGCAAGGATACCGAGGGCCAGATCATGGATGCCTATGTAGCCACCGGCAAGGTCTATTTCTTGTACCGCTCCTTTGGCAGTTGGATCGGCGCCGAATCCGGGGATGCTGCCGAGGCAGCCTACTGCGCGGGCGACCAGGGGAAATTCTGGGAGATGCACGATATCATCTTCGCCAACCAGACCGGCGAGAACGTCGGCAACTTTACCCCCAAGCGCCTGATCGCCTTTGCCCAGACGCTGGGACTGAACATGGGCGACTTCCAGTCCTGCTTCAACGGGGGCACCTACAAGGACCGCATCCAGCAGGACTTCACGGACGGCCAGGCCGCGCAGATCAAGGCCACGCCCTCCTTCCTGCTGACCTACACCGTCAACGGCCAGGTGAAGACCGAGGTCATCGAGGGCGCCGTGCCCTTCAGTGACTTCCAGACCAGACTGGATGCCGCCCTCGCCCAGGCCGATAAATAATCCTGCCCTACCTGTAAACAAAAGGACACGCCTCGAGCGTGTCCTTTTTGATTCCCTTCCATGTCGTTGCGACCAGGCTGATCGGTCCGAAGGGGCGTGCCACTACATGATCTTCAACTGCGTCAATATCCACACAATCAGCGGCGCGATCGCCAGCCCCGGCAGGAAGTTCCCCACGCGCAGCGGCTTGATCTCCAGCAGGCTGCTCAACGCCAGGCCTGTCAGGATCACGCCGCCCGTGGCAGTCATCTCGGCCACCATCGGGTCGCTCAGCACCGCGCTCAGCTGCGCCGCCAGCAGGCTGATCCCACCCTGATAGACCAGTACCACCACGCTCGAGAACAGCACCCCCACCCCCAGCGTGGAGGCAAATGCCAGGGAGGCGAACCCGTCCAGCACCGATTTGACCGCCAGCAGGTTGTAGTCGCCGCGCAGCCCGTCGTTGATGGAGCCCAGGATGGCCATTGGCCCGATGCAGAAGAGCAGCGAGCTGATGAGAAAGCCGCGCACGAAGCGCGAATTGTGGCCGCTCTCCGCCGCCTCACCCCCATTACCGAAGCGCTTCTCGAGCCGCATGCCCAGCCCCTGCAGCCGCTCTTCGATCCGCCACCATTCCCCCAGCAGGATGCCGATCAGCAGGCTGCCCAGCACGATCAGCGGGTTGCTGGTCTTCAGGAACATCTGCAGACCCATCGCCGCGGTGAACAGTCCCATGCCCCCTACCACGGTCTGCTTGAGCCGCTCAGGGATGCGCGACCCGAACAGCAGCCCCAACCCGCCTCCCACCAGGATGGTGATGATGTTGATGATCGTCCCGGTCACGCCCCCTCCCCTTTGGCCAGCGAAGTCGCCCTGCCGGCCGCATGGTTCTCCACCAGCTCCAGCACGAAGCACAGCGAGGAAAGCCGGTTGAGGTAACGCTGCAAATGCTCGTTCTTAATCTCCCCGGAGTCAAAGAGGGCGACCACCCGTCTCTCCGCCCGGCGGACGATGGCGCGCGCCAGCGAGAGGGCCGCGCCCGCAGCGCTGTCTCCCGGCAGAATGAACTCCCTGGCAGGCTCAAGCCTGCTGCCCAGGCGGTCGGTCTGCTCCTCCAGCCACTGCACACGCTCCGGCCCGATGGTACGGAATTTCCCGGCGTTCTCCGGGGTGGCAGCCACCTCGGCCATCAGTTTGTACAGGTCACGCTGCGCCTGGATGATCACCT
>CAZSPX010000217.1:0-5711 GCA_964608885.1 uncultured Anaerolineaceae bacterium | reverse complement strand
CTCCGTGCGGGAATTCTGCGAGATCGCCTTTGGCTGTCTGGGGCTTGACTACAGCGAGCATGTGGTTCAGGACGAGCGCTACTACCGGCCGGCAGAGGTGGACCTGCTGGTGGCCGATCCCACGCGCGCCCATGCCATCCTCCAATGGGAGCCTTCCATCACCTTCCGCGAGCTGGTGGAGATGATGGTCACGGCGGACATGCAGCGCCTGAGCAAATAACCCCGCGCCTCTCCATGGAAGCAAGACCGGCAACCCCGCAAGGTGGAAGATGGCCTGCCTGGCTGGCGGGGCTGCTGGCCGCAGCCGGCGTGCTTTTCTACCTGTGGCAGGCGGGCGGCTATGCCCGCACCACCGCCTCCAGCCTGGACGAGGGTGCCTACCTGTATAAAGGCTGGCTGTTCGCCAGCGGCCAGTACCATCCCTTTGAGCTGAACGGCCCGCAGACCAACAAGGCTCCGCTGGCCTTCCTGATCCCCGGATATGCAGAAGTGATCTTCGGCCCCGGCCTGCGCACCGGGCGGACCCTGGCGGTACTCTTTGGCGCCCTCGCGGTAGTCGTGACCGGGTGGACGGCACGCCGGCTGGCCGGGGACTGGCTGGCTGCAGGGGCGGTCTGGGCGTTCGCCCTCAGCCCGGTGCTGATCAAGACCTACAGCGAGGCCGTGAGCCAGAGCGAGGTGGCCTTTACGCTGGCATTGGCTCTTGCCTTGTCACTGGGGGAGGACCGTCCGGCCTGGCAGCTTGCGCTGGGCGGTTTCCTGGCAGGGGCGCTGATCATGATCCGGCAGAACATGGTTGTGGTGCTGCCCCTGCTGGTGCTGTACATCTGGTGGCAGCACGGGGCGAAGAAGGCGCTGTATTCCGCCCTGAGCGGGGCGGCCGTGCTGGCCTTTTTCCATGCCCTGTACTGGCCGTATATCATGCAGTTGTGGACGGCCTGGCTGCCCGCGGCGGTGACAGGCTGGCTTCCGGAGGTCGCTTACAGCGGCCCGGGAAAGGCGGTATGGAACCCCTCCATTGACCTGGCGGGCCGGATGCTCTCGGTCTTCCAGGGTGTGCGCTTCCACTTTGCGGCCGCGGTGGGATGCATCTTCGGGCTGATCTTCTGGCCGCGCAGGTCCGCCTTTTCAACAGCGGGTTTCCGCCAGGCGATATTCCTGGCCGTCCTGTTTGCCAGCCTGCTGCTCATGCATTCGTGGGCGGCCATCGGCAACGATTACTGTGTGTTCTGCTTCACGCCCTACCTGGCGTTCTTCAGCCTGACCGGCCTGCTGCTGACCTGCCTGCTGCTGCAGGCCATCCCGCCGCAGGCGCCGCGTGTGCGGCAGGCGCTGATGGTCCTGGCGGTGCTGGTGCTGTGCACCGGGATCGCCTATTCCGCGGTGGAGGACCTGGGCGACCCGCTGCTGGCATTGAGCGTCCCGCGCCTGCGGGAGGGGCGCATCCTGCCCGGCACCACGACGCTGGGGGAACTGCTGGCCAACAAGTTTGCCTGGGAGCGGGTGGTGACCGAGCGCGCCGCCTCGCTCGCGGCGGGGGCGCTGGCCGGGGCAGCCATCCTGGCGGCGGCCTGGCTCCTGTACCGGCTGCTGCAGCGGAGGGGCTGGAGCTATGGCTACGTGCTCGGGACTGCCTTCCTGGGGCTGGGTGTGCTGCTCTCTCCCTGGCTGGCGGGGAGCGCCGGGCGCCCGGATTGCGGCGGCTTGGACGTGATCCGCCTCAATGAGCAGGCCGGCGGTTATCTTGCACAGCACATGCAGCCGGGCAGGACGACCTACTGGAACGGGGGGCTCTCGGTGGCGCCGCTGCTGTACGCGCCGCAGGCCCGCATCTACCTGCCACAGATCAACGACGGTTATGCCTTTGTGCAGGGCGGGGCCACGCAGGACTTGTTAAAATATGGTCTCTGGAATGAAGAGCTGGATTCCCGCTGGCTGGCCGAAGCAGACTATATAATAGTGGAGGGCTGGCGCTATTCCGGCATGAAGGACAGCCTGCCGGCCTCCGTATTCGACGAACTGCCGCGCTCGCCTGTGCAGACCTCCTGCCTGGAGGGAAGCGGGCTGCGCTTCTTTCAAAGGAAATAAATGGACCTTTCGCTGGTGATCCCCGTCTATAACGAAGAAAAGAACCTGTCGCTGCTGTATGAATCGATCTGTGCGGTGCTGGGTCCCACGCCGTATGAATGGGAGGTCATCCTGGTGGATGACGGCAGCCGGGATAAAAGCCTGGAGGTGCTCAAGACCCTGGTAGACCAGGACCCGCGGCACATGCGCGTCATCTCCTTCCGGCGCAACTTCGGCCAGACGGCGGCCATCTCGGCGGGGATCGATCACGCCGCGGGCGAGACCATCGTCCTGCTGGACGCGGACATGCAGAACGATCCGGCCGACATCCCCATGCTGCTGGCCAAGCTGGACGAGGGCTATGACCTGGTCAGCGGCTGGCGCAAGGACCGCAAGGACAACGCCGTGACGCGCACCCTGCCCTCGCGCCTGGCGAACGGGCTGATCTCGCTGGTCACCGGGGTGCATCTGCATGATTACGGCTGCACCCTGAAAGCCTACCGCCGCGATGCGCTGGAGGGGTTCCACCTGTACGGCGAGATGCACCGCTTCATCCCGGTCTTCGCCCATTCGGTGGGTGCGCGCATCACCGAGATGCCCGTCCATCACCACGCGCGCAAGTACGGCCGGGCCAACTACGGCCTGGAGCGGACCCTCAAGATCCTCCTCGACCTGTTCACGGTCAAGTTCCTGCTCAGCTATTCCAACAAACCGATCTACCTGTTTGGCGGGGCCGGGATCGTCCTGATGGCCGGGAGCCTGGCCATGCTGGTCTACCTGTTCATCCGGAGGACCTTCTACCAGGTGGCCGTGCTGGGCTCGCCCCTCTTCCAGGTGTCCATCATGCTGGCCATCATGGGCTTCCAGTCCATCCTGATGGGGTTGATCGCCGAGCTGCTGGCGCGCACCTATCACGAGTCGCAGGGCAAGCCCACCTACACCATCCGGGAAATCTACCCGCCCGAGAGCTCCGATGCGGGCACGAATCACAAATAACCGCAGCCTGATCCTGCGGGGCCTGGGGACCCTGCTGGCCGTGGGGCTGATCTTTCTGTTGATCAGGGAGGAGGGCTGGGATGAGCTCCTGGCCGCCTTCCGGAGCCTTACTCTTTCACGCATCCTGCTGGCGCTGCTCTTCATCCTGGTCTCCCGACTCTTTGTCGCGGCACGCTGGTACACGCTGCTTCGAAGCGGAGGCGTGGATATCTCCCTCGGGAGAAGCGTGGCCCTCACCTTTACCGGCCTGTTCTCCAACAACTTCCTGCCGACCACGGTGGGCGGGGATGTGGTCCGGCTGGCAGGCATCATGCAGCTGGGCCATGACCGCGCCGTTTGCCTGGCCTCCATCGCTGCGGACCGGCTGATCGGGATGGCCGGCATGGTCTTTGCGCTGCCGTTCGGCCTGCCGCAGGCTCTTTCGGTCATCGGCGGCGGAGGGGTGGCGCAGTCCATTGCGATCCCGGCGATCCTGCGGCGCGGATGGGATTTCACTCGGCGTACCCTTCAATCCTTCTCCACCTGGCTGCACCAGCCCCTTGCCCTGCTGGCCGCTTTGGCCTGCACCTGGGCGCATATGCTGTGCACCTTCGCGGCGCTTTACATCATGATCGAAGGGCTGGGGGCGCACGTGGACTTCTGGCTGCTCGGCGGGCTGTGGAGCGTGACCTATTTTGTGACCCTGATCCCGATCTCGATCAACGGCTACGGGGTGCAGGAGCTTTCGCTCACCTACCTGCTCACCCACGCGGCCGGGATCGGGACCCCGCTGAGCCTGACGGTGGCGATCCTGATCCGCGTGCTGTACATGATCGCCAGCCTGCCCGGCGCGGCCGCCATGCCGGGGCTGCTGGCCGCCATGGGAAAGGGCACGCCCGGGGAGGGGGGGCAGGCATGACCGCTTCACGGAAGCAGTTCCTGCGGCTCGTCCTGCTCACGGGAATATTCCTGTCGGCGCTGGCCTTCATCCAGACCGAGGCGCGCACGGAGGCATTGGTACAGATCCGCTTCCGCTACAAATGGCTCTTCGTGCTGGCCATCTTTGCGGCGGCGTTCATCGCGCAGGCCTGGCTGCTGTTGAAACCCTCGGCCCTGGAGGGGATCTCCGCGCGGGCCGCGCGGCTCCTGCCGCGATCTTGGCTGTTGAAGTTTATAGGCGCGGTCCTCTTTGTGGGCGGGCTGCTGCTCTGCTGGCCCGCGAAGTTCGCCCCGCTGGCGAAACTGGACCCCATCCTCGGCGTGACGCTGTTCATGGTCTGGGCGCTGATGCTGCTGCAGTCGCTGGGGGTCGTGTGGCTGACCGGCTTGAGATGGGAGCAGTCCCTGATCGCGGTCCTGCTTGCCGACGGGCTGATCTTCCAGACCTATGCCATCTTCCAGCCGGTGACGCAGTACCCCTTTTCGCTGGGATGGTCGGAGGCCAGCCGCTACTACTACGGGTCGCTGCCCTTCAGCCGCTCACTGTACGGCGAGAGCCTGCCGCTTTCCTTCCTGCACGGGACGCGCTACCTGATGCTGGCGGTCCCCTTCCTCATCAAGGGGCTGCCTCTCTGGGCCGACCGCCTCTGGCAGAGCCTGCTGTGGCTGGGTGTGACCGGGCTCACCGCCTGGCTGGCCGTCCGGCGCATTATGCCGCGGCCCCGCGGCCTGCTCTGGATGCTGGGCGCCTGGTTCTTTCTGTTCTTCTTCCAGGGGGTGGTCTATTATCACCTGCAGGTCTGTGTGATCCTGATCCTGGCGGGGGTCTCCGCGCGGCGGCCGGGATGGTCGCTGGCGGCGGTGCTGGCCGCTTCGTTCTGGGCGGGGATGAGCCGGCTGAACTGGTTCCCGGTCCCGGCCATGCTGGCCATTGCCCTGTACCTGCTGGAGGAGCCCCTGCCGCGGCCTGCGGACCTGCGCCGTTACCTTGCGCAGCCTGTCCTGTGGGCGGTCTGCGGGCTGGCGGCTGCGCTGCTCGGGCAGGCCTTTTACATCGCCGTCTCAGGCAACTCTGATCTGGCGGCCTTCGGTTCCAGCCTGACCTCCGACCTGCTCTGGTACCGCCTGCTTCCGAACGAGACCTATGCCTTTGGTGTGATCCCGGGCATCCTGCTGGTGACGCTGCCTGCCGCGGCGTACCTGTATCATGTACGAGGCCAACTTGCCGCGCTGCACCCGCTGCGCTTCTGGGGGCTGGCCGCCATGCTGCTGGTGCTGTTCGCCGGCGGGCTGGTGGTGAGCACCAAGATCGGGGGCGGCGGAGACCTGCACAACATGGACGCCTACCTGGCGCTGCTGGCGGTCATCCTCCTGTATTTCGCCGGAGGACGGACCGCGCCAGATGAGGCGGAGGCCCAGGAGAAGGAGCCTGCCCCGTCTGTGCCCGGCGGTGCGGCGCCGGTGTTCCTGCTGCTGCTGCTGGTGCTCGTGCCGGTCGGGCTGGCGTTCCTGAAGGTGACGCCTCCCATCCGCTATGACGCGGCCCGCGCCGCGCAGGACCTCGCCAGCCTGGGGCAGAGCACGCAGCGGTACGCCGGGTCGGGGCAGGTCCTGTTCATGTACGAGCGTCATCTGCTTACCTTCAAGATGATCCCGCAAATTCCAATGGTGAACGATTATGAAGTGGTGACCCTGATGGAGATGGCGATCTCGGGCAACCAGCCTTATCT
>CAZSPX010000216.1:0-5718 GCA_964608885.1 uncultured Anaerolineaceae bacterium | reverse complement strand
GCGTGGCCAGCAGGTTAGCCTCGCGCTCGAAGTTCTGCACGATGGTCTGGCGCGTCATGGCGTTCGACGCCAGGATCACCATCTCCTTGACCGCCACCAGCTTGACCACGTTGGGGAAGTGCAGGTCCCGGGCGCGGTACACCGAGCCCATCCCGCCCAGGCCGATCACCTCCTGGATCAGGTAGCGATTGACCAGCGTCGTGCCCGAGGCCAGCTGCCTGCGGACATTGCGGTCCTCTTCTCCCAGTGGCTGGGTGATGTTCTGAGTATCCAGTTCTCACTCCAAAAAAAGTAATTTCCATGAATTATAGTGTCCGTTCCTCCCTTTGGCAATTGCAAAGCCATTCCATTTAATAAATCCTTTCGTTTCTGGTAGTTTCAGCCTGTCGTTTGTCCCGCCGTTTTTCCCTTGCCCTCTTCCACTTTCTGCGGCACAATACCCTCCTGTGAAGATCCTCGCGGTAAGCGACCAGGTGGTTGAGCGCATCTATCCTCTGATCTCCAGCGGGCAGTTCAAGGGTGTGGAGCTGCTGCTGGGCTGCGGCGACCTGCCCTACACGTACCTTGAGAACATCCTCTCCCTCCTGAACGTGCCGCTCTTCTATGTGCCCGGCAACCACGACCCCGAGTTTAGTGACCGTTGGGCACAGACTCGTGCAGAAGGTGGTGTGAACCTCGATTTGCGCATAGTCGTTTTCCGCAACCTGTTGATCGGCGGCTTTGGCGGCTCTATTCAGTACCGCCCCGATGGCACCAACCAGTACCCCCAGTCTGAGGCCCTCTGGCGGGCCTTCCGTATGCTGCCGGGCCTCCTGTGGAACCGGCTGCGCCGCGGCCGCTCTCTGGATATCCTCATCAGCCACTCGCCGCCGCTGGGCATTCACGATGACGATACTCAGGCCCACCAGGGGCTGCGCGCCCTCAACCTCCTGCTGCGCCTCGCCCGGCCCCGCTACCACTTCCACGGCCATACCCACTTCTACCGCCAGAACCTGGCCCCCTCCGTCACCCGCCTGGGGCCCACGGAGATCATGAACATTTACCCCTACAAGGTGATCGAGATCAACCATGTCTGATGAGCTTAATTCCCGCGTCCAGGCGGACTACAGCCGGGCGCGTTTCAAAGCCTTCCTGAACGGCATCCTGGCCTCCCTTTCCGGCCGGCGCAACCGCCTGCTCTCCTACGATGATGTCAAGGAAAAACTGCACCTCGGCGGCCCCATCTACCGTGGCGTCCAGACCGTGCGCGTGGACCAGATCGCCGGCAGCCTGAACCGCTACCACCAGTTCGACCGCGCCTTCCTTCCCACCCAGAACGATACTTCCGCCCGCTGGCAGTCGGTGAACCGCGCCTTCTACCAGGATGTCAGCCTGCCGCCCGTGGTGCTCTACAAGGTCGGGCAGGTCTATTTTGTGGTGGACGGGCATCACCGCGTCTCGGTGGCCCGCGAGCAGAGCCAGGAATTCATCGACGCCGAGGTGCGCGAGGTCTCCAGCCGCGTCAACATCACTCCCGACCTGCAGCCCGAGGACCTGGAGATCCTGGGGGACAAGGTGCATTTCCTCGAGCGCTCTGCCCTGGATGACCTTCGTCCGGATGCCAACATCAAGATGACCATACCGGATGGCTTCGACCGCATGCTGGAGCATATCGCCGTCCACCGGTATTTCATGGGCCTTGACCTGAAGCGTGACATCTCCGAGAAGGAGGCCGTGATGAGCTGGTACGATACGGTCTACCGGCCCATCATCGAGGTCATCCGCGAGAGCAATATCCTCAGAGATTTCCCCGGCAAGACCGAGGGGGATCTCTATTTGTGGGTGCTCGACCACCAGAACTACCTGTTCCAGGAGGAGGGCCAGCCCCTCCAGCCGCCTGAAGAGGCGGCCCGTGGATTCATCGACGACCAGGATTGACCCGATAAGAAAGGGACCCCCCATGGCAGACCTGCATCCCCTCTCCGGCGTGTACGCCGCTTCTCTCACCCCTCTTGGCGCGGACGGCGCCCTCGACCTGGACTCTGTTTCGCCTTTGATGGAGTTCCTTGCTTCGCGCGGCTGCCACGGGGCGCTGCTCCTTGGAACCACGGGCGAAGGGCCATCCTTCTCCCCCGGCGAACGCGCCCGGCTCTGGCAGGCCGCCGCGCAGGCCCGCGGCCGGCTTCCGGGGTTCCGCCTGCTGGCGGGCACAGGCACGCCCTCCCTCTCCGAGACCATCGACCTGACCCGCCTCGCCTTCGAGCTGGGCTTCGAGGGCGTGGTTGTCCTGCCGCCGTATTACTTCCGCAAGGCCAGTGATGACGGCCTGTTCGACTGGTTCAGCGAGCTGATCCGCGCTGCCGTGCCTGCCGGGAAATACCTGCTCGGCTATCATATCCCCGGCCTGGCAGGCGTGGGCTTTTCCCTCGATCTCCTCGCCCGGCTCAAGACCGCCTTCCCGGAGTCGTTCGCGGGGCTCAAGGATTCCTCTCACGACGAAGCCTTTGCGCGCCAGCTTGGGGAGCGCTTCGGGCGCGACCTGCTGGTCCTGAGCGGAACCGATTCCCTCCTCCAGCTTGCCCTCGAGAATGGCGCCCAGGGCTGCATCACCGCCCCGGCCAACCTCATCTCGCCGGACCTGCGCCTTGTGTGGGAGGCCTTCCTTCAGGGAAAGGACATGGGCGCGCACCAGCCGCGCGTCACGGAGCAGCGGCACATCCTGGAAAAGGTCTCGCCCTTCCCGCCCGTGCTGAAGGCGCTCATCCACCGCCTGCATGGCATGCCGCGCTGGAGCCTGCGCCCACCTCTCCAGGCGCTCTCACCTGAGGTGGAGGAGCAGCTGGTCAGCGCAATGGCTCAATTGGCCTGATCTGTTCCGGGAAGACTAACCGCGCGCCTTGAAGGTAAATGTCCTCCGGTGCGCCTCGCTGTAGCCCCTCTCCTCGATGGCCGCGCGGTGCGCGGCCGTCCCATATCCCTTGTGCCGCGCCAGGCCGTAGCCCGGGAAGTCCCCGTCCAACCCGCGCAGCCGGTCATCCCGCCAGGTCTTTGCCAGCACCGAGGCTGCCGCGATGCTCAGGCATTTCTGGTCGCCACTGACCAGCGCCGCCTGCGGCAGGTCCAGCTCAGGCAGCTCCAGGCGGAAATCGGTGAGCAGGAAATCGGGGAAAAGGCTCAGCCCTTCCAGGGCCCGCAGGGCCGCCAGGCGCGCCGCCGCCGTGATCCCGAATGCATCGATTTCCTCTGCCGAGGCCCAGCCCACTCCCCAGCTCAGCGCGCAGGCCTCTATGGCGGGGCGCAGCCGCTGGCGCGCGAGCGGGGTCATCAGCTTCGAATCGCGCACCCCGCGCAGTTCCTCCAGCAGGTCCCGTCCTGAGGCGGGCAGGATCACTGCCCCCACCGCCACCGGGCCTGCCAGCGCCCCGCGGCCGGCCTCATCCAACCCGGCCACATGGCGCAGCCCGCCCCCCCATAAGCCCTCCTCAAAGCTCAGGTCAGGCGTCAGGATCATAGCGGCCGCGCAGGTTGTTGAGGTGGATGCGCAGGATGTCGCCGATCATCTTCACGGCGTCCCGTACCGCGCTGACCTTGCTCTCGGCATCGTAATACCAGTGGATGGGGATCTCCCGGATCGTCATGCCCTTGCGCCGCGCAAGGAAGAGCAGCTCGATGTCGAAAGACCACCCCGGCAGGGTCTGCAGGCGGAAAAGCCGCTCGGCGGCCTCGGCCCGGAAGCACTTGAACCCGCACTGTGTATCTTGAAGGCCCGGCAGGATCAGGATGCGGATGGCGAGGTTGATCAGCCTCCCGCCCCAGTGACGGTAGGCCGGCTCGTTGTAGCGCACCGCGCCCCGGGCCTCGCGTGAGCCGATGGCCAGGTCGAACCCCTCCAGCGCCGGCGGCAGGAATTTGGTGATCTCCTCGATGGGCATCGAGAGGTCGGCATCGCAGATGAAGCGGTATTCACCCCGCGCCGCCAGCATCCCCTCGCGCACGGCCAGCCCCTTGCCGCGTCCCTGGATCTGAACAGCCCGGAGGGTGGGGTGTGCCCGGGCGGCCTTCTGCGCCAGCTCCAGCGTGCGGTCGCCGCTGCCGTTCTCCACCACGATCACTTCAGAGGTGTAGGTCTGCCGGGAAAGATAATCAAAGACCTGCCCCAGTGTACGGGGCAGGCGGTTCTCTTCGTTATGGGCGGGGATCACAATGGACAGGAACGGGTTTGTCAAAGCTTCGGTTCAGGGTCTCAAAAAATAGAAGAAATAGATGCCTGCCCCGGCCAGCACGAGGCACTCCACCAGCGCCATCAGCCCCAGGCAGCCCAGCTGGAACGGTTTCATTCCCAGCACGCGCCTGCCTCTGGCCGCCGCGGGCGCCCTCAACGGTTGGGAGGGGCTGGTCTCCATCAAGCCGGAGCGCAGGTCTCCTGCCGGGCCCGCGTTCTCATCCTCCAGCGCGAAGCTCAGATCGGAGGGGTCGAAGGCAGGCGCGGACTGTGCGGCGTCAAAGATGGCCCTGGCGCGCGAGCCTGCGGGCTGGTTTGCGGTGGGGGCCGGAGCCGGGGTGGGTGTGGGGGCGGCTGCCGGGACGGGTTCCACGCCTCTCAGGTCGATCGGGTTGGTGATGCGGTCAGCCAGGTCATAGACCTGTTCGGGCCGCAGCGCAGGCCGCCCTTGCAGCAGGCTGCCTGCGAACTGCTTGATGGCGTCGCTCATGACCACCCGCGCCACAGGGCGCATGGTCTCGATCTGCAGGCCCGGATATGCGGCCATCAGCACCGGCGTGACGGACCCCGGGACGGTGATGCCCTGGCGTTCCAGGTACACCTGCGTGGCGCGCGCCAGCCGCACGACCCGGTTCACCAGGTTGGCGCGGTCCGGCAGGGAGCGTCCCTGGTCCAGGCGGTTCCACTCGTCGCCCTTGGCCTCGTAGCGGCCCTTCAGATGGGTCACGTAGATGACCGTCAGGCCGTTCACCCCGATCAGCAGGATCGGCACGATGATCTCGCTGCCGGGCAGGTTGAAATTGCGCAGCAGGACAAAGCCCTTCTCAAGGACCAGCCCCAGCTGCTCGATGACGGTCTTCTGGGCTTCCAACTCGGGATACCAGTTTCCACCGTATTTGAGCGTTCCCTGTACGCGGCCCATGAGCTCGATCTGGCCTTGCTCGTTCTGGAAGGGGGTCTTGTCTATGATTTTCATGGCATATCGCCCGCTGGAGTCTAGAAGAAAGGAACGCCCTCGAGCCCGTCCCGGGTGGCGTCGGCGCGGGTGGAGATCCACTCGCTGCCCTCCGGCCCCACGGCGTGGACGAGCCCGCCTGTCTCGAAGGTGCTGGCCCAGAATTCCTTGCGGCGCCCGGTCATGAACTTTTTACCCTTGCGCAGCCGCTCGAGCAGGCCTTCCCGGTCGAGCAGCACGCGGTCGCCGAAGGTAGGCCCCCGGCGCTCGAACGCGCGCACCGCAGTGATCTTACCGTCCTCAACACGGACTGCTTCAATGATTCCATCCGGTTTCTTCAAGGCCACCAGCCCTCCGGGGTTATTTTAACATAGAAAGGGAGAACCCATGTCGTTACGGGGCCGAATGGCAGCAGCAGGCCGCGGCAACCCCTTATACAATAGAACACGGATCCCAAAGGGGACGCTGTTCCCACGGATTTGGCGGATCTTCGCGGGTTCTTTGTAGAGGCGGGGCGGCGGGGAGGATTTGATAAGAATCTTTTTTCAATTCCGCCCCACCC
>CAZSPX010000215.1:0-5727 GCA_964608885.1 uncultured Anaerolineaceae bacterium | reverse complement strand
TCAACACCCTGATTTCGGTTACGATCATTATGCCGCCATGTCCCATACCCCTCCCCGCCGCCTCAATCCCCTCACTTGCAAATGGGCGTGATGACCGGGGCTTGCCCCCTGCCCGGTCATCCGTGTGAGGAGAAGTTGGCATCCACTCAGCGCGCGATCTTTCCAGCGTGGCGTCTTGAATAATCAGAATGGGCCGGGCGTTCGATCCTGGCTTCATTTTTGTGGCGGGCCAGCCACCTCAGGGCGACTCTTACCAGCCGTGTCAGCCCACCTCCACCGGAGATCCCGGCCTCCTTCAGCAGGCGTTCGTGCTGGATCTCCCGTTCGATGTCCCTCAGTTTGAGATCATTCATTCGCTCATCGTGCCAGTGATAAAGGTTGCTCATGGCTTGCTCCTTTCTAAAGCTGGAACCCTTTACCGATAACTTGTCCCCATTCTTGCACCTCGTCGTCTAGTACGCGTCCTCCCCGGGCAGCCGAATTTGAGACGAAAACGAGACGCTTTCTCGGTATTGTATTGGTTATGAGCCTTGTGCTACACTGCAATTACCCACACTACCCTGCAATACGGACCGATTCGGCCTGTACTTCTCCTCAATTTGGGAGTTTTTAATGTTACAGATCCGACTCCTTGGGCAGTTCGAAATCCGAGCCGATGGCAAACAAGTCGCCATCCCCTCCCGTATCGCACAATCCATCTTTGCCTTCCTGGCGCTGACGAGCGGCACCACTCACCGCCGCGAAAAGCTGGCGGGCATGTTCTGGCCCGACCTGCCTGAAGAAGCCGCCCGCAAGAATCTGCGCCAGGAACTTTGGCGCATTCGCAAGTCCATCCCCATACAACCCAACCTCCACTCGGATTACCTCGCCGCCAGCGACATGACTGTCGCCTTCGACCCGGGAGAGGATACCTGGATCGATGTGATCCAACTCGATCGGTCCGCTCTTGACTCCCGATCTCTGATGTCCAGCCTGACGCTCTACAAGGGGGAATTCCTTCCCGGCTTCTATGACGACTGGATCAGCCTCGAGCGCGAGCGCATCCAGGCGCTTTTCGAAACCCGGATGGAGTTGCTAATCGACCAGCTCATCACAGCCGAATTATGGGGCGGCGTGGAGGAGTGGGGGCAGCGCTGGCTGGCACTGTGCGGCCCGCGCGAGCCTGCCTATCGCGCCCTGATGCAGGCCAGCGGTGTGCGCGGCGACCTGGCCAAGGTCAGCTCCATCTACCAGCGCTGTGTGGAAGAGATGCGCGAACAGCTCGGCCTGGATCCCTCCAATGCAACCCGGGCTCTTTTCGATGGATTGCTGAAGGGCGGCCGGGCGCCCCTGCGGACTGCCTCGGCCCATCCCGCCGGCACTGTGACCTTCCTCTTCACCGATATTGAGGGATCGACGCGCTTGCTGGACAAATTGGGCGCGCAGTATGCGGATTCCCTGGCGATCCATCACGAGATCCTGCGCTCCGCGATCGGGAAGTGGAACGGCCGGGAGGTGGAAACCCAGGGCGACGCGTTCTTTTCCACCTTCGCCCGCGCCTCGGACGCGGTCCAGTGTGCGGCGCATGCCCAGCGTGAGCTTGCCGCGCAGGCGTGGCCTCTCCAGGAGCCTGTAAAGGTCCGCATGGGACTGCATACCGGCGAACCCTCCCTCGCCTCCACTGGATATATTGGCATGGATGTGCACCGCGCGGCACGCATTGGGGATGCTGGTCACGGAGGCCAGGTACTGCTCTCGCAGAGCACCCGCGACCTGGTGATGCATGAGCTTCCCCCGGATGTCTCCCTGCTCGCCCTGGGCGAGCATCACCTCAAGGACATGAAATATCCCACGCCCCTTTACCAATTGATCCTCGAGGGACTTCCGTCAGTTTTCCCTCCCCTCCGCACCCGCTATACAGGCCTGGAAGCACCTGCACCAGGCGAACCACCCTTCAAAGGGTTGGATTATTTTGATGAGGCAGATTCGGAACTGTTCTTTGGCCGCGAGCAGCTCATTGGGAAACTGGTGCAGCAAATACGCACTGCCCAGGTGCTGGCCGTCATCATCGGCGCCTCGGGCAGCGGAAAATCCTCCCTCGTCCGTGCGGGGGTCGTCCCTGCCCTGCGCTCCAGCACGCAGCCCTGGCAGGTTTATGTCCTCACCCCCACCCAGCACCCGCTGGAATCGTTGGCCGTCGAACTTACCCGCGATTCAGAATCGGTGACCGCTGCGGCCACGCTGATGGATGATATGAAAAGCGACCCGCGCAGTCTGGCGCTCTTCCTGGCGCGCAGGAACGGCAGCCGCCAGGCGCTGCTGGTCCTCGATCAGCTCGAGGAGCTCTTCACGCTCTGCCGCGATGAGTTTGAACGCACCGCCTACATTGATAACCTGCTCGCCGCCATCTCTCCCCTCGATCCCTCAGGCCGGGGCCATGTCACGCTGATCCTGACCCTCAGAGCCGACTTCTACGCCCACCTGGGGCAGTACCCCGAGCTGCGTGATGCCGCAGCCAAAGAGCAGGAATATATTGGCCCGATGACGAGCGAGGAACTCCGCCGCGCCATTGAGGAGCCTGCCCGCCGGGGCCACTGGGAGTTCGAGCCGGGACTGGTGGACCTGATCCTGCGGGATGTGGGCGATGAGCCCGGCGCGCTGCCGCTGCTCTCCCATGCCCTTCTGGAGACCTGGAAACGACGTGCCGGGCACACATTGACCCTCAAAGGTTATGCGGACTCGGGCGGGGTACGGGGCGCCATAGCGCACACGGCTGAGGGCGTGTATCAGGGGCTTTCCACCGAAGAGCAGAGCCTCGCCCGCGAAATCTTCCTGCGCCTCACCGAGCTTGGCGAAGGGACGGAGGATACCCGCCGCCGGGCTTCCTTCGAAGAGCTGGAATCCCATTCCACCGAGCCCGGTGGGGTGCGCAGTGTATTGAACGCTTTGGCCGCGGCGCGGCTCGTGACTCTGGGCGAGGGGACTGCTGAGGTCTCTCACGAGGCCTTGATCCGTGAATGGCCTACCCTGCGCGAGTGGCTGACGCAGGACCGCGAAGGGCTTCGCCTGCACCGCCGCCTGACCGAGGCCGCGCAGGAATGGATCCTGCTGGAGAACGACCCCGGTGCCCTCTATCGCGGAGCGCATCTCGCACAGGTGCGCGAGTGGGCCGCGCTGCACCCGGATACCCTTAATGCAGGGGAGCAACTGTTTCTGACCGCATCCCTGAATCAGGAAGAGCGCGAGGAGCGCGAGCGCCTTGAACAGCAGCGCAGGGAGCTGGAGACCGCGCAGAGGCTGGCTGAGACAGAACGGCAGCGGGCCGAAGAGCAGGCCCGCGCAGCCGTTCGCCTGCGCCTGCGCAACAGGGTCATCAGCGCAGTGGGAATCATCGCACTGCTGCTGGCTGCGGCCGCGCTGATCTTTGCCACCCGCTCCACGCAGAACGCACAGTTGGCACAGGCCGCCGAATCACGCGCCCTTGGCGATCGCCAGGTCGCCGTGGATGCACGATCCACCGCAGTGGTCGAGTCGCAGATCCGGGCCACCCAGCAGGCGGTGGCAGAGGCCAACTTCACACATGCTGAAGCCCAGCGACTTGCCGGAGAAGCAAACCAATTGCTATTGTCTGAAGGCAATTCGGAATTAATCGCGCTGCTCAGCCTGCGCTCAATGAACCTCCAATATACGGCCGAAGGAGATGCCGCTCTTATGGGCGCTGCAAGGCTGGATTATCCCCGGAGGCTATTCCAAATGGAAACTCCCCGTTCGGTCGCAATATCGGCAAATGGGAAATATATGCTCACCGGTGGCGATAAGGTAGCCATGATTTTGGATGCATCAACCGGGAAGATATTACGTCAGTTGGTGGGTCATGAGGGTATGATCAACGATGTAGCTTTTTCACCGGATAGCAGATTTGCGCTCACGGCGAGCGGGGACAACACTGCTCGCATGTGGGATGTAGAGACCGGCCGAGAACTACAGCGCTTTCAGGCAAATGCAGGGGTGCAGACTGCGGTATTTTCACCGGAAGGTAAATTTGTCCTGATTGGGGGATGGGAAAAGACCGCAAGGGTGTTCGATGCAATTACAGGAGATGAAGTACACCAGTTCACCCCGAACACTGGCGAGGATTTAGTGCAATTGTTCGTAGTTTTTTCGCCTGACGGACGGTTCATACTTACGAGCAGCACAGATAGGATCGCAAGGCTATGGGATGCGGCAACCGGCCAAATGGTTCGCCAATTCACAGGTCACACAGGCTCCATCACATCGGTCGATTTCTCGTCCGACGGGCAGAGAATCCTCACTGCCAGTTTCGACAAGACAGCCCGCCTCTGGGATGAGGCTACTGGCCGCGAATTGCAACATTTTGATCTTCCCTCCATGGTTTGGAACGCGCGGTTCTCCATGGATGGCAAGTTTGTTTTTACGGCTTCGGCCGACAATGCTGTCCGCATGTGGAATATTTCCACCGGTGAGCAAATAAACAAAATCATCTGCTCTTCCGTGACAGGCCGCATGGCAATCACATCGGACGGAAAACTCATCCTCCTCGCATGCCTGGAAGGAGCGGAAATTTGGGGCACTGATCCTTCCACAGAACAGCCTGTATTTAAAAGCCCGGGAATCGCCAGTGCTGTGGCCTTCTCCCCGGATGGCAACCAGATCATAGTTGCGGGTGACAACCCACCGCAGATCTGGGAGGTGGCATCCGGCCGGAAACTTCTTGAACTTATCGGCCATACCAACACCATCAATTATGGGGTCGCGTTCTCCCCCGATGGCCGGTTCATCCTCACCGGAAGTTGGGATAATACCATTCGCCTATGGGATGCTCATACCGGCCAGGAACTGCGAAATATTAACCAGTTGACCGTCCAAGGCGTAGCTTTTTCCCCGGATGGCAAATTTATGGCCACCGCCGCGACTGCTGGAGTGCGACTATGGAACTCTCAAACTGGCCAGGAACTGCGCGAATTCAAAGGGAATGTCGACTCCTATCGCGTCGCTTTCTCTCCGGACGGCCGTTTTATCGTGGTTGCCAGCGGGAGCGGGGATGGGAACGCTCGGATCTTTGAGGTTCAAACTGGGAAGCTGGTGCGTAGCTTTTTCGGCGGTTCCACACTTGGTATGAACAGTGCAGCCTTTTCGCCGGACGGAAAAACGATCATTACCGCCAGTATCGACAAGATCGTACGGTTATGGGATGTTCAAACCGGCCGGGAGCTCCGGAAGTTCATTGGCCATACAGATAATGTCTGGACCGCCTCCTTCTCTCCCGACGGCCGGACCATCGCCACCGCCAGCGCGGATGGCACGGTGCGGCTGTGGGACACCCAAACCGGCCAGGAGCTGCGCCGTCTTGTCGGCCACACCGCAGGTGTGGAGAATGTGGTCTTCTCGCCGGACGGGAAATACCTGCTCTCGGCCAGCGATGATGGCACCGCCCTCCTGTGGGATGTGGATTATCACACTACCATGCGCTATCTCTGCTCCCGGATGCTGCGCGATTTCAGGGATGAAGAGCGCGTCCAATACGGCATTACCGGCAGTACACCGACCTGTCCATAGCGCCTCCACCGGCTCGCCCTTCCCCTTTCATCCCTGTTGCACCCGGAGATGCCGCCGCGAAACGCCTGCGCTCGCTTCTGATATTCATCTATAAGTCTACAGAAAATTGCTTCCCTCCTATCCACTTGACCAGGACAAAACTCCCCCGGCGGCGGGGGAGTTTTTATTCCT
>CAZSPX010000214.1:0-5742 GCA_964608885.1 uncultured Anaerolineaceae bacterium | reverse complement strand
GTGCGGGTGACGCAGGTGCTGAAGCCGATGCAGTAATCTGTGCCGGGCACATCGTTGTCCATCGTCTTGGGGATCGCCACGATCTTCACGCCCTCTGAATACAGGCGCACTCCATAAGATAGCGTATCATCGCCGCCGATGGGGATGATGGTATCCACGCCCAGGAAATCCAGGTTTTTCAACACATCCTGGGTGACATCGTTCTTATCCTCGTTGTACCTGTCCCGCAGGATCTCAGGCACATCCCCCTTCCGCATGCGCGCCGGGTTGGTGCGCGAGGTGTGCAGAAAGGTGCCGCCGGTGCGGCCGGCGCGATTGACGATCTCTTCCGTCAGGACCGTATAGTTCCCGCTGTTATCCGCATCTTTTTCCCGGATGATTTCCGTCAGCCCTGCCCAGCCCCGCCGGATCCCGATCACTTTGCAGCCTTCCCGCAGTGCGCGGATCGTCACCGCACGGATGGCCGGATTCAGGCCCGGCACATCGCCGCCGCCCGTCAGGATCGCGATCACACTTGGCTTCTTTGCCGCCATGTTGCATCTCCTCGATCAAGGTATTGGATGAATTATATGACTTTTTTGCGCCCGGGGCGGAGGCGATAACGCTCAGCCCTTCCTCGCAAGGTATTCACTGTATCCGCCCTCATACGAGACAAGGCGGTTATTTTCGATTGCCAGCAGTCGTTGGATGGTGCGGTCGAGGAAATACCGGTCATGAGATATGACCAGTACCGTCCCCTCGAACTCCTCCAGCGCATCCTCCAGCGTCTCCGCCGAGGCGATGTCCAGGTTGTTCGTCGGCTCGTCCAGCAGAAGGAAATTGGCCCCGGAAAGCACCACCAGGGCGAGCTGTAAACGACTTCGTTCGCCTCCGGAGAGTTCCCGGATCTTCTGGGTCGCCTGCTTGTACGTGAAAAGGTATCTCATCAGGTAGGCCGTGGCGCGCGATTCGCTCATCTCGCCTGCATACCGCACTGCCTCCACGAGCTGCTGCTCGGGGTCTAGCGATTCGTGTTCTTGCGAATACCAGCCGGTGCGTACGCTCGGTCCGGTCTGGATTTCTCCGGCATCCGGTTTTTCCAGCCCCAGGATCATGCGCATCAGCACCGACTTTCCCGCTCCGTTCGGACCGATCAATCCCACTCGTTCGCCATGCCTGATCGTCTCATTCAGGTCTGTGAAAATGGGCCGGTTTCCGAAGGATTTGACCACGTTCTTCAGCTCCAACACCTTGTTGGAACCCCGCCAGCCTCCCAGGTCCAATTCCATGCGGCGCCGGTTCAAAACGGGTCTCTCGATCTTCTCCATTTTATCGAGGCGTTTCTGCATGCTTTTTGCCTTGGCCGCGAAATCCTCGTTATCGTACACTTTGCCCCAGATGGCGAACCGCTTGATGGCCCTTTCCAGCCGGGCGATCTCATGACTCTGCGCCTGGAACAATTGCTCCTGCCGCGCCTGCCGTTTCTCCTTCCCGACGATAAAGGAGGAATAATCCCCCTCATGGACCTGGATACGACCATCCTCCAGCTCCGCAATGTGAGTGACGACCGCATCCAGCAGGTAGCGGTCGTGGGAGATCACCACCACGGTTCCCTCGTATTCCCGGATCAGCTTTTCCAGGAAGATCTTCCCCGGCAGGTCCAGGTAGTTGTCCGGCTCATCCAGCAGCAGCACCTCTGGCCGGACCAAAAGAAGGCGCGCCAGGCCCACGAGCTTCTTCTGCCCTCCGCTCAGCACACCGATCGGTTTATCAAAATCCTCCGCCGCCAGGCCCAGGCCCATCAGAACCTCGCGCACGCGTTCCGCATACGAATCCCCGCCCAGGCGATGATATTCCTCGACCAATCGATGCTGTTCCTCGAGGGCTTTTTGCAGCCTTCGTTCATCTCCATACACCTCCGGCTCTCCCAGGCTGGATTCCACCTCTTCCAATTGCGCCTGCAGCTCCGCAACCCGTGGATTCCCCTGCAGGGCTGATTCCAGCGCCGTCTGTGTCGCATCCAGCTCCGGGTCCTGGGGGAGATAGCCCACCGTAACCTGTCGCGCCCGCGTGACACTTCCCCCCGGCTCCGGAACATATTCCCCCAGGATGAGCCGGAAAAGGGAGGACTTTCCTGCGCCGTTCAACCCGATCAGGCCGATCCTCTGCCCTGCCTGGATCTCCCAGCTCAAGCCCTCAAAAATACGCCTCGCGCCCAACACCAGCGTTACGTTGGATAGTTGTATTTGTATCATTTCATTTCTCGACAATTATGGCATCCATTGAGTATTAAAGAAAAAACCGCAGGCGGGCCTGCGGCGTCCGAGATTCAGAATTGGATTCTCTCAGTGAGCAGGCGCGATTCGATGAAGCCCACCGGAGATGAAACCCCTCAACCCCACGAAAAGCGGGATCCAACCGGAATGAAAAACCTGCATCATGGCGGCAATTATACCTGATTCCCCTCCTTCAGGGGCAAAGGAGCACCCCCTTTTTCTGGCATAATCAGCGCATGCCCGGCTCCTCTTCTCATCTTGTCACCAGGCTTCAGGCTGCATTCGTCACCTTTCTCTGGTCCACCTCGTGGATCCTTATCAAGGTGGGACTGCGCTCTGATCTCCCACCCATCACTTTCGCAGGCCTCCGTTACACCGTGGCGTTCTTCTGCCTTGTCCCCCTGGTCCTGATGAATCCCCCCTTTAGGCGTGAACTGCGCTCGCTCAACAGGAATGACTGGGGAAAATTGGCCCTTCTCGGGATCCTCGTGGTCGGGATCACCCAGTCGCTTCAGTACGCAGCCCTCGCCTATCTCCCGGCCGCCACAACCAGCCTGATCTTGAACCTGACCTCGCTTTTCGTCGGGATCACGGGCGCATTCCTCCTACGGGAGGTTCCCACCCTCCTGCAGCAGGCAGGCATTGCCGTCACCCTGTTGGGAGCAGGGATATATTTCCTTCCCGTCGCCATCTCGTCCTCGCAATGGATCGGCATCCTTTTTGCAGTGCTGTGCATGCTCTGCAATGTTCTCGCCTCGCTTCTTGGCCGCCAGATCAATCGCAGCCGGTCCTATTCACCGCTGATCGTTACTTTTACCAGCATGGCTTTTGGCTCAATTCCTATGCTTCTCACCGGCCTGCTCATACAGGGAACCGGACGGATGACTCCAGTGGACTGGCTGATCGTCATCTGGCTCGCCGTGGTCAACACTGCGTTTGCATTTACCGTCTGGAATAACACGCTTCAGACCCTCACCGCCATTGAGTCCAGCGTCATAAACAGCTTGATGATGCCGCAGATCGCCCTGTTGGCCTGGCTGTTCCTGAAGGAGAGCCTGGTTCTCAAGGAGATTCTGGGGCTGATCCTGGTGGGCCTGGGTATTTTGCTGGTGCAGATTAACCGCCCCCGCCAGGTGGCAAAGGGCGGTCAATTGGATCAACCGGTATAGGGTAGAATCACCGCCATATCAGGAAGACATGGTCACACCGTCCCCCTTGATGCTTTCTCAATCCTCGCTCCAGGATTATGCGGATTGCCCGCGGCGCTTTAAGCTGCGTTACCTGGATCGGCTTACCTATCCTGCGATGGAGTCCATGCCCGCCCTGGAGAACGAGAAGAAACTCCAGGAAGGCGAGCTATTCCACCGCCTCGTACAGCAGGCGCTGCTGGGGATGGACAGGGAAAAGCTGGGCCGCCTGGCCAACACCCCCAACCTGGGTCGTTGGTGGCAGAATTTCACCCAACACGGCCCTTCACTGGACGGCTGGACCCTGTATCCGGAATACTCCCTCTCCGCACCTGCGGGTCCCTGCGTCATCGTCGCGAAATATGATCTGATCGCGGTCCGTGATGAAAATATTCTGATCTACGATTGGAAGACTTACACCCGGCAGCCGCGCAAGGATTGGCTGGCCGCGCGCTGGCAGACCCGGGTATATCCTGCCCTGGTCACCCGCTGCGGAGGCTTCTTGTTGGGCAGGGAATCTGTCCCCCCGCAGAATATCCAGATGAATTACTGGTTCCCCGAGTTCCCCGGCGAGCCCGCGGTCTTCGAATACAGCCAGGCACAATTCCGGCGCGATTGGAGTGCCATCCAAACGATCGCTGAGGAGATCCTCTCCCTGAAGGATTATCCCAAGACGGACGACCTGGAAAAATGCAAATACTGCACCTATCGTTCCTATTGTGGTCGTGGCCAGGCTGCCGCCCTCGAATCCGAGCGCGAGGCTGAGATGGACCTGACGGCTTCCACCGACCTCGATTTTGAGCAGATCGGCGAGATCGCTTTTTAGCGGCCCTTTTCCCTCAACCGGGGGAGACTATTTCCGCAGGTATATCCCCAGGTGATTGGCGACCGGACGCTCGCGTCCCGGGATGTAACTGTCGATGGGAGAGTTCAATATCCTTGGGACCCCGTCGGCATCCTCAATCACCATTGTGGAGGAGCCGCCTCCATCCAGGTTCATCGCCGTGTAGGCACCCAGGTCAATCATCACCTTTGCCAGCTCGGAAAATGTTGCCCCCTCACTGTAAAAGGGCTGGCGTCCATCTATGACGACCAGGTACAGCCAGCGTCCATTCTTGCTGATGCCTACAGCAGTTCGCGGGTCCCGTTCACTGGGATCCAGGTCCAGGACCGGCACGCCTTTGAGCACGATCATCCGGTCGCCCGAGATGGCGAAATGCACCTTGCTGGGGATGCGGTTGAAGGTCAGTTCGCCCCGCCGGCTGACAAAAAGTGTCGGCTCGGGGGGTAACTTCTCTCCGCGTGAGTAAATAACGCCCCCCGAGGCGGCATAACCGTTTGGTGTCACCGGATCCCCAGCGCGTGGGTAATAATCGGCCGGGCTGCGGGACCACCAGGGAAAGAAGCCATCCCCGTTAACCGCGATCTGTACGCCGAATTCCTGCATGAATTCCGTGGTGGTGCGCGCCGCAAGCGGCGCTCCTTCCATCCGGTCCGCGGGTGTGACGAATAGCTGCAAGCCTGCCGTCCTCCGGTCAATGATCAGGGAGTGGATGATCATCGGATGCGGGGCATAGCGGACCTTTCGCTGGTAGGTCACGCCGGGAAAGAGCTTCTTCTTGAGGGGGATGGGGGCAGGCCGCCCGCGGTCATAGACCTGGTAGATCCCTGCGGCCGCCAGGAGGCCTGCAATGATCAGGATAACCCAGAATGACTTGCGCGGCCTGAAATGCTTCATGCCGTCAGATTATAGGGCGCTCAGTTAAGTGGGGGATAAATCAGGCTGCCGGCGTCGCTTGTTCTTCCTCAGCCTTTCGCATGTGCTTGAATGAGGCGATGGCCACTTCCAGCATGGAGGGGTCCGGCTCACGGGTCGTCAGGTGCTGCAGCGCCAGGCTGGGCTTGATCAGCCACCGGACAAGCGGATTTTGAAGGTTGTTGGCGGTCCAGCGGATGTATTCCACTGCCAGTCCCGCCAGGACAGGGATCAGCAGTACGCGGCTCGCCAGCCTCCAGGCCAGCGGCAGCGGCCCCAGCGCCGTGAATACCAGGATCGATATTAACACCAGGGTGAGCATGAACGCCGTCCCGCAGCGCGGGTGTTCCACCGAGAACCTCGCCACCGATTCGGGGGTCAGTTCTGCGCCGGCTTCATAGGCATTGATGGTCTTGTGTTCCGCACCATGATACCCAAACAGGCGCTTAACATCCGGCATCAGACTGATAAGCGAGAGATAGATGATGAGCAAGGTGAGCTGGATGACCCCTTCGATGAGGTTCACTGCCAATGGGTAATCTTG
>CAZSPX010000213.1:0-5746 GCA_964608885.1 uncultured Anaerolineaceae bacterium | reverse complement strand
CGCCCTGCATCACGTAGAACTCGCGGTCCACTTTGGGCAGGCCCCCCTCGGGTTCGACCAGGATCAGGCCGTACATCCCGTTGGCGATGTGGTCGGCGACCATGGGCGTCGCGCAGTGGTATACGTACAGTCCCACATTGATCGCCTTGAAGGTGAAGGTGGTCTCCTGGCCGGGCTGGGTCTGGGTGGCCACCGCGCCGCCGCCGGGCCCCGTCACCGCGTGGAAGTCCACGGAATGGTTCATGGTGCTGCTGATATTGTTCTTCAGATGCACTTCCACTGTATCGCCCACGCGCACCCGGATCATCGGGCCGGGGACCTTGCCATTGAAGGTCCAGTAGGTGTACGTGGTTCCATCGGCGAGTTTGCCCACGACCTCCACGGTCTCCAGGTCCAGGCGGACATTCTCCGGCCCGCGGGCGGGCAGGGGGGCGGGCAGATCGGTGGGATCGCGTGTGATGTCCACTGCGTTCGGGTCGGCAGGTCCCGCGGCGACCGGGGCTGCGGCAGGGCTCCCTGAGGCTGAGGTATAGGAGCCGGAATCGGGCTGGCTTGCAGCGGCGGTCCCACTGCCCACGATAAACTTGCCTTCCATGCCCGCCTGGCGATGGCCGGGGATCGAGCAGTAATAAGCAAAGATTCCTTCGCGGTCGGGCATGAACTCCACGGTGACGCTGTTGCCCTGTCCGAGGACATCTGCCGATTTGGCGTTGAATTCATCGATGACGAAATTGTGCTGGGCGCCTTCGCCGCTTGTCAGGGTGAGCTTGACCGTGTCTCCGGGGTTGGCCTTCAGGTCCGGGTTGGCCTTCCCGTCAATGTCGCCGCCCACACCCAGGAAGATCATTTTTCCGTCCTGCATGCCGGATTCCAGGTGATATTCCACGGTCACACCGGTAGGCTCGACGCTGGCGCTCATGTCATGGGAAGCGTCCATGGCCGTGCCCGAGTCCTGCGCCGGGACGGCCGCATCTCCAACGAGTAAGAAGCCCTGCATCCCCGCCTCGGCATGACCCGGGACGCTGTCCAGGTATTTGAACGCGCCGGCCCGGTCGGGGGCTGTAAAGGTGACGGAGGCGCTGTTGCCCTGCCCGCTGACCCGCGCCGTCTTGGCGTCCACGTCAGGGAAGAAGATGTCGTGCTCGGCGCCCTCGCCATTGATCAGGGTGACCGTCACGCTCTCGCCCGGCTGGACCTTCAATTCGGGATTGACGACGCCCTCGATGCTGCTGCCGACGCCTACGAAGACCAGTTTCCCACCCTGCAGGGCGGTGGTGAGTACGTAGCCGCCCTGGTCGGTTGCGGCTTTGGTCCCGCAGGCGGCGAGCACCATGGCGGCCAGCAGGGTCAAGCTAAGAATTTTAAGAACGAATTTCATGATTTGCTCCTCACGGAAATTTCTGATGCCTCAGCCGCCAGTTCATCCAGAAGCGTTTGAGGGGGGATCGAGTAGGCTTCTGCCACATCCTTCAGCGTGCAGAAACGCGCCAGGGGACACCCGACGCACTGGGTCTTCAGCGAGCGAAAGGCCCGGTTCGTGGAGGGGTGCTCTCTGAGGACTTCCTGGACGGTCTGTTGGAGATGGAATTGGTCGTGATCCATGCAGCCAATGTACCCCCTGCCCGTTTTCCTGTCTTTGCGCTGGCGCAAATAAGAGACAGAAAATATCTTATTTCTCGAATTCCTCTGCGATTTTCACCAATCCGTGGGGATTTCGTATAACAACACGCTCCCGGCCTGTCTCTACCAGCCCCGTCCGCTCCCATTCGGCCAGGGTCCGGCTGACCGAGAACAGCGTGGTGCCTGAGATCTCTGCCAGTTCCTGCCGTGAGAAATCCAGCTCGATCAAGCCCGCCTCGTTCTTGCGGCCCAGCTGGGTCGTCAGGCGCAGGATGGCGCGGGCGATGCGCCGCTCCACCTTTTCCGTGGCCAGCTCCCGGTAGCGGGACTGCATCTCCTGTATATAGCCGGTCATCAGGTCCATCAGCCCGGTCGAGAGGTAGGGACGGGACTGCATCATCTCCTTGAGCAGCGTGCTTTCGAGCGCAAGGGCCGTGCTTGATTCAAGGGCCTGGGCGGTGGCAGGGTAGGTGGCTTCCTTGCGGACAGCCCCCACGGCTCCGAACATCTCCCATTTGTCAATGACCCTCAGGCTCACCTGGTGTCCTGCAGTGCTGGACTGGGTGAGCTTGGCGCGGCCCGAGGTCAGGATATACAAATATCGGGCCGGATCCCCCTGAAAGAAGAAGAACTCGCCCTCTTCGATGGAGCGTGGGATGGCCCGGTCAAGGATCAGGCGCAGGTCCTCGTCCGGAGCCTCCCGGAGGACATTCACACGGCGCAGGTTTGTGGGATCGGTCTTCACGGGGGTAATTCTACTCCGAATAGGATGATTTTCAGGTGGATATCATGGCATTTGTCCTCTCCTCCAGCTTGACACGGGGTGGGGAGCAGGATATTATATCCCCACCCCCCTGGGGGGGGGTAAGATTTCGGAGAATGTGACCGTCACAATGCTGGACCCACAAGTGAGGCACCATGGAAAATACAACCACACTGCGCCGTTTGAAAACCATTGAAGGTCACCTGAAAGGCGTGATCCGCATGGTGGAAGAGGATTCCTACTGCATCGATGTGATCCGGCAGATCCAGGCGGTGGAGGCAGCTCTCAACAAGGTCAGCAGCCAGATCCTTGAGAATCACCTGAACTCCTGCGTCATCACCGCCATACAAGGCGATGATGCCGGGGAGCGGCAGCGCGTCCTCAAGGAGATCACCGAGGTCTTCGAAATGTCCAACAAAGTGTGAACCGCGGCGGGAAATCTGCCCTTCGCGAGAAAAAATCATCCCAAGGAGATCTGTTCCATGACCACTGTCACTTACTCCGTCCCCTCCATCCACTGCGGCCATTGCACGCACACCATCGAGTCCGAGGTGGGCGAGATGCAGGGTGTCCAGTCCGTCAAGGCTGACCTGACGACCAAAAAGGTGGACATCACCTTCGACCTGCCCGCCAGTGAAGAATCCATCAAGGCCCTGCTGGCCGAGATCAACTACCCTGTGGAGGGGCTGCTCACGCTGTAACTGGGGACGCAAGCCCCCTTTTTTCTGTCTTTTTGGAGCAACGCATGGCTGAAACCCGGCAAGTTACTTTACCCATCACTGGCATGACCTGCGCCAACTGCGTGGCGACCGTCGAGCGCAACCTGAAGAAGCTTGATGGCGTGAGCGGCGCGGTCGTCAACCTTTCCTCGGAGCGCGCCCTCGTGGACTATGACGCCGCGAAGCTCGCCCTGCCTGAGATGATCGCCCGCGTCCAGCGTGCCGGGTACGGCGTTGCCACGGGTGAAGCGGACCTGGTCATCCGCCGGCTGGCCGATGATAACGATGCCCGCCGCCTGGAGAAGGCCCTGCTCAAGCTGGAGGGTGTGGTGGATGCGCAGGTGAGCCAGGCGACCGAAAAGGCGCGCCTGCGCTATGTCCCCACCGTCATCAGCCAGGCGGAGATCCGGCAGGCAGTGGCGCGCGCAGGCTTCGAGGCCGTGGAACTGGGCGGGGAAACCCAGGATGCCGAGGCCATTGCACGCCAGCGCGAGATCGACGGGCAGCGCCGGCTCCTCGTGATCGGCCTGATCTTCACTGTTCCGCTTTTCGTCTTTGCCATGCTGCGGGATGCCGGATGGCTCCCCTCCTTCTTCTATACCATGGCCGCCATGCAGGGCATGGCCCGCCTCCCCCAACCCTGGACTAACTGGGTCATGCTGGTGCTCGCCACCCCGGTCCAGTTCTATGTGGCCTGGCAGTACTATGTGGGCGCTTACAAGGCCCTGCGCAACGGGTCGGCGAACATGGATGTGCTCATTGCGATGGGCTCCTCGGCCGCCTATTTCTATTCCCTGCCGGTCACCTTTGGCTGGCTGGGCGGTCATGTCTATTTTGAGACTGCCGCGGTCATCATCACGCTCATCCGTCTTGGAAAATTCCTCGAGGCGCGTGCCAAGGGCCGTACCTCCGAGGCCATCAAGAAGCTCATGGGATTGCGCCCGCGCAGCGCCCGTATCCTGCGCGAGGGCATTGAGACCGAAGTTCCGGTCGATGAAGTGCTTGTGGGTGATGTGGTCCTCGTTCGCCCCGGCGAGAAGCTTCCCGTGGATGGCGTGGTGATCGAAGGGCGCTCCTCGGTGGACGAGTCCATGCTCACCGGAGAATCCCTCCCGGTGGAGAAGCAGCCCGGCGATGCGGTCATCGGCTCCACATTGAATAAGCTGGGCATGCTGCGCTTCGAGGCCACGCGCGTCGGCAAGGAGACCGCTCTGGCGCAGATCATCAAGCTGGTCGAGGACGCCCAGGGGAGCAAAGCCCCGATCCAGAAGCTCGCCGACCAGGTCTCATCGATATTTGTCCCGGCTGTGATTGCCATCGCCCTGCTCACCTTCGCAGGCTGGTACTTCCTCGCACCGGCCCTGTTCCCCGGCCTGGTCCTCCCGGAGGAACGTTTTACCACCGCTCTCATCAACATGGTGGCGGTGCTGGTCATTGCCTGCCCCTGCGCCATGGGCCTGGCCACGCCCACGGCCGTCATGGTCGGGACGGGCAAGGGTGCGGAGGCCGGGGTGCTGTTCCGCAGCTCTGGCGCCCTGGAGCAGGCCGGGCGCATCAACGTGGTGGTGCTGGATAAGACCGGGACCATCACCAGGGGCCAGCCGGCGGTCACGGAGATCGTCACCCTGCCATCGGCGGGGCTGGAAGCGGAAAAGCTCCTGCAGCTTGCGGCCTCCGTTGAGAAGGGCAGCGAGCATCCCCTCGGGGAGGCCATCTGGGCCGAGGCCACCACGCGCGGCCTGGAGCTCTCGGAACCGGCCGGTTTCAAGGCGCAGGCAGGTCACGGCGTGGAGGCGGAGGTGGAGGGCCGGCGTGTGGCGGTCGGGAATCTTCGCATGATGCAGGAACGCGGCTACAGCCTGGATGGGCTTGCCGAACGGGTGGAGCGCCTGCAATCCGAGGCGCTTACGGCCATGCTGGTGGCCGTGGATGGGAAAGTGGCCGGAGCCATCGCCGTGGCCGACACCATCAAGGAGGGCTCACGCGAAGCCGTTGCCGACCTCCGCAGGCTGGGCTTGAAAGTGGTCATGATCACCGGCGATAACCCCAGGACTGCCGCGGCCATCGCCTCCCAGGCCGGTGTGGACCAGGTGCTGGCCGAGGTGCTGCCCGAGGGCAAGGCTGTCGAGGTCAAGAAGCTGCAAGGCGAAGGCAAGACCGTTGCCATGGTGGGTGACGGTGTCAATGATGCACCCGCCCTGGCCCAGGCGGATGTGGGGATCGCCATCGGCACCGGCACGGATGTCGCCATGGCTGCCGCCCCCATCACCTTAATGAGCGGCGACCTGCGCGGTGTGACGCGTGCCATCCGCCTCTCCCGCAAGACGCTCCAGACCATCCGCCAGAACCTCTTCTGGGCCTTCTTCTACAATGTGGTCCTGATCCCGGCCGCGGCCCTGGGCTATCTCAATCCCATGCTGGCAGCCGGGGCGATGGCCTTCAGCAGCATCTTCGTGGTCAGCAACAGCCTGCGCCTGCGCGGGGCGAAGATCTGACCCTCGCATCAAAGTGAACAGGCGGCTCTGCCGCCTGTTTTTTTATGCCTGAGGCCAGGCGGTATAATACGCAGGTTGTATTAGGACTTCGATGGAAAGATGATGAAAAAAGGCATTCTCTACGGGATCGGCGCGTATGCCATGTGGGG
>CAZSPX010000212.1:0-5754 GCA_964608885.1 uncultured Anaerolineaceae bacterium | reverse complement strand
CCGGCCGGATTGGTGAAGTTCGCCAGCAGGGCGCCGGGCGCGGTCTCACGGATATCCTGCGCGATCCCCAGTATTACCGGGATGGTGCGCAGGGCTTTGGCCATCCCTCCGATCCCGGTGGTCTCCTGCCCGATCAGGTTGTGACGCAGGCCAAGATATTCATCCCCCCGGCGGGCCGGCATCATGCCCACCCGCAGCTGCGTGATGACATACGAAGCCCCGGCGATGCTCTGGCGCTGGCTCATGCTCAGGATCACTTTGAATGGGTCGCCCCTGGCTTTCGCCATCCGCTGGGCGAAGCCCCCCACCACATCCAACCGCTCCCGGTCGATGTCCATCAACCACAATTCTTCCAGCCCCAGGGCTTCCGCCTGCGCCAGGAACCCGTTGACCAGTTCGGGGGTATAGGTCGAGCCCCCGCCGATGACCGCGATCTTCATGAATGGCTCTCCTCTTTCCCGGGGATCATCACCGCCTGCCCGCTGCGCGCGCTCTCATAGGCCGCATCCACCACCTGCATATTGACAAGCCCCACCTCCCCACCCGGATCGGGCTGCTCATTCCTCTCGATGCAGTCCAGGAAGTAACGCATCTGGTCGTTGTACAGGCTCTGCGGGGCCTGCTCCCGGCGCGGGTACTCGTACCCCGGGTCCAAAACCCTGACATCTCCCCTGCCTCTCTCTGCCAGCTCCAGCCGGGTGGGGAAGACGCTCCCGAAGCCATGGGTCCCGTAGAGCCGGGTGGCGGCCTGCGGCCCATCGCTGTGCGGCTGCCACCACCCGCATTCGAAATAGGAGGTCACGCCGTTGTCCCATTCCACCAGGAACACGCCCGTGTCGTCCACATCGTAATCTCCATAGTACGTCCCGATGCGGGCAAAAACAGAGACCGGATGCGGGTCGCCCAGCAGGAAGCGGGTCGTATCAATGGCGTGAACGCCCATATCCACCATTGCGCCGCCTGCAAAACGCTTCTCGGTGAACCACCCAGCCGGCCCCCAGTTGGCATGGACGCCGTATCCCTGGGTGCGAATGATCTTCCCCAGCCTCCCGGCATTCTCCTTCAGCCAGCGCACCTCCGGGTCGAACCGGTAGCAGTGCGCCACCATGAGAAGTCTCCCGCTCTTCTCCGCGGCCGCGCACATCGCCCGGGCCTCCTGCGCATTCTGCGCCATCGGCTTCTCCACCATCACGTGCACGCCAGCCTCCAGCGCTTGGACCGCATCGGGCAGATGGAGGTTGTTGGGCGTGCTCACCACCAGCGCATCCACATCCCCATCGGCCAGCATTTCCCGCACCGAGGCATAGCTGCGTGGGATGCCGTATTGCGCGGCAAATGCTGCCATCGACTCCGGCCTGTGGTTCGCGACCGCTGCCAGCTCTGCACCACAGGCCTGCGCGGCGCGCGCATGGATCTTGTTAATATAGCCCGTCCCCGAAAAGGCGATCCTCATGCTGTCTCCTGAGCCTTCGCAAGGGCGATCGCCCCGAGCAGTCCAGAGCGTTTTCCCAGCCCGGGCGGGACGATATATTCCTCAATGTTCTGCGTGATGAACGGGTGCTGAACGTAGCCGTTCAATAGCTCCCCGACCTTTGTACGAACGCTCCCAATGAGGAACCGCCTCTCCATGATGCCGCCGCCCAGGATGATGCGCCGGGGCGAGGCGATGAGGATCAGAGCCGCCAGCGCCTGTGCCAGGTATTCCGCCTCCAACTCCCAGAAGGGATGCTCATCTGCCAGTTCCTCCCCCGCCAGGCCCCACCGCTCCCGGATGGCTGGGCCGGCTGCCAGCCCCTCCAGACAGTCTTGATGGAAGGGGCATGCACCCGGGAAGGGGTCGCGCTCCAGGTCGTGAGGCACGCGTAGATGCCCCATTTCAGGGCTGAGCAGCCCGTGATAGGGGCGGCCATCCTTGATGAGACCTCCGCCAATCCCCGTCCCAACGGTCAGGTAGAGGCAGGGATCCAGACCCCGGTTGGCCCCCCATAGATACTCGCCCAGGGCAGCCGCACTGACATCCGTATCGAGAGCCACCTCCAACCCCAGGGCCTCGCGCAGGGTACGAACCAGCGGCGTATCCCGCCAGCCGGGTTTTGGCGTGGAGGTGATGTTCCCATAGGAGGGCGAGGCAGGGTCAAGATCCAGAGGGCCGAATGAGCCGACGCCGAGGCGACTCACCTGTCCGGCGCGCACATAGGGCCTGAAGAAGTTGCAGACCTTTTCCAGGGTCTCGCCGGGAGCGGTGGTTTCAATGCGTCTCTCCGCAAGGATGTTCTGCGGATCGCTGCCGACAGCGCAAAGGAACTTGGTGCCGCCCGCCTCGATCCCGCCCCATACCTTATCGCTCTTCATGGAGCCGCCTCAGGCTTCCACCCCGTTATCTGCAATGACCTGCGAATACCATTTCGCGCTGTCCTTCAGTATGCGCTGGTGTGTATCGTAATCCACGCGCACAATGCCGAAGCGGCGCGTGTATCCAAAGCTCCACTCGAAGTTGTCCAGCAGCGACCAGACGAAGTACCCGCGCAGGTCTACCCCTTCCTGCATGGCCTGCCGCACTGCAAGGAAATGATCCTTCAGATACTGGATGCGGCGCGGGTCATGGACCTGTCCGTCCGGGGTAAGCTCATCCTTGAAGGCTGCCCCGTTCTCCGTGATGTAGAGCGGCGGCAGATGATAATCCCGGTTGATGCGTGTCAGGATGCGGTAGAGGGCCGGGGAATGCACCTCCCATCCCATTTCGGTATATTCCGAGCCGGGCACGGGCTGGACCTGTCCCTGCGCGTTGTACAGGTTGCGCGAGTAGAAGTTGACGCCCAGGTAATCCAGCTTCTGGGCGATTAGCGCCATGTCGCCATCCTTGATCTCAGGCATGTTCTCCCCCACGATCTCCGGGAATCTTTGGGGATAGTGCCCCGTCAGCAGGGGGTCGAGGAAGATGGTCTGCCCGCTCTGCCAGGCGCGTTCCGCCGCGGCCACATCCTGCGGATCATCGCTGGCCGGGTCATGCCCCCACAGGTCCAATACGATGCCCACCTGGAGACCCGGCTGCGCCGCACGGATGGCTTGCATCCCCAGCCCGTGGGCCACGTTCACGTGATGCATCACCTGGTAGGCTGTTTTGGGATCGCGGATGCCCGGGGCATGCTCGCCCCGCAGGTGTCCTTCGAAGACCGTCACACCCGGCTCGTTGAAGGTCGTCCAGAATTTCACACGGTCTCCCAGCCGCCTGACCATCAGGACGGCATAGTCGGCGAAGGCGTGCGCGGTGCTGCGGTTCGCCCAGCCGCCCTCCTCCTGGAGGGCTTGCGGCAGGTCCCAGTGATAGAGCGTCAGATACGGCTCGATCTTCTCCTCCAGCAGCCCGTCCACAAGGCGGTCGTAGAATTCCAGTCCCTTCAGGTTGGCAGGGCCGCGTCCCTGCGGCAGGACGCGCGGCCAGGAGACCGAGAATCGATAGGCCTGCAGCCCCAGCCGCTTCATCAGCCCGATGTCCTCCTGCCAGCGGTGGTAGTGGTCACAGGCCACCTCCCCGGTATGCCCATCCGAGACGTTCCCCGGCGTCTTGCAGAAGCGGTCCCAGATGGACTCACCCTTGCCGTCCTCATTCCAGGCCCCTTCGATCTGATAAGCAGCCGTGGCTGCCCCCCAGATGAAATCTTGCGGAAATTTTTGCATTTTCCTATCCTTTGATTCCGGATACGACCACGCCCTGGATAAAAAGTCTCTGGGCAAAGAAGAAAAGCAGCACGGGCGGGATCAGCATCAGCGCTGAAGCCGCCATCAGCAGGTGGGTCTGTTTGGTAAATACCGCGCTGAAGGCTTGCAGCCCGAGCGCCACGGTCCAATGACTTTCACTTTGCAGGTAGATGAGAGGTGCATAGAAATCATTCCAGGCATACAACACGCTGAAAATGGTCACCGTTGCAATCACCGGGTAGGACTGCGGCAGGATCACATGCCACAGGATCTGCAGCGGTCCCGCCCCGTCGATCCGCGCTGCATCATCCAGCTCGGTCGGGAGCGTCATGAAGAATTGGCGCAGCAGGAAGACATCCCAGGCATTCGCAAAAAAAGCCGGGATGATCAAAGGGTACAGGGTATCATACCAGCCGATCTTCTTGAAAAGAATAAAAGCCGGGATCAGTGTGACCTGGGGAGGCAGCATGACGGTTGAGAGCAGGATCAAAAAGAGCAGGTTCAGGCCCCTTGCCCGGAACCGGGCAAATCCGTAAGCGACCAGGGTGCACGAAACCAGGGTCCCCAGCGTTCCGAACACTACGATGATCAGGGTGTTCATCAGGTAGTGGAAGAACGGCACCTTGGTGACGGCCAGTACGAAATTCTCCCAGTGGAAATACACACGCGTGGCGCGTGTTCCTGAGGTCACCGGCAGTTGATAACGTTCCTGCGGGTTCTCCGGGTTCACAAAGGTTCCTGTCACCCCCTCCTTGTTAATCAGCGCCAGCTGCCGCAAGACCCCGTCCACCTCGATGTTGTACAGGAAGACATTTCTCCCGTCCACCTCGACCCGGATCTGCTCACTTGGGATCCACTGCGGAGGGTTGGTGTTGACAGCATCCTGGCTCTTAAGGGCCGAGATCAGCATCCACACCAGGGGTGTCATGACGACAACCATGCCGATCATCAAGAGGATCAGCACGGAAATTCGGTTGATCAAGTCGCGCGTTCTTTTGCCCATCATGCCTTGGGTCTCCTTGCCCGGGCCGCCTCCCGGGCCGCGATCCTATTTCCGCAGTTCGCCTTCGTAATAGACCCAGAAGGCCGAACTCCTGAAAACCAGCAGCGTCAGGCCGAGCACGATCACGAACAGGACCCATGCCATGGCAGACGCATAGCCCATATTGAGGTAGCGGAACGCATTGCTGTACAGGTATACGTTATAAAAGAGCGTTGCCTCGGCCGGTCCGCCCAGGCCGGTATCCGCCGTGGCGGTGATTACATACACCTCGGTGAAATATTGGAAGGTGCCGATGATCCCGATCACCAGGTTGTAGAAGATCACGGGAGACATCAGGGGGATGGTGATATGGAACAGGCGCTGCGCGGAACTGGCGCCATCCAGCTCCGCCGCTTCGTACAGGGCCGTCGGGATGCTTTGCAGGCCTGAAAGATAGATGATCATCCCGCCGCCCACGCTCCACAGGCTCATGATGATCAGGGCCGGGACCGCCCAATCCGGGCTGGAAAGCCAGCCCGGCCCATCGATCCCCACCAGACTGAGCAGCCAGTTCAGGATCCCAAAGCGCGGGTTGAAGATCAGGCTCCACAGGATGGCCACTGCCACGCCTGCAATCACGGATGGCAGATAGTAGACCGTGCGCCAGAATGCCTGGCCGGGTACGTTCTGGTTGAGCAACAAGGCCAGCACAAAGCCAAAGGTCAGGTTGAGGGGAATCGCGATCAGGGCAAACCGGAACGTGATGCCCAGCGAGTGCCAGAACTTGGGGTCCCCGGTGAAGAGCTTGATATAGTTCCCAAGGCCCGTAAAGATCGGCGCGGTCGTGATATTGTATTCGGTCAGGGAGAGCACCAGCGAGGCGATCATCGGGCCGAGCGTGAAGACCAGGAATCCGATCAGCCAGGGGCTGATGAAGATGTAACCCCAGACAGCCTCCCTCCGGCGCATGCTCATGGTACGCGAGGCGGGTTTTGAGAGGGGGTTCTCCAATTTGGCGGCTTTCAGTTTCATCGCATGGCTCTCCCGCATGGGATGAACGGATTTCCCCTCCC
>CAZSPX010000211.1:0-5800 GCA_964608885.1 uncultured Anaerolineaceae bacterium | reverse complement strand
ATCCTGTTTCGGCTGATAAAAACAATTGGCTCAGGCATCGTATTTCCTCTTTCTAAATATTTCTAATAGGATTATCTTAGCCAATTACATTTCATGATTCAAGTTTTTTTAAGGTTAAAGGCATTCAAAGCCTGTTTTATGATCGCCCTCCATCACATAGGACCCGGTGTACACGACCGGACGGCTCATGGATCAAATCGGGGCAGGCTCTCAAGCCTGCCCCGGTGATCGTCCCTTGTTCACCTGCACTTTTCAGGGAAGAACTAATCGGTTTCCCTCCACACGGGATCGCGCAGGATCAGCAGGATGACCGGCACCGCCAGCAGCAGACCGGGGATGCCAATGGTAAAGGACCAGATGATGCTGGTGGGCATGTAGATCGCCAGCATGATGATCGCCAGGGTCTGGTTGAACAGGCCGTGCAGGTACGCCGCCGTCCACACCCCCCTGGACTTGAACACCGCGTAGGCCAGGAAGTAGGCCAGCAGCACCGTGAAGACCACCATCAGCACCGAGCCCAGCACCGGCTGGCCCGGGTAGTTGTAGCCCATCCAGATCACCGGCCAGTGCCAGATGCCCCAGATGACCCCCAGCAGCCCCACCCCGCGGATGCGCCCCAGCCGGACCAGCTCGCTCTGCAGATAGCCGCGCCAGCCGTACTCCTCGCCGAAGGTGATGATCAGCCCCAGGAGCGGCCCGACCACGATCGCGTTGAAAAGCGCGGAAGCCACCAGCGCCATCGGCGGGATCCCCGCGGCTGCGCCGGGAGGGTACATCGCCGCCAGGTCGGCGGGCTTGCCGAGCTTAAGAACATAGTTGAGCAGCAGCTCCACGAAACAGAAGACCACCAGGCCCAGCCCGTAGAGCAGCCAGCTGCGCCAGTTCCCGCCCGCCATGCCTGCCCCTGCAAGGGCTTGCGGCCCGCCGCGCCAGCGCAGCACCAGCAGCAGCACCAGCCCTGCCACGCTGAGGATCAGCAGGTAGGGGGTGAGCGCCATCCCCTGGCCCGGCTGCGCCAGCTCGAGCACCGCCACGGCCAGGTAGGCGAAGGTCATGAGGAAATAGTAATAGACGAACCATCGCGCCGGGGTGTGCTTCGTCTTGTAGAGCGGGCTCTCCCGGAAGACGAACATCCCGAGCAGCATGGCTGCAAAGGCTGGCATGAGCATCTGGAATTGGAGCAGCAGCCTGGCAGCCGGGTTCGCCAATCCCCCGTTCAAATACATGATCAGGTTGAGGAGCCAGGTCAGCCCGAAGGCCAGCCCGAGAAAGGCCCACACGTGCGGCCAGTTGACCGTCTTGCGTTCAGCTTCCACGGGGCCGATCGCCTCGGCGGGAATCCCCCGTTCTGGTTCGATGGAATGCGCTTGTGTCATGGGAAACTCCTTTTAATTACCTACGGGTGGCCGGCGGGTTGGTTGCAGATCCGCCGGACCCGGGCCTGCTTGAAACTGTCCTGCATTTATGTTAGAGTTTTCCTATGAACTTGATCCTATTCACGCCGGAGGAGAACCCATGCACCGGATTCAGTTGATCGGTTCGAGCCTGCTCGTCTTCGTCCTGCTGTTTTCCCTCACCGGGAACGCCCTCGCTGCGCCACCTCCCCCGCAGGCCAAATGGACCGTGATGGTGTACATGTCCGGGGATAATGACCTGGAAGGCTACGTGGTGGGCGATATCGAGCAGGAGCTTGCCGCCGCGGGCTCCACTGCGGCCGTTCAGGTGGTGGCCCTTGTGGACCGCATCCCCGGTTACGATACCAGCTATGATGACTGGCATAGCACCAAACTCTTCCACATTACGAAGGGCATGAAGGCCGATGCCCGCAGCGCGGTCAGGGATTGGGGGGAAAGGGATATGGCCGACCCGCAGACCCTGCTCGAGTTTGTCACCTGGTCGAAAGCCGCCTACCCTGCCGATCATTACGCGCTGGTCTTCTGGGGTCACGGCTGGAACTGGCATCCCGGCAAGGTGATGCGGGATGATACCGATCAGGACACGATGGATTATGAGGAGTTGAAGCCGGTCATCCCCTCTCTCGGGTTTATGGATGTGGTCGCCTATGACGGCTGCAACATGGCCTCCATCGAGATCTTTGATCTCTGGCACGGCCATGCCACCGCCGTGACCTCCTCGCAGGAGTTCGTCTTCTCGGAGGGGCTGCAGTACGACCTCGTCCTCCCGCAGTTGATCAAGACCCCGGGAATGACCGCTGACCAGCTGGCGGTGGCCTTCACCAAAAGCGCCACCGCCGATAAGACCTGGTCCGCCGTGGCCGTGGATTCCCGCCTGGATCCGCTTCTGGCCGCGCTGGACGATTGGTCGCTGGCATTGACCCGCGGCCTGCCCGCCAACCGCGCCAGATATAACCAGGCCTTCACCGCCACGCGCTCCTTCTGGAAGGCGGTCGTGGACAAGGACCTGTACGACATGGCCTACGAGATCAACCGCCGGGTCAGCGACCGGGATATCAACCTCAGCGGCCAGGCCGTGATGGACACCCTCCAGGATGTGGTTTTATATGAGCGGCATGTCAATGCCTACCGCGACGCCCACGGCATCACCATCTATCACATCTCCAAGGCCTCCGAAGCGGAGGATTACCTCTACTATCACACCACCATTGGTTTTGCCCTGGATACCGGCTGGGATGAGTTCCTGGCAGCCTATGCGCTCAACAAGTAGCCGGGCAGGGCAGAATACTCCAGGCCTCCGGGGGGCGTCCCGGAGGCTTTGTCTTGCCTGGGTCCCACGCTGCTTGCAAAGAGGCGGATAAAGGCTTGACAAATCAGAACATATGTTCTATAATGTATACATGGGAAATTTAAAGATGTCCCGGCCTGTGGGAAGGTCTCGGGGCGAAGTGACAACCGGGGGGAGGCATGGGTCCTCAAAGCGCAGAGGAGGCAGGGAATTTTTCGAGGATCAATTCCTCCCCGGCCTGCCCCCATATATGGACGGAATTCCTTCTTTTCAACTTGTCTCCCCCCATATATACCGGTCGGGGGAGGGGTTGAGGCAGAATTGAATTAATCAACGATTCCGGGATCGGGCCGGGCCTGTGAGAGTGCCTGCTGGCAGGAGGATGTCCTGGTGACAGATGGTTTTGGACTTGAAGGAAGACGCCCCTCGTTTTTCGGATGGAGAATAATGCCATCGCAGCGCGCATGGGCGGTACTATAATCACCCTTCAGGGTGGCCTCGCCTCCGGCACACGCCGGGCCTGGGTCCCCAAATTCATTAAGTACAGGAATCATATGTCAGACTCCTCCGTAACCCCGGCTCGGCGCGCCTCCATCCGCGACCTTCCCCGCAACGTCTGGGCGGTGGGCCTCACCAGCTTCTTAATGGACGTCTCCAGCGAGATGGTGCTCAACATCCTGCCCCTCTTCCTCTCCAATGTCCTGGGCGTAAAGACCAATATCATCGGCCTGATCGAAGGCATCGCCGAGGCCACCGCCAGCATCCTCAAGCTCTTCTCGGGCTGGCTTTCCGACCGGCTCGGCGGGCGCAAGTGGCTGGCCGTCATCGGCTATGGATTGTCGGCGGTCTTCAAGCCCTTCTTTTACATCGCCTCCACCTGGGAGCTGATCGCCGGGGTGCGCTGGGCGGACCGCGTGGGCAAGGGCATCCGCACAGCGCCGCGTGACGCCCTGGTGGCCGATTCCGTCACCAAAGAGACGCGCGGCCTCGCCTTTGGCTTCCACCGCGCCATGGATACCGCCGGCGCGCTGGTCGGCATCCTCATCGCCGTACTGGTCGTTTGGCTGGCGCAAAAGAACACGCTCGACCTCTCGAAATCCACCTTCCAGACGATCGTGCTGATCAGCCTGCTGCCGGCCTTCCTTGCGGTGCTGTCCCTCGCCATCGGGGCCAGGGATGTGGCCGTCCAGGGTCAGCGTGCCGCGCCGAAGTTCTCCCTGCGCAGCATGGGCCGCCCCTTCAGCATCTTCCTGGTGATCGTGAGCCTCTTCACCCTCGGCAACTCTTCCGACGCCTTCCTGGTCCTGCGCGCCCAGAACCTGGGCGTCTCGGTCCTGGGCATCCTGGTCATGCTCGCCATGTTCAACCTGATCTACACGCTCATCTCCACACCCGCCGGCTCCCTCTCGGACCGGATCGGCAGGCGGCGGCTCATCATTGGCGGCTGGCTGGTCTACGCCGCCATCTATTTCGGTTTCGCTCTGGCCAGGTCGGCCTGGCAGGTTTGGGCCTTGTATGTGGTGTACGGCCTCTATTACGGGATGGCCTACGGCAGCGCCAACGCCCTGGTCGCGGACCTGGTCCCCGAGAACCTGCGCGGCACGGCTTACGGCACCTATAATGCCATCATCGGCCTGTTGGCCTTTCCCTCCTCCCTGATCGCGGGCCTCCTCTGGCAGGGCGCCGCTGGCTGGAGCGGGTTCGGCCCCTCCGCGCCCTTCCTCTTCGGCGGCTCGCTGGCCCTGCTTGCCTCGCTCCTGATGGTCTTCTGGATGCCTAAAGCCGCTTCTTAGCTGGAAAGGTCTGCTGAGGTAGCTCAAGAGTCCTTGCCACCTGGAGAGACTTTTATTATGGATTTCCTTTCCAAAAAGAAAAACTGTTGACTAACCGGCCTCGAAAGCGTATGATGGAAACAGTGTAGGCGCCAACCAACCGGCCCAGGTTGATCTTGCCGGACGAGGGGATACAAAACTCATCGAGGGTCCTGCGCATTATTGTTAAGTGTTCGCGCTCTTTTTGGAGGTATCTGATGAACAGGCCCCGGAACATCTTTTCCAGATACGAACTGCCGCTATTCTTCCTGTTGACCTATCCTTTGAGTTGGTGGTCGATCCCCTTTGCACAGGGTGGCATCCTCCCGCATGGCCCCGCGCTGGCTGCCGTCATCACTCTGGCGCTCGCCTCAGGCAGGGCCGGCTTGCGTGAGCTCTGGCAGCGCCTTACGAACTTCCGTGCCGGCAAATGGTATCTCATCGGCCCCGCGATCATCCTGGCCTACCAGGGAATGGCCTTCATCGCCAACATCCTTCGAGGTGCAACCCAGTCTTCGCCTCTGCAGCTACCCGCGATGGGAGTGGTCCTCCAGCTCCTGCTGTTGGGCGGCCAGTGGGAGGAGATCGGCTGGAGCGGCTTTGCTCTGCCAAAACTACAACAGCGCTTCGCGAACCGTACGAACGGCCCTTTGATTGCCGCCCTCGTTCTGGGAGTCTTTCGCTCCCTCTGGCATCTGCCGTTATTTCTATCCGGGAACCTTTACTGGTTCGATATCCTTATTTTTTCCTTTACATTCCAGTTGATCATTGCCTGGATCTTTAATCGCAGCGGAGGCAGCCTCCCGGCGGTGATGTTATTCCATTTCCTGTCGAATCTGATGGGGTCCATTGGCTCGTCTGTATTCACAGGCACCGACCGTGTAGCCTTCTACGCCCTTTTTATGGGGTTTGCTGCCCTGATCGCGCTGGTCATTGTATGGGCGTCACGATTGAAAATGGGATACAGGGAAGGAACGCAAGCAGCCATGAATATTTGAACCCCCGGGCTGAAGCGTCTTCCACTCCGTTTGACTGCCCCGATCCGGCAGATCTCTGATCTTGGACGAAGCCCGCGAAGATTCGCTCCCCTTATAGTACCTCTCCCGCGAGATCCAGCGCCTCATCCAGGGGTAATAGAGCCCCCTGCGCGAACTCGCGGTCCCAGGTATCCGGCTCGACTGCGGCGCGCACCTGTGCGACCATCAGATCGAATATGGTTCTCGCTCCGGCGCCCCCTCCAAAGAGGACCGGTTTGTCCGCAAAGACCCCGCCTGCTCCGCACAGGC
>CAZSPX010000210.1:0-5809 GCA_964608885.1 uncultured Anaerolineaceae bacterium | reverse complement strand
CTCCGAGATCAACACCAACATGCCGCGCTACGTGGTGCAGCGCATCATGGAAGGCCTGAACGAGCGGGGCCGCGCCCTGAAGGGTGCGCGCGTCCTGGTGCTGGGGGCAGCCTACAAGCCCGATATCGACGATGTGCGCGAGTCGCCGGCCCTGGACGTCATCGGGCTGCTGCGGCGCAAAGGCGCACAGGTGGAATATCATGACCCCCATATCCCGCACCTGCACCACGAGTACGAGGGCTGGAGGATGGACAGCGTGCAGGATGTGATGGCCTCCGTGCGCGCCGCGGATGCGGTGGTGATCATCACCAACCATTCGTCCTATGATTATCCGGCCATCATCGACTCTGCCAAATTCGTCTTCGACAGCCGCAATGCCACCGGCAAACTTGGCAAGGAAAGCGACAAGGTCGAGAGGCTCTGATGGCGAACTACCTGGTCACGGGCGCGGCCGGCTTCATCGGGGCGCGCACCAGTGAGATGCTGATCGGGCAGGGACACACGGTCACGGGCGTGGACAATGTGAACGCAGCCTATGACGTGCGCATGAAGGAATACCGCCTGAGGCGCCTGCAGTCCCTGCCCGGATTCACCTTTCACAGGATGGACATCGCGGAGAAGGGGGAGGTCTTCCCCGCGCTGGAGGGGCAGTATGACGGCCTGATCAACCTGGCGGCCTGGGCGGGCGTGCGGGCCAGCGTGGAGAACCCTTGGGTGTTCGTGGAATCGACCATCCTGGGCACGCTGAACATGCTGGAGCTTTGCCGCCGCAGCGGCATCCCCAAGTTCATCCTGGCCTCCACCTCCAGCATCTACGGAGCCAACCCGCCCTATCCCACGCCCGAGACCGCCTCGAGTAGCGAACCGCTCCAGCCGTATGCCGCCAGCAAGAAGGGCGCGGAGGCCATGGCGCATGCCTACCATCACCTGCACGGGATCGACGTGACCGTGGTGCGCTTCTTCACCGTCTACGGCCCGGCGGGACGCCCGGACCTGGCGATCTTCCGCTTCGTCCAGTGGATCAGCGAGGGGCGGCCCGTGCGCGTCAACGGGGACGGGGAGCAATCGCGCGGCTTCACCTACATAGACGATATTGCGCGCGGCATCATTGCCGGGCTGCGCCCGCTGGGATTCGAGATTATCAACCTGGGCGGGCACGAGGTCATCACGATCAACAGGCTCATCAAGCTGGTCGAGGAATGCGTGGGGAAAGAGGCGTTGGTGGAATACGGGCCGCCCAACCTTGCGGACATGCGCTCCAACTGGGCGGATGTCTCCAAGGCGCAGGAGCTGCTCCAGTGGGAGCCCCGGGTGGGGCTGCGCGAAGGCGTGCAGAATCTGGTGGAGTGGTACAACGCCGAGCGTGAGTGGGCCAGGGAGATCATCACGACCTGACGGCCCGAGCGCCTATGCCTTCCCTGAACGAGCGAATCGCCTCCCTGCGCCAGGATGCCCTGTTCGGGCGGGTCCTGAGCAACAGCGCGCACCTGTTCAGCACCAACAGCCTGAGCCTGGCCCTCAATTTCCTGACAGGCATCCTGTCAGCGCGCCTGCTGGGAGCGGCAGGGTACGGCCTGGCGGGGCTGATCATGGGTTTTGCCTCCACTGTGAACAGCATCCTCTCCTTCCGCATGAGCGAGCTGGTGGTGCGCTATGGCGGGGAGTACCTGGAGCAAGGCGAGGAGCAGAAGGCTGCCGCGCTGATCAAGGCTGCGGCCCTGGCTGAGGCCGCGGTCTCGGCGCTGGCTTTCCTGGCGGTGCTGCTCACTTCAGGCCTGGCGGAGACCTTCATCGCCAAGACCCCCGGGACAGCCTGGCTGTTCGTCTTTTTTGCCATTGGTCTGCTGGCGAACTTCAACTACGAGACCTCGGCGGGCATCCTGCAGGTCACCGGGCAGATCAAGCAGCAGGGGCGCATCAACCTCATCCAGAGCGCGGCGGCGCTGCTCCTGATGTCCGCGGGGCTGCTGGGAAGGGGCGGTCTCCTGCTGGCGCTTTCGGCCTACCTGCTGGGAAAGCTCATCCTGGGGCTCGGGATGTTCTTCACTGCGCAGCGCCAGCTCCGCCAGACCCTGGGGGCCGGCTGGTGGAGGACCCCGCTGCAGGCGCTGGGCCCGGCCCGCGCGCCGCTGCGATTTGCGGTGAGCTCCAATATCAGCGCCACGCTCATCAAGATCTTCCGCGAGAGCGAACTGCTGTGGGTGGGCTTCTTCCTGAACCCGGAGGCGGCCGGGTATTACAAGGCAGCCTTCGCCATCGTCAGCCTGCTGGCAGTGGCCGCCGATCCGCTCATCGCCACGGTCTATCCCGAGGTCAACCGGCTGATCGTCCAGCAGGCCTGGCCCCGCCTCAAGGACTTTTTGCGCAAGGTTACGACCCTCTCGCTGGCCTACAACCTCCTCCAGATGATGGCCTTCGTGGTCCTGGGGAGATGGATCCTGTGGATCTACGGCCGGCAGTATGTGGACGCCTATCCGGCCCTGCTGATCCTGTTGATCGGGCTGGGCTTCAATTACACCCTGTTCTGGAACCGCCCGCTGCTCCTGGCGCTCGGCCTGCCGGATGTGCCGATCTGGACGACGCTGCTTGTGGGCCTGGTGAAGGTCGTGCTGGCCTTCTTCATCGTGCCGCGCTTTGGATATCCGGCGGAGGCGGCGCTGCTTTCGTTCTATTACCTGGCCTCGGTGGGCTTCATGGCCTGGCGCGGGGTGCAGGAGGTGCGGAAGCGATCGCTTCGCACGCAGGAGACGGCCGCGTGAGGATCGCAGCCATCACCAACTCGCGCATCCCCTCCCTGACCGCCAACTCGATCCAGGCCATGCAGGTGACGCAGGCGCTCCTTGACCTGGGGCATGAGGTGCGCATGTTCGCCCCGTGCGAGACCGAGCGCCCCGCCCCGGCGACCCTGCTGGCGCATTACGGGCTGCACCGCTCCCCGGAGCTGGAGCAGATCGCCTCCCGTGCGCGCCTGAAACGTTTCGATTTCATCCTGCTGGCGCAGCTCGCGGCGCGGCGCTACCGCGCCGGGCTGATCTACACCTGGCTGCCGCAATCCGCGGCGCTGGGGTTGTGGAGCGGGTCCCCGGTGGTGCTGGAGATGCACGCGGATGTGTCCGGCCGGATGGGAGCGTGGTGGCTGCGGCAGTTCTGGAAGAGCCGCGGCCGCAAGCTGATGACGGTCACCACGCAGACGCTGCGCCAGGCATTGGAGCGCTCCACGGGGCTGAATTTCCCCGACGAAGAGGTGTTGGTGGCCCCCAACGGCGTGGACCTGGAGAGCTATGCGGACCTGCCGGAGCCGGAAGAGGCCCGCCGCCGCCTGAACCTTTTCTCCGGGCTGACGGCGGGGTTCACCGGACATATCTACCCGGGTCGCGGCGCGGACCTGCTCCTGGAGCTGGCGCGGCAGCTCCCGCAACTCAGTTTTTTGTGGGTGGGAGGCACACCCGACCTGGTGGAGACCTGGCGCGGCAGGCTGGCCGAAGCCGGGATCACCAACGTGACGATGACCGGCTTCCTCGAGCATCGCCAGATCCCCCTCCACCAGGCTGCCGCGGACATCCTGCTCATGCCCTACAGTCGCTCCATCGAGGCCAGCAGCGGGCAGGATATCGGCGAGGTCATCAATCCCATGAAGATGTTCGAGTACATGGCAGCGGGGCGTGCCATCGTCTCCGCGGACCTGCCCTCCATCCGGGAGGTGCTCAACGAGAACAACGCTGTGCTGTGCGAGCCGGGGAATGTGAGCGCCTGGAAGGCGGCCATCGAGGCGCTGCTCCTGGATGAGAGGCGCAGGCTTGGATTGGGGCGGCAGGCACGCCGGTTCGTGGAAAAATACACGTGGAGGGCGCGCGAGCAGAGGATCCTGGGGCTGGGCGGTTTTACGAATATCCACCCCGCCGCGGGAGCCTGAGCAGCGCCTCGCCTCGCAATGGCCTCCCGGGCTGCGTTTGTGGTAAAAGTGGAGCCATGAGCCTCCGCCGCCAAATCCTGTGGATCCTCCCCCTTTCGCTGCTGGCCGGGGCCCTGCTTTCCTACTGGCAGGGGGGCCCGTGGCTGACCGGCTGGCTTGCGTTCTCCTTCCTCCTATTTATCTCCCTGCTTCTTCTGACCCTGGCGATCCAGTGGGCCGGGGCAGGCAGGGTCCTGGTGTGGATGGCGGCGCTGGCCTTCGGACTCCGCCTTGCGGGCGGAGCGGCCACCTATCTCCTGCTGCCCCATGGCGGCTATCCCGAGCCGGACGATCAGGCGGGTTTTGTCTATACCGACGCGCACCGGCGGGATGCGCAGGCATGGGACCTGGCCGCTTCAGAGAGGCCCATCCTGGATGCCTTCAGCGAGAAATATGCCTACGATCAATACGGCGGGCTGCTGGCTTTCAGCGCGATGGTCTATCGCTATCTATCCCCGGATGCGCACCGTCCGCTGCTGCTGGTGCTGCTGACGGCCTTGAGTGCCTCGCTGGGGCTGCCCTTCCTGTGGAAGGCAGCCGCGGTCAAATGGGGGAGGGCGGCTGCGCTGGCGGCCGCATGGATCTATGCGCTGTATCCGGAAGCGGTGCTGCTGGGCGGCTCGGCCATGCGCGAGCCCTGGCTGATGGGCCTGAGCGCGCTGGCGTTGTGGGGCTTCGTGGAATGGCACGAGCTTGGGAAGCGGGGCGGCTGGGCCTGGATCGGGGTCTCGCTGGGGGGGATGCTGCTGGTCTCGCCGGCGGTGGTGCTGGTGACGCTGGTCATCCTTGCGGGTTGGTACTACTTCTCAGGCGCGAACCGCGGCCTGCCCTGGTGGGCCGTGGCAGCCGCGGCCGCCATCTTTTTGCTGGGTCTCTTCGCCCTTTCCTCCGCGCTGGACCCGGAGGGCAACCTGGGGGCGGCCACTCCCTTCGGGGTGGTCAATAACTGGCTGCGCCTGGCCGTCAAGTGGGACATGTACCAGTTGGAGCGCAGCTCGGGCCGCGTCCAACTGATCTTCGAACAGATGCCCCAATGGCTGAGGCTGCCCTTCGTGACCGTGTATGGCATTTTCCAGCCGGTGCTCCCGCCTGTATTCCTGGAGCCCACCACGGCGCTCTGGCGGATCATCGGACTGCTGCGAGCGGCGGGCTGGTACATGCTGATGCCCGTGCTGGTCCTGGCGCTCCTGCCGGGCGCGGCAAAGGACGCGGACCGCCGTTTGTGGCTGTGGCTTGCGGCGGCGGCCTGGGGATGGGTGCTGCTGGCAGCCCTGCGCGGCGGCGGGGACCAGTGGGACAATCCCCGCTACCGGGCCATCCTGTTCATGTGGCAGGCGCTGGTCGCGGGGCATGCCTGGGCACAATGGAGGCAGCAGCGAAGCCCGTGGTTCGGGCGCATCCTGCTCATGGAGGCGGCTTTCCTGCTGGTCTTCGCCCAGTGGTACGCCAGCCGCTACCTGGAGTGGGGCGGCCGGCTGCCTTTCGGCTGGATGGTCGCGCTGATCCTGGGCCTGTGGGGCGTGATCGCCCTCACCGGCTGGCTGAGAGATCGGGCAGGCCAGCCCCGGCGGCCCTGATGTGCGTTATAATTCAGCAACTGAATTTTGATTGAGGAGATCCCATGCCGACCGCTCTCATCACAGGCATCAACGGCCAGGACGGTTCCTATCTCGCGGAGAACCTGCTTCAGAAGGGCTATCGCGTGGTGGGTCTGGTGCGCCGGTCCAGCACCATGAACTATGAGCGCATCCAGCACCTGATCGACGATATTTCCATTGTCCAGGGCGACCTGCACGACCAGGGCTCTCTCCTGGCCCTGCTGGAGGAGCACCGGCCCAGCGAGGTCTACAACCTGGC
>CAZSPX010000209.1:0-5819 GCA_964608885.1 uncultured Anaerolineaceae bacterium | reverse complement strand
ATATCCACCAGCGTGGAGGTGTCGATGTCTATGTTGTAGAAGCCCGCGCCCACCGCCTCCGTGACGAGGTCGCGCACGGCCTTCACCTCGGTCTCAGGGTCGGACTTGTAGCGCTTGGCGCTCACCTGGAAATGGTCGCCCTGCAGGAAGACCGGGCCGCGAAAGCTTTCCGCGATGGCGGCGGCAAGGATATTGGTGGCGTACTCGGCGGGGCGCTGGGCAGTGTAGCCAATCTCGGAGCGGGCGATCTCAAAGATGAACGCACCGGCATTGATCTTGCTGGCAGCCCGGAACATGGTGCGGGCAGCATGGAAGGAAAGGGCGCGCAGGTTGAAAGCGGGCGTGCACCAGGTCATCGGCGCTTCGCCGCGGCCGCGGGCGAGGTAGAGGTCGTGGATGGAGGCAGGCACGATGCCCAGCTCCAGCGCGGCGCAGCGGACGAGATATCGCGCCCACCCGACCGCCGCGCCGGTGCCGAGGGCGGAGGCCTCCACCAGCCGGTGGATGTTGGCGACCAGTTTCTTCTCATCGGCCACCTTCACCCGCGTCCCCTCGACGCTGAGGCTGTGGTCGATCTGTTCAAGCAGGTCTTGCAGTTCCTTGGTCATAATCATCACTCCCGTGATTTGAGATCAATTTTACGGGTCGATTATAACGGAGGAAGGGACATCGGGGTTTCGCCCTCCCGGAGTGAACGCCAGGGAATTGGATAATTCGAATACGCCTCGAATCCCCGCCCATGAACGCGAGGCGGAGCGGAATTTCCCCTCCGCGTCGTTTCAGTGGTACGGCGGAGCGAGCCTTACCTGATCACAAATGGATGTCTACTTTGGGGTCAACGTGATATGGCACATTCGTGATCACGATGCCCTGCTGGCGTTTCAGCTGCCTGCGCAGTATTTCTGCCGTGTGGGTGTGCAGGGCGGATGCAAGCAGGTTGTTGGAGATGAATTCCGGCACGATGATCGTCAGCGTCTCACCGGGCTGGCGATTTTTCAGGATCTCCGCAATGTAATCCAGCAGTGGTTCCAGAAAGAGGCGATACGGCGAATTCAATATCACCAGGCGGACTCCTTCGCCCCATGTCTCCCACTTCCGGCGCACCTTGTCGGCTTCGGCCGGCTCCACGGCTACATGGACTGCTGTAATATCATACGATAATTGACGTGCATAATGAAGAGCCGCCACTGTTCCCTGATGCACACCACCGATGGGCACGATTACACGGTGCCGCAGTTTTTGATGAGGCACAGTATTGAAGTTGGAAAGAGAGAGCCCCCGGGCCAATTTCTTATAGTGGTGATGGATCGAGAAAAAGACCGCCACCAGCGCAGGGGTAAGGAGCAAAACGACCCATGCACCTTCCCTGAATTTTGTGGCCGCGAAGACCACCATGACGACCGCGGTACAAACCGCGCCAAAGCCATTGATCACCATCCGGTTTTTCCAGCCCTTTTCAAATTTTAAAACCGAACCAGGCTCAATGACCTCCTCACCGGCTTTCAGATGGCCGATCTTCCACCAGCGGCGCGCCATTCCCGCCTGCGAGAGGGTGAACGACAGGAATACCCCGATTGCGTACAGGGGGATCAGGCGCGTTACGCTCGCCTGGAAAACGATGATCAGCGCAGAGGCGATCACCGCAAGGGCCATGATACCGCGCGAAAAGACCAGCCGGCTTCCACGGTAAGTGAGTTGGCGCGGCAGGAACCCGTCCCCGGCATGAAGCGCCCCCAGGCGAGGAAAATCCGCGAAGGCCGTATTTGCAGCCATGATGAGAATGACCGTTGTTCCGGTGATCAACATAAGATAGGGAATATCCCTGCCGCCGTAGATCGTTCGGGCCAGCTGTGAGATGATGGTCTCCTGTTCAGAGAAGACGCCCTGCACCTTACCTGTAAGGAAGGACAGCCCGAGAAACAGGCTGCCGAGGATCAACGACATCCAGATCAAGGTGATACCGGCATTCCTGCTGCGGGGTTCCTTGAAGGCCGTGATCCCATTGGATATTGCTTCAACGCCGGTCAATGCTGTCGTGCCGTTTGCAAATGCATGCAGCAGGATGAATGGGGTGATGGCCGTGATGATCGTGCGCGCCTCAAAGTGCGGCGGATCCACAACCAGACCGAGTGAGCCGCTGAAATACCGGAAGAAACCATAGCCGACCGTAATGACCATGATCAATATGAAGAAATAGGTTGGGATCGCGAAGGTTGTGCCTGACTCCTTGACGCCTCGCAGGTTGATCAGCATGATCAAAAACACAGCAAACACCGCGATCCAGACCCGGTATGGGAATAAAACCGGGTAAGCCGAGACGATCTGAGCGACTCCAGATGAAACGGAAACTGCGACCGTAAGGATGTAATCGGTGAGCAGCGCCGCACCGGCCGTTTGCGCCGGAAGTTCGCCGAGGTTATCGCGTGCCACAATATAGGCACCGCCACCGCCCGGATAGGCATGGATGGTCTGCTCGTAAGATATGGTGACGATAGCCAGCAGACTCACAATAGCCAGGGAGATTGGGAAAAGATACCCATACGCGATCATCCCTGCCGCAGCGACCACCCCCAAGATTTCCTGCGTGGCATAAGCCGTGGAGGAAAGTGCATCTGATGCAAAGACTGCCAGCCCTACAGCCTTGCCTATCGTTTGATGAGGCGCGTCAGCCGTAGATAAGGGACGACCGATCACCCAGGATTGCAGAGTCCTCGGTGGCGCGCCGCTTGCGTCCCGTTCAATGATCGAGGTCGATGAAGCATCCTTGTTGTTAATCATATTTTTCCGATCTGAGATGTTTCTTCAGGCAGGTTTGCCGCGCAAGGGCAGGCATCAGCAAGAATCCACGGGATCGTTCTCCCTCCTCACGCGGCAAGCCAAAATAGCCTGGCGAAGGCTTTCTCCAAGCTAGAAAGTGTATTCAATCCGGGGTCAATTTGGGGTCAACAGAGCGGGGAAAGAGGTCAAGAAAGTGTCAAGACGCGGGGATCAGATCTTCAATCGATAGCCCACACCCGGCTCGGTATGTATATAGGTGGGACGCGATGGGTCAGGCTCCAGCTTGCCCCGCAGGTTGCTGATATTGACGCGCAGAATGTGCATGTCGTCATAGCCCTCTCCCCAGACCCGGCGGAGCAGCTGGCGATGTGTAAGGACCTTGCCCGCATGGGTCACCAGGATCCTGAGCAGGTCATATTCAGTGGGGGTAAGTTGTACTTCCTTGTCCTGAACCAGGACCATACGACGCGAAAAATCAACCATCAATCCCCCGGATTGAAAGACCGGTTCACCTGAATCAGCAGCCTGTTTGCGCAGCGCCACGCGCATCCGTGCCAGCAGCTCTCCTGTGCCGAAAGGCTTGGTCAGATAGTCATCCGCCCCGGCATCCAGCGCAGCGATCTTATCCTGCTCGGCTTCCCGGACCGAGAGGACAATAATGGGTATCTGCGACCACTCCCGTAAACGGCGCGTGACCTCGATGCCGTCAATATCTGGCAGGCCCAGGTCAAGAATGATGATATCCGGACGATGAGTGAGCACCGCGCTGATGGCTTCAAGGCCGGTTGCGGTCTCATAGACCGTGAGTCCCTGCGCCCCCAACGCGGCACGCAGATAACGCCGGATGGGCGCTTCGTCATCCACCACGAGAACGCGCTGATTCAGAGCAGTCATTGCTGTAAGTGTAATTCCACTTCAAGAATGGTTCCACCGCCCTCGCGTTCCAGGGCGCGGATCTGTCCACCATGGGCATCTACGATTCCCTTGCTGATGGAAAGGCCCAGGCCCGAACCGCTTACACTCTCAGGGCGCTGAACACGGTAGAACTTATCAAAGACCCTCGAGAGGTCTTCGGCAGGGATCCCCACCCCCCGGTCCAGGACCTGGAGGCGCACATTTGAGTCATCACGCAAGGCACATACTTCGATCAAGGAATTTCTGGGTGAATATTTGATCGCGTTCTCGAGCAGATTCACAATGACCTGCACCATCAGGGTAAAGTCCATCGGGACCAGTGGAAAATCCGGGGGCACAGCCACCTTGATCACATTCTGCTCCATGCGCTTGCCCAGCTGCTCGATCGCCGTACCGATCAAATCCTGCACATCACAGGGCTCAAGATGAAGCTTGATGGCGCCGCTCTCGATGCGTGTCATATTGAGCAGATTGCCAACGAGCCGGTTGAGGCGATCTGCTTCACCCCGCGCGTTTTCGATCAGCGTGCTGCGCGCTGGTTGATCGAGGTCAATATATTTTTCATCAAGCGCAGAAAGCGCTCCTGTGATGGATACCAACGGCGTACGCAAATCGTGGGAGATGGAATTTAACAGGGCGTTCTGCAGTTTTTCGGCCGATTGAAGTAGTGCGATCTGGCGGTTCTGGTCTTCCAGCAGGGCGCGTGCAATGGCCTGTGCTCCCTGGTTGGCAAATGCATCCATGAGCCGCCGCTGCGCCGGAGTAAGATCCGTATCGGCTGTGTTGGGCTTGCCGATCCCAAGGACGCCGATAACGCCCTTGGATGTTTTGAGAGGCAGGTAACGATATTGTGCGGCCGGCAATGTATTCGTATGCCGGCCCGCAGGCTCGGAATGGCGGAAGACCCAGTCGGCTACTGCCATCTCTTCCTCATCCAGGGGCATGTTCTCACTAACAACATGGACTTTCATCCGGTCCTCTGCAGGAAGGAATACGGCAACTGTCCGGCTGAATGTTTGCTCCAGATGTTTTTGAAGTGCCTGCAGGATGGAGGCCAGATCAGGAGCGGCTGCCAGGTCGCGGCTGAGATCGTAAAGCTCAGCCGTTTCCGCTTCTCTTTCGTGCGCTGTCTCAGCCTGTTCACTCGCCCGGGCCGCCAGCTGGCTGATGACAAGCCCAACCAGGAACAAACCAATAAAAGTAAGGATATACTGCGTGTCCGCAACGGCAAATGTAAAGTGCGGCTGAACGAACAGAAAATCGAACGCAAGCACGCCCAGGAACGAGACCAGGATAGCAGGACCTCTGCCCAGATAAATTGCAGCAACAACCACCGCCAGCAGGTAGATCATGACAAGGTTAGTCGCTTCGAGGCTGCCTCGAATCAGCAATCCAACGAAAGTGGCAACCATCACCAGGGCGATGCCCCAAAGATAACGGGCGAAAGAGCTGTGCAATCTTAGTGGATTCTCATCCTCAGGAAAAGAGGGCTTATCGGCACTGGTCACCACATAGACATCGATATCGCCGCTTTTATGGATCAGGGAATCCACCAGGGAACCGCGCAACAGCTCCTGCCAGCGCGGGCGCAAGGGTTTCCCCACGACAATTTTGGTAATGTTGTTCCTGCGGGCAAAGTCTATGATTGTTTGTGCAGCAGAATTCATGGAGCTGCCCGAGGAGAGAGTGTGTGAGCGAGCACCCAGATCTTCCGCCAGCTGCAGGATGCCGGCAACACGACCCCGCTTTGGCTGGGACATCGAGGCGAACTGCGGCGTCTCCACATATAGCACCTGCCACTCGGCGCTAAGCTCATCTGCCAGGCGGCGCGTGGTGCGGACGAGCTTTTCCGCCAGCGGGCTGGGACTGATACAAACCAGCAGCTGCTCCCCCGCAGCCCACGGACCCTGGATGGCCCGGGTTTGCATATAGGAGCGCATCTGGTCATCCACACGTTCCGCGGCGCGCCGCAGTGACATCTCGCGCAGCGCGGTAAGATTCCCCTTTCGGAAGAATTTACGAAGGGCGCGCACCGCCTGCTCGGGGATATAAACTTTCCCTTCGCCAAGGCGCACCAACAGCTCGTCCGGGGGCAGGTCGATGACCTCGATCTCGGAAGCCTCGTC
>CAZSPX010000208.1:0-5846 GCA_964608885.1 uncultured Anaerolineaceae bacterium | reverse complement strand
GGCAGCTATCGCGGCTACTGGAAGTTCCAGAACGGCAGCGGTGTGCCCTTCGGCATCGGTGTGGGCGGGACCAAGTCCTGGTGGGTGGACATCAAGGTGGCCGGCACGGGCATCGTGCCCTCCACCGCGACCTACACGACCACTCCTCCCACGGCGACCTTTACGGTAACCCCCACCTTCACTGCCACGCCCACCTTCACTGTGACGCCGACGCCCACGTTTACCAATACTCCTCCCACGCCGCAATAACCCCTCCCGCGCCCTGATCGGGCTCTGTGAGAACGAAGGGCCTGGTCTTTTGGACCAGGCCCTTTTTCCATCCCGCAAAACGCTGATAAAATCCAGGGGGGCATTTCATGCCCTCCTGCTCAGGCCATCCCATGTCCCACGAGCGCCCCACCCTCCTGCTTGCAGACGACGACCCCACCATCGCCGACAGCCTGGCCCCCTTCCTGGAGCGGGCCGGTTTCCATGTGCTGGTCGTCCCGGATGGCGCCGCAGCCCTGGAAAAAGTCCAGTCCCACAAGCCCGACCTGATCATTCTGGATGTGCTCATGCCGCGCATGGATGGGCGCGAGGCCCTGCGCCGCCTGCGCCGCCTGGACCTTTCCACCCCGGCCATCCTGCTCACGCAGGTGGGCGAGGCCGCCGAGCGCGCCCTGGCCCTGGAGGAGGGCGCGGACGATTACCTTAACAAGCCCTTCGACCCGCACGAGCTCCTGGCGCGCATCCGCGCCGTGCTGCGCCGCGCCCGTCCCGGCGGGCGCTCCCTCTCCACCTCCTGGCTGCTCACCTCGGGTGACCTCGTCCTGGACCGCCGCGCGCGCCGCGCCTCTCTCAAGGGCCAGGCCCTTGACCTCACCCCCAAGGCACTGGCCGTGCTGGAATACATGATGATCCATCCCGATGAAGCCGTCCAGCGCGAGCGCCTGCTGGAGGCCGTCTGGGGCTGGGAATATCCCGCCGGGACGCGCACCGTGGACACCCGCATGGCGGAGCTGCGCCGCGCCCTGGGCGATGACCCTGCCGAGCCGCGCTTCATCGAGACCATCCCCGGCGAGGGTTATCGCTTCATCGCCGAGATCCACGGGGAAGGCTGATTTGGAAAAGCGCCCCTGGCTTGCCCCGCTGCTGATCTTCCTGCCTGTCACACTGGGAGCGATCGCCTCGGCGCTGGCGCAGGCCTGGCTCCATCCCGTGCCCCTGCTGGTCTTCAAGATCGATATCGGCATGACCGCCTTCCTGGCGGGCTGCCTGTTGAGCCTCTACATTGCCGTGGTCACGGGCGCCTTCCATCGCGCCAACCTGGTCGCCCGCCGGAAGCTCTCTGAAGCCCTGCGCGAAGCGGAGCGCGGCCAGCGCCGTTTCCTGCGCCGCCTCGACCACGAGATCAAGAACCCCCTCACCGGCCTGCAGGCCGCCCTGGCGAATGTGCGCGAATCCGCCTCCGAGGAGGAGCGCAAGCGCGCCGCCGGGAACGCCGGAAGGGCGGTGGACCGCCTGTCCCGCCTGCTGGCCGACCTGCGCAAGCTGTCTGACCTGGAGGAACGCGCCCTCGAGCACCTGCCCGTGGACATCCCCGAGGTCCTGCAGGATATCGTCGCGGCGGTCAATTCGCTGCCCGCCTACGAGTCACGCGCCGTCAATGTATTGATCAGCCGCGTCCCCTGGCCCTTCCCGCCGGTCATGGGCGACCGCGACCTGCTGGGTCTGGTCTTCTACAACCTGATCGAGAACGCCCTGAAGTTCACCTCGCCCGGGGAGGCGGTGGAGCTGCGCGCCCTGGAGGACGGGCGCGCCATCGTCGTGGAGGTGGCCGACTCCGGCCCTGGCCTCCCCGCCGAGGAGCTGGAGCGCATCTTCGAGGAGCTGTACCGCGGGGCCAATGCCCGCGGCACCGAGGGCAGCGGGCTGGGGCTGGCGCTCGTCCGCCGCATCATCGCCCTCCATAACGGCCAGGTGAGCGTCCGCAGCCAGACCGAGGACCCGCGCGGCACGGTCTTCACGGTGCGCCTGCCCGCCTCTGCCCGCCCCCGCGCCTCCAGGCAGGTCGCCGTGTCATGAATCCGCGTTCGATTGGGGGCAATCCCGTGTTACAGAATTGCCATGTCCCGGTTGCAGCCCGGTAACAGCGCCGGAGTATAAAGAATGTGTGCAGAAAGGATGCACACATGCAGACCCTCCCATTTGATGAAGAAGCCCTGATCCGTTCAGCCCAGCGCGGAAACCTGGAAGCCTTCAACCACCTTGCCCTCGCCTACCAGGATTTCCTGTTCCGCACGGCCGCCAACATCCTGGGGGATGGGGACGCCGCCGAGGACGCCGTCCAGGAAGCCCTGATCTCGGCTTTTCGCAACCTGCGCTCCTTTCGCGGGCGTGTCCTGCGGAGTTGGTTGACGCGTGTGCTGGTGAACGCCTGTTACGACCAGCTGCGCCGCCTGCACCGCCGCCCGGCCCTGCCGCTGGAACAGATCGACGAATATGACAACGAGATGGACCCCGGTCCCTGGCTGGCGGATGGCGCCCGGCTGCCTCACGAGCAGGCCGAAGACCGTGAGCTGAACCGCCTCCTTGTGGACGGGCTGCAGAGCCTCTCGCCTCACTACCGCGCCGCCGAGGTGCTGGTGGATGTGGAGAGCCTCTCCTATGAAGAGGCCGCCGAGATCCTGCGCGTCCCCGTGGGCACGGTCAAGAGCCGCGTGGCTCGCGCCCGCATGGCCATGCGCGCGGTCCTGATGCAGCATCCCAGCCTGCTCCCTTTTGAGCTGCCCGCCGCAAGTGTCCCCTGCGGGGGGTGAGTTTCCGTCGCTGCGGCCTGCCGGTTCCTTGCTATACTGGGGTCTGCCGGATACCCATCACAATGAAGAGAACATCGCTCTCCCTGTTTGCCTGCCTCCTGCTCCTGCTCACCGCCTCCTGCGGGACGTTCGAGATGCAGGTCATCACGAATCCCACGGCCACGCCCTCGCCCACGCCCGTCCCGCCCGAGGTGACGCCAGCCTATGCCTCCCCGCAACTCTGCGGCGATTTCGCGTACGAGACCTCCCTGCCCCCCAATCCTGACGACCCCCGCAGCTATATCGGCCTGCACTTCAACGACCTGGCCCTGCCTGAGGGACTGGAGTTCAAGGCGGGCAGTGTCATCACCGAAGACCTGCTCTGGCAGTGGGTCAGCCGGCCCGGCTTCGACATGCAGTTCCTCTCGAAGATCAACTGCCGCAACCAGGACGGCTCGCCCTACAACACCGTCATGGATGCCATCTGGATCCCGCGCTCGGTGGGGCATTATGACCGCACCGGCCTGTGCGCGCCGCTCCCGGATGCGAACCCGGTCATCGTCTTCGGCAACTACAATCCCAACCGGCCTCCGGTCGTCTTGAACGGCGTTTCGGGTTGGAAGATGTTCGGCCTGAACTTTGGCCAGCGCGTCAACCTGGAGACCATGAAGTTCGAACCCCTGCCGTTGGAAAAGCTGGAGTGCATCTACATCGTCAGCGGGTTGGGAAGCTGATCCTCTGGAGACCTGAATGAAGCCTGTGATATTCCTGTTCCTGACCATTTCATTGGCCCTGGCGGGCTGCGGCACGCTGGAGATCAGCCTCGACAAGACCCCCACTCCCGAAGCTCCCGCCGCGCCTCCCCTGCCCACGGATATCCCCCAGCTTTCCATGTCCTCCACCTCGGAGGAGATCCAGAGCGCCATGATCCTGAGCGCCACCCGCTGGCAGACCATCTTCCTGGATGGCGTGGTGACCTGGTACGATCCCGCCGGGAGCGGCCAGCCTCCCCAGAGCTTCCACCAGCAGGTCTGGATCGACCAGATCAATTTCCGTTTCCGCTACCTGAGCGGACCCGTGGACGGCGAGGCGGAGACCTACCGCACCTCGGACGGCACCACCATCCTGGAGATGAACCTGCTCACCGGGCAGAGCCAGACCTCCCCCATGCCCGCCTTCGCACGTGACAACCCCCAGTTCATCCCCACCTTCACGCCGGATACGGCCCAGCCCCAGCCCCTGTGGGGACAGATGGGCTCGCCCCTGGGTGAGCTGGCCTATACCTCCGATTTCGCCCAGGGAAACGGGACCTTCGTCCCCGTCTCGATCGAGCGCCTCCTTGGCCGCCCGGTGATCGCCGTGGAGTGGACCTACAAGGACAATGACCTGCCCTCCTACAAGGCCTGGCTGGACATGGAGACCGCGGTCATCCTCAAGATGGAGAACTACGGCAAGGGCGGCGGCACGCAGGTGACCGGCCTGCTCGAGGTGGACGAGGTGGCCTTCGACCAGGCCTTCGACAATTCCCTCTTCGGCATCCCCTCCTCCACGCCGCGCTTCAGCGACATCACCGGCAAGCCGCTTGGGGAGCAGGAGCCCGGCCGCCCGGTCCCCGCCGGGGAAGACCCGCTGGGCGATCTCTACTTCTTCACCCTGCCGCGCCAGCAGGGACAGGCCGCGCAGCTGGTGCGCCTGCCGGGTTCCTGTGTGGCAGGCCTCACCGCCTGCCCTGCCCCCGAGATCCTGGCCACGCCATTCCCCCTTGACTTCAGCCTTAGCGAGTTGAGGTGGTCACCGGATGGCAAGTGGGGAGCCTTCGCCTACCCGGATAACCCGGAGGGCACACCCACCAGGCTGTTCCTGGTGGACCCCGCCGCAAAAGCCTGGACCCCGCTGGCCTCCTTCCCCTACATCGACCCGCCGTTCTGGTCCCCGGATGGCACCTGGCTGGCCTTCCGCCAGCAGGATGGCCAGGGCGGGGAGGACGTATATGTGGTGCATCGCGACGGCACTGAGCTGAAGAACCTCACGGCCAGCGGCAAGCTCCCGCCCGAAGGGCGGCCCTATGTGATGGACGGCTGGCTTACCGAAAACATTGTGGTCCGCTCGGCCATGCCCGGCGATACCGGTTCGGTCTATTTGATCCGCGCCTCGGATGGAATGGTGCGGCCCATGTTCGAGACGCTGCTGGCAAAGAATACTTTCTTCCCCTCCTCCGACGGCCGCTTCCTGGTCTATGACAATTACGATTACGACACCCAGAAGCATGTGCTCCAGATGGTGGAGCCGGATGGCGCCCACCCCGTGGATCTGGCCACCTTCTCCGGCGGCAGCCTCTACCCGGTCATCTGGTCGCCCGATAACTCGCGCATCGCCTTCGTGTATTACACCGCCTTTGCCAGCGGAACCCCCAGCGCGGACGTGTACCTGGTGGGCCGGGATGGGCGCAACCTGACGCAGGTGTATCGCGGCATGACCATCGGCCGCATCCTGTTCTCACCGGATGGTAAATACCTGATGGTGGAGGACGTGGATTCTCCCACCGGCGGCCACCTGTTCGTGGTGGAGCTTTCCACCCTCCGCTCGCGCATGCTGGAAGCCCCCGGCCTCTCCCTCGACTCCAACTGGTACGCCCCCTCCTGGCGCCCCGCAGAGTAATGTCATTGCGAGGTCCCGCCGGCCCGGAGGGAACCGGCGGGACCGTGGCAATCCCCTAAGATCAAAAGACTTCCGAAGTTTTCAAAACTTCGGAAGTCTGTATTTCATGTTCTATTGTATTCACCCCTCTATTCCCGCCTGCCCTTCGTCACGATCCGGATCGGCGTGCCCAGGAACCCGTAGGCCTCGCGGATCTTGTTCTCCAGGTAGCGCAGATAGCTGAAGTGCATCAGGGTCGGGTCGTTGACGTAGATCATGAACGTCGGCGGGTCCGAGCGCACCTGTGTGCCGTAATACATTTTCAACGAGCGTCCCGCATGCGACGGGGCGGGGTGCTCGTCCTGTGCTTTCATCAGGATCTGGTTGATCTGCGAAGTCGTCAGGCGCGCCAGTCGTTCCTCCTGCACGCGC
>CAZSPX010000207.1:0-5863 GCA_964608885.1 uncultured Anaerolineaceae bacterium | reverse complement strand
CGCCGCGGCATCCACAAGCCCGTCGCCACGGTCATCACCCAGGTGCTGGTGGACAAGGAAGACAAGGCCTTCAAGAACCCCAGCAAGCCCATCGGCTCCTTCATGGACGAGGCCGAGGCCAAACGCCGCAAAAAGGAAATGGACTGGAACGTGGTCGAGGACGCTGGCCGCGGCTGGCGGCGCGTAGTGGCCTCGCCCCTCCCTGTGGAGGTCGTTGAGCTGGAAGCCGTGCAGGCGCTGGTCGATGCCGGCACCATCGTCATCACAGTCGGCGGCGGCGGCATCCCGGTTATCGACGCGGGCGATCACAAGTACCAGGGCGTGGCGGCGGTCATTGACAAGGACTTCGCCTCCAGCCTGCTGGCCCGCCTGCTGAACGCGGATATGTTCCTCATCTCCACCGCTGTCGAGAAGGTCGCCATCAACTTCGGCAAGCCCGAACAGAAGTGGCTCGACAAGATGACCCTCGCCGAGGCCAAACAGTACCTGGCCGAGGGAACCCACTTCGCCAAGGGATCCATGGCGCCCAAGATCCAGGCCGTCATCTGGTACCTGGAGAACGGCGGCAAGCAGGCCCTCATCACCAACCCCGAGAATATCGGGCGCGCCCTGAAAGGCGAAACCGGCACGCTCATCGTCCCCTAGGATGAAAACAGGCGGAGGTCCATGAACGGGTCTCCGCCTGTTTGCCCCTCCATGCAGAATCGCCTCGCCTCCGCATTGCAGCACCGCTGGGCCCCCCTGTTCCTGCTGGGGTTTGTGACCCTGTGTGCCTATGGGTTGGTGCTGGCGCGCACCGGTTTCTACTGGGACGACCTGCCCATGTCCTGGATCCGCTACCAGCTCGGCCCGGATGCGATGCGGGAGTATTTCTCCACCAACCGTCCTGTCTGGGGCTGGCTCTATCAACTGACCACGCGCCTGCTGCCGCAGGTGCCGGTCTTCTGGCAGGTCTTCGCGTTGATCTGGCGCTGGGCCTGCGCCGCCCTCGTCTGGGGCATCGGGCGCGAGCTGCGGCCCCGGAAACCCTTCATTGCCCTGGCGCTGGGCCTGCTGTTCCTCGTCTATCCCGGCTTCAACGCGCAGTGGACTGCCTACCTGTACTCCCACTTCTTTATTGTCCTGGCCTTTTACCTGTTCTCCCTGCTGTGCAGCCTTATCAGCCTGCGCAGCGGCTCGCGCCTGTGGCCCGCCCTTGGCCTGCTCTTTTCCGCCCTCAACCTGTGGATGATGGAATACTTCTTCGTCCTCGAACTGACGCGAGGCGTGGTCCTATGGCTGGCCCTCCGCAACCGGCAGACACTGGGAGCGTCGCCCCTCCATAACAATGAGACCAGTCCGACAAGTAAGACCTTTGAGACCATTGAGACCTGTAAGGCCGTCCTGAAGGCCTTGTGGCCCTACCTCCTCCTCTTCCTCCTCGCCGTCCTCTCGCGCCTCTTTATTTTCAACAACCAGGTCTATGGCTTTGGCCTGCTCCCGCGCCTGCAGGCAGATCCGGCAGCCACGCTTGTTGGGCTGCTCCAGAACGCATTGACCAGCCTCTGGACGGTGAGCGTGCTGGCATGGCTGCAGGTCCTCCCCGGCTTTTCACAGTATGGCCCGCGCACGCTCGCCTTGTATGGAGGGGTGGTGCTGGCTGTGGTTCTATCCGTATGGGCATGGATGCGCTCAGACCGCGCGGCCTCCGGCCTGGATCGCTCCGCGTGGCGGCTGGTGGGCCTTGGCCTCTTGATGCTGCCCTTCGCGAGTGCCCCGTTCTGGCTGATTGACCTGCCGGTGAATCTGGCCTTCCCTGCCAACCGTTTTACACTCCCGTCCATGTTCCCGGTCGCCCTCGTCCTGGGCGGGCTGATCGATCTCCTCCGCCCGGCGCGCCTCGGCTGGATCGTGCTGGCCCTGCTGGTCGGCCTGGCTGCGGGACGCCAGTTCCTGTGGGGCACGGATTTCGCCCGCGACTGGGCGGCGCAGAAGAATCTCTTCTGGCAGATGACGTGGCGCGCACCGGGCTTGCGGCCGGATACGATGGTCCTGCTCAACGAGGGCGCGCTGGATTTCTATGCGGACAACTCGCTCAGCGCAGCGCTCAACTGGATCTATGGGCCCGGGATCAAAGCGGATGGCAGCATCCCCTACCTGCTCTTTCATCCCACCAACCGCCTCGAAGGGACGCTTCCCGAATTGAAGCCCGGCCATGACGTGAATTACGATTATCTCGCCGGGCGGTTCACGGGCAGCACCTCGCAGGTGGTCTCCTTCTTCTATTTGCCGCCTGCCTGCCTGCGCGTGCTCGACCCCGTTATCGACGCGGACAACCATTTCATCCCCGACCGCTACCTGATGCGCGAGGCTGCGGCGCTTTCCTCCTCGCAGTGGATCGAGCCCGGGCCGGGCAGCCATATGCCCGCCGTCTATGGCCCGGAGCCCGCCCACGGCTGGTGCTGGTATTTCGAGAAGGCCGATCTCGCCCGGCAGCAGGGAGACTGGGCGCAGGTGGCGGCCCTCGGTGATGAGGCCTTCGCCTCGGGCGATTATCCCAACGACCCCTCAGAGCGCTTCGTCTTCATTGAGGCCTACGCCCATATCGGAGAATGGGCCAGGGCGGTGAACCACTCCGTTGATGCCCATCGAGTCTCGCCGAAATATGTGGACCCCATGCTGTGCAAGTTGTGGGCGCGCATCGAAGCCCAGGCCCCAGCCTCTCCCGGCAGGGCGGAGGCTCTGGCCGAAGTCAAGACAAAGCTCGCCTGTATTCCATGAGAAATTTACTTGATTATCTGCTCTCAACCCTCTAAAATGGAGACAATTGTGTCATGTGTTACAATCTTAAATTGTATATACAAATAAAAGACACGGCTTTCAACGGAGGTGCGTCCGGCACTATTTCCATTCCCCTTTCCCCCGTCCGCTACATGTCGTATCCAAATTGTTTCTGGAGGAGTAACTGATGAATCGCCACCATATGCTGCGCATGCTTGCGCTGCTCCTGGCCTTCGTTCTAGCACTTTCCGCCTGCGGTCCGGCTGCCACGCAGCCCCCGGCCACCCAGCCTCCGGCTACCCAGCCCCCGGCCACCGAACCCCCGGCTCCCACCGAGCCGCCTGCCACCGAGCCCCCCGCCGAGCCCTTTGTCTTTGGCATCCTGATGGTCGGCCCCTACAATGACCACGGCTGGAGCCAGGCCCATTACGAGGCCGGGCAGTACGTCGAAGAGAAGACCAACGCCAAGATGGTCTACATCGACAAGGTCAATTCGGCGGACCGCCCCGGCACCACCCCCGCTCAGCTGGGCGAGGAGCTGGTCGCGCAGGGCGCCAAGCTCGTCGTCTTCAACTCGGATGACATGAAGGACAGCGCCACCGAGTTCGCCAAGGCCCACCCGGATGTCAATGTGATCATGGCCTCCGGCGACCAGGTCTGGCAGGACGGCAAGGTGTACGAGGCCATCCCCAACATGGTCAACATCATGGGCCGTATGGAATACGGCAAGATGATGGCCGGCTGCGCCGCCGCCCTCACCACCAAGACCGGGCAGATCGGCTACCTCGGCCCGCTGATCAACGATGAGACCCGCCGCCTGGCCGCCTCCGCCTTCCTCGGCGCGAAGCACTGCTGGACGGATGTGCTCGGAAAAGATGCCGCCGCGCTGAAGTTCAAGGTCACCTGGATCGGCTTCTGGTTCAATATCCCTGGCTTCACCTCCGACCCCACCCAGGTCGCGGACGAGTTCATCAACAGCGGCTATGACGTGGTCATCTCCGGCATCGACACGACCGAAGGCCTGACCGAGGCCAAGAAGTTCGCGGCCGAGGGCAAGGAAGTCTTCGCCATCCCCTACGACTACATCGGCTCCTGCGAAGAGGGCAAGGAAGTCTGCCTGGGCGTCCCGTACTTCAACTGGGGCCCGGCCTATCTCGAGACGATCCAGTCCGCGATCGACGGGACCTTCAAGTCCAACTTCCAGTGGAACGCCCCCGACTGGACCGACATCAATAACAAGGACACCACCGCGGTGGGCTTTGTGAAGGGTGATGCCCTGAGCGCGGATGCCGGCGCCAAGCTGGACGAGTTCATCGCCGCCCTCGCTGGCGGACTCAACCTGTGGACCGGCCCGATCAACCTGCAGGACGGCACCTCCTACCTCGCCGATGGCGTGGTGGCCACCGACACGCAGGTCTGGTATCTGCCCCAGCTTTTGGAGGGCATGGAAGGCCAGAGCGTTTCACAGTAGCACTATCCTGATAAGAACGGGGGAGGCTGCTTGCAGCCTCCCCTGTTGAATCCCCTCCCGGCCGTTTCCTGAACGATCAGGCGGCTTTGAGAGCAGAGGATCCCGATGAAGGTTGAACTCCGCAGCATCCACAAGCACTTCGGCAGCGTCCATGCCAATGATGACATCACCCTCGATATCCCCGCCGGGACGATCGAGGGCATTCTGGGGGAAAACGGGGCCGGCAAGAGCACGTTGATGAAGGTCCTTTCCGGATTCATCCATGCCGACAGCGGAGAGATCCTGCTGGACGGCAAACCTGTGTTCATTCATTCCCCGGCGGATGCCATCCGGCACGGGGTGGGCATGCTGCACCAGGACCCGCTCGACTTCCCTCCGATGCGCATCCTCGATAACTTCATCCTCGGGAATCCCGGCGGGCTCTTCCCCAACCGTGCCGCGGTTGCAAAGGATTTCAAGCGCCTTGCAGAGGAGTACAGCTTCAGCATCGACGCTGAGGCCTATGTGGACTCGCTTACGGTGGGCGAGCGCCAGCAGTTGGAGATCATCCGCCTGCTGTGGCTGGGCGCGCGCGTGCTCATCCTGGATGAGCCCACAACCGGCATCAGTGCCAGCCAGAAGCAGAAGCTGTTCGCCACGCTGCGCAAGCTTGCCGCCGAAGGCAAGACCATCATCTTCGTCTCGCACAAGCTGGAGGATGTGGAGGTCCTGTGCCATCGCGCCGCGGTCCTGCGCCAGGGAAAATTGGTCGGCGAGATGAAGGCGCCCTTCTCCACGAAGGCGCTGGTCGAAATGATGTTCGGCCGGGAGATCACACTGGGCGCGCGCAAGGGCTATGCCGCGGGGGGCTGCGCCCTGTCCCTGCACGGGGTCTCCATTGAAGATGTCCGGCTGCGCATCCGGGAGGTCTCGCTGGAGGTGCAGCCCGGGGAGGTCATTGGCCTGGCGGGGATGGAAGGCAGCGGGCAGGGACAGTTCCTGCGCACCTGCGCCGGGCTCATCCGCCCGGTGGGCGGGCAGATCCTTGTCAACGAAGAAAACCTGACGGGCAGGCAGTACCACGCCTTCAAGAGGCACGGGGTGGAGTTCCTTCCGGCCTCCCGTCTGGAGGAGGGGCTCGTTCCCGGCCTGACCCTCACAGAGCATTTTGTGCTGGCCGAGAGGCCCCGCGGGACTTTCATCAACCGCGAGTACGGGCATCGGCTTGCCGATGAGAAGATCAAATCCTTTAACATCAAGGGCAGGCCCGGCAGCCCGGTCGAATCGCTTTCGGGCGGCAACCAGCAGCGGGCGCTGCTCTCGCTCCTCAATGATCCCCTCTCGCTGGTGCTCATCGAGCACCCCACACGCGGCCTCGACATCGAATCCGTGATCTACATCTGGAGCAAGTTGAAGGAGCGCTGCAAGCAGGGCGCGGCCATCCTCTTCATCTCCTCCGACCTGGAAGAGATCCTGCAGTACAGCGACCGCGTGCTGGTCTTCTTCAATGGCAAGGTTTCCCTGCCGCTGGACGCAGGGAAGACCTCTGTGGAGCAGCTGGGGCAGCTGATCGGCGGCAAGGGCTGGCCGGAAGCAAAGGCGGCTGGAGGATAAACCATGATGAAAACCAACCGCTGGATCAACCTCGCATTT
>CAZSPX010000206.1:0-5940 GCA_964608885.1 uncultured Anaerolineaceae bacterium | reverse complement strand
GGCGCGCATGATCGTCTCGATGGCGATGGGGCTGCTGCTGCAAAGCCTGCTTGACCCCGAGGGCGCCCAATGGGAGGAGCTGGCGCGCCAGATCACCAACATGATGCTGGACAACTTCCTCCAGAAGGGGCGGCAGGCATGAACTGCAGCGGAGGCGCTCCATGTGGCTGGTGACCGGCGCGACCGGGCATATCGGCAATGTGCTCGTGCGCGAGCTGCTGCGCCGCGGCGAGCGGGTGCGCGCCCTGATCCTGCCCTCGGAGAGCCGCGCGCCGCTGGCCGGGCTGGAGGTGGAGCCGACGGAAGGCGATGTCCTCGACCTCGACTCGCTCTGGGAGCCGCTGCGCGGCATCCGCGGCATCTTCCACCTGGCCGGGGTGATCTCCATCCTGCCCGGCGAGAATGCCCTGGTGCGGCGGGTCAACGTGGACGGCACCCGCAACCTGCTGGAGGCCGCCCGCCGCCTGCGCGTGGGGCGCATCATCTATACCAGCTCCATCCACGCCCTGCGGCGCGTGCGCCAGGGCATCATCGACGAATCGATCCCCTATGACGCGGAGAACCCCTACGGAGCCTATGACCGCTCCAAGGCCCAGGCCACGCTGGAGGTCCAGCAGGCGGCCGCGGCCGGGATGGACGCGGTCATCACCTGCCCCACCGGGGTGATCGGTCCCTATGACTTCCGCGGCTCGATGATGGGCGAGGTGATCCGCACTGCGGCCGAGCGCAGGCCCACGCTCTACGTGGATGGGGCCTATGACTTCGTGGATGTGCGCGACGTCGTCCAGGGGTTGATCGCGGCCGCGCAGGACGGGCGGGCCGGCGAGAGTTACATCCTCTCGGGGCAGCGCATCACCGTGCCGGACCTGCTGAGGACCGTGCGCGAGATCACCGGGCGAGGCTTCCTCAGGCTCAAGGTTCCCCTGGGGCTGGCGCGGTTCGCGGCGCGCTTCACCCCGGCCTGGTACCGGCTCTCGGGCGCCACGCCGCGCTTCACGCCCTATGCCCTGGAGGTACTGCAGAGCAACTCCCATATCAGCCACGCCAAGGCCAGCCGCGAGCTTGCCTACCGGCCGCGCGAGCTGCACGAGAGCCTCGCGGATGCTATTCACTGGTTCCTGAAAAACCGAAGGACAGCCGGCAGCGCCGGTTAACTCAAATCAAAGGAGCAAGACATGAAGATCGTGACCGATTGCGCAGCCGACATGCCGGCGGAGGAGCTCGAGAGACTGGAGATCACCCAGGCGCCGCTGTTCATCCAGTTCCCGGAAGGCGAGGTGAACTCCGCCGACCTGACCGCCGACCAGTTCTATGACCGGCTGGAGGCGATGCGCCCGGCCATCCCCTCCACCGCCCAGCCCTCGGGGGGGCTGTTCGCCCAGCTCTACCGCGAACTGGCGCAGAAGGACCGGGATATCCTGTCCATCCACATCTCCTCCGGGCTGAGCGGGACGATCAACGCCGCGCGGGATGGCGGCCGCGAGGTGGAGGGCGAGGCCAACGTGACCTTCTGGGATACCATGACGCTCTCCGGCACGGAGCGCTTCCAGGTGATGGCGGCCGCGCTGGCGGCGCGCGCCGGCTGGAGCCTCCAGGCCATCCAGGAGCGGCTGGAGAAGATCCGCGCCGCCTCCGAGGTGGTCTATACGCTGGAGACGCTGGAATACCTGGCGCGCGGCGGGCGCATCGGGCGCGTCAAGGCCCTGGCGGGGGCGCTGCTGCACCTCAAGCCGGTCATCCGTGTGGAGCACTCGGACGGCAAGTACAGCACCGTCACCAGTGCGCGCACCCTGCCCAAGGCACTGGATGCCATCACCGGGCATCTCTCGGGGATGTTCGCCAGCAAGCCCGTATGGGTGACCGTCCTGCACGGGCGCTTCGCGGAGAAGGCCGGCGAGCTGAGCGCGATGGTGCGCGGGGGCCTGAACGTGGCCCGCAGCGAGGTCATGCGCATCTCGCCGGTGCTGGGGGTGCACACCGGCCCGGGCATCGTGGGCGCGGCCGTGATCCCTATGGAGCTGATGGAAGACCTGCTTTAATTAAATTGAAGCCGCGAGATGCTCCTACACACCTCGCGGCTTCAGTTCTGGTCCGGGCTGCTGTGGGGCCGCCCGGTCATCCTCATTCCACGTAAATTTCAACGTGCTCGCCGTCCTCCTCGTCGGTCACATCGATGATCTTGCCGGTGACCCCGGAGCGGACGGCCTGCATCACATTGCTCATGTCCACGCCCTCGACCTCGGGGGCGAAGTGTGCTCCTATTTTAATCCCTGCGTCCACCAGCGCAATAGGGATCTGCACCGAGGCCTTGGAGCGGCCGGTGCGGGTGTCCGTCACGCGGATGCGCAGCCAGCGCGCCGGGCCGGGTGTGCCCGGCGGCCGGGGCGGGGTGGGGACCCCGGGCCCGCGGCGGGTATCGCGCAGGGCGGCCAGCAGCTTGGCGCCTTCCTCGGCGGTGATCTTCCCCTCCTCGATCATCTTCAAGATCTTCATTCTTTCTTCAATGCTCGTCATTTTGCCTCCTAGCCGATGAACACCTGCACGCGTTCCCCGTCTTCGCTGTCATCCACATTGACGATCAGCGGTTCTTCCATCGTATTCGCCAGCGAGATCGCCTGGACGATCTCATCCACGTTCGTCTCGCCCAATCCCCGGATATGCGTCCCAAAGGTGCGCAGGAACCAGCCCGCCAGGTTCAGCGGAAGCGGGAAGCCCAGGAAGATGCGCCTGGGCCCGTCCGGGGTGCGCGAGCGGTCCACGTTCACAAAGAGCCAGCGGGCGGTACGGCTCCAGGCCGCCAGGGCCATCAGCAGCACGCCCATCAGGAACGGCAGCCACATGCAGTAGAACCAGAAGTTATACCCGGCGCTCTGCATGATGGCATAAATGCCCAGGGCCGCCAGCACGGTAAGCCCCATGCCGATCCAGAGAGGGATCTGCCAGAGGCTGCGGGCCTGGGCCGCGGTGCGGTCGAGCTCCGGCGCTCCAGGTTGGGGGCCGGCGTTTCCCGCCTCCATCCCCGATTCGAGGAAGGCCGAACGTTCCGCCTCCTCCGCCTCGGCCTGGCGGTCCTGCTCCAATTCCCTGATAAGGGACAGGGCCTGCTCAGCCGTGATCTTGCCATCCTCCACCATCTGGAGGATCTGCTTGCGTTCCTCGGCGGACATGGTTACTCGCCTCCCTCCAGGGCGGCCAGCAGCTCATCGGCCTGGGCCGCGCTGATCTTCTTCTCGGCCAGCATCTTGAGGATGGCCATGCGCTCCTGCTCCGAGACCGGCTCGCGGGGCGCAGGCGGTGTGACGGCGTTCGGGTCGAAGCTCCAGTCCCAGCGCCCCATGCCGGAGCGGCCCCGGCCGTGCTGGCCGCGCACCTTGGCCTCCGCCTTGCGGGCGGCGCGCTCGGCGGCGCGTGCGGCGCGGCTTGTGGCGGCCTCCACCCGGCGGGTGATGTGCGCCCCAAGCTGGGCCCCGAAGTCCGACCAGTCCATCATCATGCCGGCGAAGTTGCCGAACTCATCCGGGGATTGCTGGGCACGCTCCTGGCTGCTGAGGCGGACCTCTCCACCGGCGCGGATGGCGATCTTCGCGCCGCCGCTGCCCAGCCGGAGGACACGCGAGGAGGCTTCTTCCTCTTCCTCGATGCCCGGCCAGTTCACGATCACTCCGTCGCCCTCCAGGGCGAGGTCGGCGTCCGTGTCCGCGGGCAGGACGATCATCACATCGTCGCCGGCATCCACAGCGTAATTGTTGCCCGGGCGGGGGGCCAGTGAAAGGACCACGTCCTCGCCCACATTGACCTTAAGGTTGCCGCGCACATCCCGCAGGACGAGGTCATCCCCCACCGACTCGAGCGAGACATCGCCCTGGATCTCGCGCAGGGAGGCGTCGCTCCCGATGCCGCGGACGGACACATTGCCGCGCGCCCCGCGCAGGCTGAGATCGGAGTGGACGGAGCCGAGGCTCACATTGTTGGCGTCGCGGATGGAGGCATCCCCGCCGATGGTCTGGATCTGGATGTCGCCGCTGACGCCGCGCAGGGCCAGGTCTCCGCCGACCGTCTGGATGATGAGCGAGGCGCCGCGCGGGACGCGCAGGGCCATGTCATCGGGGCAGGACAGCACGATGTGGTCGCCGTCCTGGCTGAAGCGGCACTCCTCATCGGACTTGATGAGCAGGTCCTCGCCCTCCCAGCCCACAATGCTGAGGTCGCCTCCGGCGCTCTCAATGGAGATGTGAGGGGCGCGGCCCGCGGAAACCGTGCGGTTGGTCATGCTTCCTCCTCGCCGCGCAGCATGCGCATGGCAGATTCGCTGGAGATCTTCCCGGCGTCCAGGTCGTCCAGGATGGCGCGCCGGCGCTCGTCATTCATCTCGGGGGTCTCGTCGCGGCCCGGCTCGTAGCCCAGGGCGCGGATCACCTCGTGCAGGTTCTTGCGGATGGTGGGGTAGGAGAGGTTGACCTCCTGCTCCATGCGGGTGATCTTGCCCTCGCAGCGCACGAAGGTGACCATGAACTCGATCTGTTCGGGGGTCAGGTTTGCAAAATAAGAGCCCGTGGCGAAGCGGCCTTCGACGGCCGTATCGCAGTTCGGGCAGTGCAGGCGGGTGACGGTCAGCTCGGATTTGCAGACCGGGCAGCGGCTCAGGACAGGGTACATGCTTCACCTCGGAAGGTAGAGAAAATGATGGTATATTCCATTCATCTATTCGCAAGCCAGGCCTCGATGCGGGCCGGCCTGCGCCTCAGCCGCTTCCTCAGCGCCCGGGGGCGGTGGGTGCGGCGTAGAGGTTTGTTTTCTTAAGCACATTATAGCGAATTATTTATAAATGTCAAGAGTTAAATTGAAATTATTGATTTAATATTCAATAATTTCAATCCCCGTGGGTCATATTCGCAAGCCGGAGCGCCCCGATGATCCGATCCCTGTTTTTCACGCCCGGAAAGCAGCTTTTCACGGACCTGCCCCCCGAAGATTTCCCGGCCCTCGTCCAGGACCGCAAGGGTTTGCTGTGGGTGGACTTCTCCGGCGAATCCTCCGCGGTCGCCGAGCCGATCCTGAACAGCTTCGGCTTCCACCCGCTGGCCATCGACGACGCGCTGGAGGAGACCCACTCCCCCAAGGTGGACGATTGGGAGGATTACCTCTACATCGTGCTCAATTACATGTACATGCAGGACAGCCGCGACTGGCAGGCCGGCGTGGACGAGCTGGATATCTTCGTGGGGCGCAATTACATCGTGACCCTGCACGACCTGGATGTGGCCTTTGTGGATGAGGTGTGGGATTCCTGCCTGAAGGACCCGCGCCACACCCAGGAAGGCGCCGACCACGTGCTCTACCTGCTGGCCGACAACCTGGTGACCCACTACATGCCCCTCGTGGAGAAGATCGACGAAGGGCTGGACGAGATCGAAGACCAGGTCTTCGGCCGGCACTACTCCTCCACGCTGGAGAAGCTCTTCACGCTCAAGCGCCTGCTGCTCACCATGCGGCGCATCACCCTGCCCCAGCGGGATGTGCTCAACAAGCTGGCCCGCGACGACTACAAGGTCATCGACCCGCGCGACCGCATCTTCTTCCGCGATATCTACGACCATCTCGTCCGCATCCACGACCTGAACGAATCCCTGCGCGACCTGGCGGGCAGCGTGCTGGACACCTACCTCTCGGTGGTGAACAACCGCATGAACGAGGTGATGAAGACCCTCACCATCATCACCACGCTGTTCATGCCGATCACCTTCATCACGGGCTTTTTCGGGATGAACTTCTTCGAACCGGTGGCGAAGCTGGTGGGCTGGACGGGCCCTGAGGCCTTCCGGGTCACGCTCGGGATCCTGGTGCTCTTGCCAATGGGCATGTACATCTGGATGCGACGCAGGACGTGGGTGTAGAAGGCGCAGTGACAGCAAGATAAACCTGGGCGGGGTGAAGGTAACT
>CAZSPX010000205.1:0-5955 GCA_964608885.1 uncultured Anaerolineaceae bacterium | reverse complement strand
GGGCGGGTCTCTGACCCGCCCGGGGCGGAGCGGCGCTCAAAAACTACAGTCCCGTGTGGTTTTCCAGGGGCTGGCACTGCTTCTCGAAGGTAATTAAAGCGGGCTTTCGTACAAAACCCAGCTTTTCGTTCATCGCCAGCATCGGGATGTTCTTGGCATCATTCTCCGCCACGAGGAGTGTATACCCGTTGGCCCGGGCATACGCAATGCCCCGTACTTTCATGGCCAACCCAATTCCACAGCGCCGGTACTGAGGTTTTACCCCGCTCAAACCCTGGTAAAGAGAAATGCCTGCCTCGGACACCAAAATATGACTTAATCCAATGAATTCTTCCCCCTTGACGGCCACATAGAAACCGTCCGGAAGGACAGAAGGCCCTGTTATCGCATACTCAACATACTTGTCAAATCCCCTGCGTCCCATGCCGGCCGCCAGATCGCCCGGTACAGACAGGCTGAGCTCCCAATCCAGATCGTATAACTTGCGGTTCCGCTCCGGGTCGTTTTCCAACTCACGAAGGGTTTTGATCTCGATGCCCTCGCCTCGAAACCGCTCCTCTAGCCCTGTGAAGCCGGTCAGGTCAAAGGCTTGAATGTGTAATTCGGATGGAATATCGCGGATGACCTCTTGAAAACCGCGTTTTTCCAGAAAATGGATGCTCTGCGGACGATCCTCCGTGGCGCGGCAGCGCAATGCCAGAGGATCCAACGGCTGCAGCCCTCGCAGGACGGTATCGTACAGCGCGGAACCAATGCCGCCCCCCTGGCGCCCGGGATGCACTCCCACCCAGATCATGAATTTTTGAGGGTGGGCGAACCAGTTGGATTGGGTGTAATACCCCGCTCCGACGATCTCATCCTTCTCAACGGCGACCCAGCGCCGGGTCTTGAATTTTGGGTCACGCAAACGGTCTCCCTCCGTGAGATCCGAAGCGGTGAGATGCAGCTGCGGGTCAATGGAATGATAGAGCGCTGCAATTCCCGGGTAATGAGCGGGTGTGGTTGGAAGGATCTCCATATTGTTCTTTCTTGTGAACAAGCACGAGCCGCCTGGCGGGGTGCGCCAGGCGCCGGGAGCACGCCGCCTCAGCCATCTTCTCCCCGTCCTTCTCTTCTGATCGAGGGAACAACCTCAGACCGTTGGCTGCCATATTCCCCTGACAAAAGTGGCTTCTGATTCACCCGGCCAGGGCGGCATGGCGATGCAAATGAACTTCAATTCCGCGTCTGAGACATTCCGGTATTGAAAGGCTGTCCCCACCGGAATATCAATGGATGTGCCTGGAACAAGGACCGTGATGCTGCTCCCTTTGCCGTCATCTCTCCAGATCTCACCCTGTCCCTCCAACACATACCAGAATTCGCTTACTGTTGCGTGGACGGTCGCCCTGTTTATTTGGTGCGGGGGGACCGTACTATGGATCATGTTGCCCGTATTGCCATCCATAAGGAAGCGAATGTCTGCGCCGGCCGGCGATTTCGCATCGGGTTCCTGTGGAAGCATCATTGTCTTCATGCTTCTCTCCTCAAATTTCATCGGCTGCTTTTTTGGAGCATCAGTTCAACATGTTCAAGGCACACGGGCAAACGGACCCATGACTCGCGAGGGGATGATGACAGCACCCATTGGTTATGGGCGAAGAAGACGGCTGGCCGGGTGTTCAGCCGCCATTTTACCCCATAAGGGTCTATGGGCGGTTACCGCCTGAAGGCCCAAACCTTTATAGGGGCGGGTCGCGGGCGCCATCTCCGAGGGCCTGCGATCCACCGCTGCGAGAGACAGGATCCCATGCAAGATTTTCCGAGACCCGCCCCTACCGCCGGATCGAAGCTTGTGCAATAATTGAGCCCGAGGAGAACTTGCATGGCGGATAAACCCCGGCTCAACACCGAAGACCTCCTGAGGTCCGAGTACGAATACATCGCCAACACCGCCTTCCAGGCCAACGAGGACCGGGCGCGGGTCAGCTCCTTCTACTTCATCTCGGTCGGGTCGCTGGTGGCGGCCATCCTCGGGACGCAGTTCGCCGCCGACAACCTCAAGAGCGTGGCGATCCCCTTCGCCCTGCTCTTCGCCGTCATGACCGGCCTCGGCGCCCTGACCCTGGCGCAGCTTGCCCGCCTGCGCGCCGCCTGGCACGAGTCCATCGAGGCCATGAACCAGCTCAAGGGGTTCTACCTCCAGCACCATCCCGAGATCGAGCCGGCCTTCAAGTGGCGCGGCGGCACCATCCCCCCGACGGACAAGCCCAACAGCATCGCCAACCTGATCGCCCTGGAGGTGCGGCTGCTGGGCACGCTCACCGCCGGGGCCGCCGTGTACTTCGTCCTGCTGGCGCTCGGCGGGCTGCTCTGGTGGAACTGGCTGATGGTGGCCGCCTCGCTGATCGTCGCCTACCTCTGGCTGTGGAAATATTACAAAGGACTGCTTGTCGATGACCGCTGATATGAAAAACCAGACCTTCCTCCAGGCCCTGCTGCAAAGGCTCTTCACCGGCGCGGTGATCGCCCTGGTCGTGACCCTGCTGGTCCTCGCGGGCGGGTTCCTCGCCGGGTGGCGCACCGCCGTCCAGTTCAGCAACGGGTTGTTCATCGCCGGCTCGGTGGTGATCATCCTGGGCATCATCGCTGTCTGGGGAGGCTTCACCGCCCGCGGCAGCTTCGCCCTCACCTACGCCCAGTCCGTGAGCGACATGTCCATCGTGGAGCGCGGCAAGCTCTGGATGCTGGACTCGCTGCGCGGCTACAATGCCGTGGTGGTCGCCACCATCTCCGGCCTGCTGCTCATCGGCCTCTCGATCCTGACCTTCAGCCTGTTCGGTTGAGCCTGCATGCCGCGCGACTACCGGGACGCACCCCCCACCGCCTTCCAGCGCCGGCCCGAGCACGCCCGCGGCGACGACTGGATCCGCCTCTTCCTGCGCAGCGCGCTTGTGGCACACGTCGCCTCGGCCCGGGACGGGCAGCCCTTCATCCACCCCACCAGCTTCTGGTTCGACGAGGACCATCACCAGATCGCCTTCCACTCCAATATCAGCGGGCGGCTGCGCTCCAACTTGGAAGCGGAGCCAACTGTGTGCCTGGAGGTCAGCGAGCTGGGCCGCCTGCTGCCCTCCAATGTGGCGCTGGAGTTCTCCCTCCAGTTCCGCAGCGTCATGGTCTTCGGCCGGGCCCGCATCATCACGGACCCGCAGGAGGCCCGCCGCCTGCTCACCGGCCTGATCGGCAAGTACTTCCCCGCCATGACCCCCGGCCGCGAGTACCGCCCCATCACCGACAAGGAGCTGCGCTCCACCTCGGTCTATGCCCTCCAGATCGACTCGTGGAGCGGCAAGGAGAACTGGCCGGACCAGGCGGAGCAGTCCGAGGAGTGGGAGGCATTACCCTCTCCCCTATCCGAAGGATGGGGGAGGCCGGGAGGGGGTGGGAATGGCAAATAACCACACTCGCACCACACCTCGCATCTTTGCCCGGTCCCGGGATCTGCGCCACAGCCTGACACCCGCGGAAGCCAGATTATGGGCATACCTCCGCAGTCATCGAGATGATCGGTTGGGTTTTCGGAGGCAGCATGCCATTGGCAATTACATCGCCGATTTCTGCTGTCCGCGCCAGCTGCTGATCATTGAGCTTGATGGGAGCCAGCATCTGGAGGAGAGCGAATATGATCAGAAACGGACAGAGGAACTGCAAGCGCGAGGCTACCAAGTTTTGCGTTTCTGGAGTGGCGATGTGATGAATGATATCCCGGGGGGTAATGAAAGTGATCCTGGAGGCGATGGAATAGCGCGGGGAGGCACCCCCCTCGGTCCCCCCATCCTTGCTGAGGGACTTGCAGGATGGTCGTTGTGAGGGGCAACGATGGGGGGAAGCGATGCAACCTTTCCCTCTCCCGCCTCGTATGACAGGTATTGGAGGTACCCATGTCTGACACAAATCCCCGCACGGAAGAGTTCAAGGTCGAAGGCGACCGCCTGATGGGCAAGATCAAGGAGCTCATCCACGAAGGCAAGATCCGCCGCATCATCATCAAGGACAAGGAAGGCAAGACCGTCCTTGAGATCCCCATGACCCTGGGCGTGGTGGGCGCGCTCGTTGCCCCGCAGCTCGCCGCCCTTGGCGCCATCGCCGCCCTGCTGACCGAAGCCACCCTGGTCGTAGAGAAGACAGAATAACATGTCGTTGCGACGAGCCGAGCCGGCATCAAGCCGGCCTCGGCCGTATCCGCCCCACGGGGGGCGGATGGAGCCGAAGCAACCCCAACATAGTACGGGGTGCTTTCAGGCTACGGCGCGTCCCCGTGATTCGGTCTGATAGCCCTTGCGGCGGCATGGGGGTATGCCCCCTTTGGGGGAGGGGTGTCGCAAATCATTGACTCCTTTGAATAAGATAATTAGAATCTGATTAGTCCTATTTCATCGCAGCCTCATATCCGTTTTCGCGACTCCAGACAGGGAAGGTGGTGGTCATGGGCGAAGGATATTTATTGGTCATGGTTGAAGCGGCTGCGCATTTGCCCGTGCTGCAGTTCAATCTTATCTATCCCATTCTTGAGGAGCTCGATCATGTCTGATCAGACAGTGATTCGACGAAGCAGAGTCCCCGTGACCCTGCTTCGTTTATTTTCGGCCCTGCTCATTTTCTCAATGCTCATCCTCCCCGCCCAGGCCCTGGCGGCCACCGAGCGCGCCGCCCCTCTGACCCAGAAGGTGATCTTCTTCGGCTCGGACGGCATGCGCCCCGACCTGATGGAGAAGTATGCCAAGCAGGGCGCCATGCCCACCTACGCCGCGTTGATGGCGAAGGGTGTGATCGGCAATAACGGCATGGTGCAGGCCTTCCCGCCCAACACGGGCGTGGGCTGGTACACCATGGCCACGGGAGCCTATCCCGGCGAGCACGGCTCCACCAACAACACCTACCACCGCACCGGTGACGTCTTCAACAACCGCACCAGCTTCTCGGGGGCGGGCACCCTCCAGGCCGATACGCTTGCGGCGGCCGCCGAGCGCGCCGGCAAGCAGGTCGCCCAGATCAACTGGGTGGGCGGCGCAGCGGCGGGCATCAAAGGCCCCACGGTGGACTTCACCAACTTCTACTCCACGCGCGGCGTGCTGGCCGCTCCGCTGAACACGACGGAGCAGGCCGGCGCGGCGGCTTTCGGTATCTCCTACCAGGTGGCCTCCTTTGGCTCCGCCAGCGGCTGGAGCGGCGTCCCCGCAGGTGACCCGGCGGCCCCTCCCATGCAGACCGTTCTGACGGTCGCCACCACCTTCGCGCCGCAAAATCCCACCCGCGCCTACGACATCTACCTCTATGACAGCGTGGTGAACGGCACGGCCGCCTATGACCATGCCATCCTGGTGCGTTCGGCCGCCGCAAAGGACGGGAGCAAGGCTTCCGTGGACCTGGCCGTCGGCGACTTCAAGGAGATCAAGCTCATGGGCGCGGACGGCCTGATCGGCGCGCGCGCCGGGCAGACCGCCGGATTCTATGTCAAGCTGATGGCCCTGGCGGGCGACCTCTCCTCCTTTAAGCTTTACTTCACCTCCGTCGAGCGCGTCATCGCCACCTGCACCACCCCGGCCTGCATGGCCCTGCCCGCTGGCGGCGGCGGCGAGGACCGCCTCGAGAAGTACATCGCCGACAACTTCCCCACCTACATCTCCGCGGACTTCGCCCCGCTGGAGGCCCGCATCATCGATGAAGAGACCTACGTCCAGCAGGGCCGCGACCTCGAGAAGGTCTTCTCGGATGCGGTGCTCAATTACATCCTCGGCACGCTCCAGCCGGATACCGACCTGGCCTTCGTGGGCTACCCGGTGACCGACGAGTTCTCGCACCAGTTCATGGCGCTCACCACCCCCACCGACATGGACGGCGCACCCAACCCCTACTATGACGACCTGGAGGGCAACGGACCCCCCGCCGGGCGCATCAGCATCCGCGAGCGAC
>CAZSPX010000204.1:0-6001 GCA_964608885.1 uncultured Anaerolineaceae bacterium | reverse complement strand
CTTGGCATGGAAGGTATGCAGCTCGCCTGTGGCCAGGTCCAGGGCGACCACGCCGGCCGTTTTGCCGTCCACGATCAGGAAATCCAGCACCTGGTACTCGTCGTAGAAGGTGACGTTGTTCTTCAGGCACTGCTGGTAGAGGGTCTGGAGGATCATGTGGCCGGTGCGGTCGGCGGCATGAGCGGCGCGGCGGACGGGCTTGCCGGTCTCGTTGTTGGTATGGCCGCCAAAGGGCCGTTGTGCGATCTTGCCTTCGGGGGTCCGGTCGAAAGGCAGCCCCATGTGTTCCAGCTCCAGCACAGCGTCAATGGCCTCGCTGGTCATGAACTCGATGGCATCCTGGTCGCCGAGGTAGTCGGAGCCTTTCACGGTGTCGTAGGTGTGCCACTCGGGGCGGTCTTCCTCGTAATTGCCGAGGGCGGCGCTGATGCCTCCCTGGGCCGCGCCGGTATGAGAGCGCGTGGGATAGAGCTTGCTGATGACGGCCGTCTTGGCGCCGCGCGAGGCATACAACCCGGCCATCAGACCGGCCCCGCCAGCGCCCACGACGACCACTTCAAATTGATGCAAATTCATCATGTATCCCTATGAAGTCCAGATGAGATAGATGCCGGCAGCTATCATGCCCAGCATGAAGAGGATGCTGAAAAAGCGGACCACATTGCGCCAGCGGGTGGGGGAAATATAGTCGTCAGCGATCACCACCAGGCCGTGCACCCCGTGGGACACCGCCAGGAGCAGCATGGCGCTGGCCGTCAGCCGCCAGAAGGGGGTGGACCAGGGCTCCAGGTCGGGCACGTTGGTGCTCTGCACGTGGGTATTGTTGCTCATGAAGACCCAGCGCATCAGGTCAGCCAGGTTCATATCGTTGCGGGCCCCCATGACCAGCGCGCCGATGAGCGCCACCAGCACCACGGCGTACATGCCCAGGGCGGTGAGGCGGGTGAACACCCACATGAGGGCCTCGAAGTCGGTGAGGCCGCGCTCTTTGAGGGAAAGTCTGCGGGATTTGGTCGTTGTCATCTCAGCCTCACAGCGCGGTACGGAGGATCACAATCACGGCCAGGCCGAAGAGCGGCAGGAAGACCGCCCACTCCACCCAGATGGCCTCCCGTTGGTGCTCGATCAGCCTGGGCCAGAGGTCCAGGATGGTGATGCGCAGACCGTTGATGACGTGGAAGAGGGCGCAAAAGTAGATGAAGATCTGGAAAAGCCAATTCTCATAGATGTTGTTCAGGAAGCTCCCCACGTCGCCCCCGAAGACAGAGGCCAGGATATGCATGGTCACAAAGATGGCCATGCCCAAACCGCCGATGCGGTGCAGGACAAAGGTCAGCATGGGTCCCTGGCCCCGATAGCCGAGGCCGGTCAGCAGGCTGACATTCCTTTTCAGGCCCATCGATTCCTCCACGAAACGGTATTGTCCAGAGGATTATCCCACTGCCCAATTCAGGCGCAAAGGTGACAATCATCATCTAAATTTTGTTCTTCTTTTCCTGTAAAAAGAGCGGATTGGCCCGTATAATCCACATATTCAGCAAACGGGCTTATTCTAATCGAATTGGCCCCCATTGCGGGAACACTCGCAATGGCTCACAGGAGGTGTCATGTCGGACGCTGTCAGCCGGCGGGATTTCGTCAAAGGCGCCACGGCCCTGATCGGGGGTTTGATCGGGGTGGCCCTGGGGATCCCCGCCATCGGTTATCTCATCGACCCGGCCCTGCGCTCCAGCGCCAAGGAAGGCTGGATGCCGGTCGGCAAGCTGGAGGACATCCCGGTCGGGATCCCGTTCCCCTTCTCCTTCACCAGCACCCAGGTCAACGGGTGGGAGCGCACGGCCACGAATCACGGCGGTTTCATCCTGCGCAGGTCGGAAGACCCGGCGGACCTGCTCATCCTGAACAGCCGCTGCACGCACCTGGGCTGCACCGTGAACTGGAAAGAGGACGCCAAAGCCTACCTGTGCCCGTGCCATGACGCCAAATTCAGCCAGGAGGGGGAAGTGCTGGACGGCCCGCCTCCGCGCCCGCTGGACCGCTATTCCGACTTCCGCACCACGGAAGACGGCGTCCTTGAGATCCTGTTCAAGGCAGGCTGACCATGCTGAGAAACATCTACACCTGGCTGGACGAGCGTTTCGGCCTGGAGGACATGTACCGCAACCTGCTGGACCGCCCCGAGCCGCTGGGCAACTGGTGGAACACGCTCGGATCGGCCAGCCTGTTCCTCTTTGTGCTGCAGGGGCTGACGGGCATTTTCCTGACGGTCTATTACACGCCATCCCCCGACCACGCCTATGATTCGGTGCAGTACATCATGAACGGTGTGGCCTTCGGCTGGCTGATACGCGGCATCCATCACTGGGGGGCCTCGCTGATGGTGCTGGTGGTCTTCATCCACATGCTGCGGGTCTTCGTGACCGCCTCGTTCAAGTACCCGCGCGAGCTGACCTGGCTGATCGGGATCGGGCTGCTGCTGACAACGCTGGGCATGGGCTTCACCGGCTACCTGCTGCCCTGGCACCAGATGGCCTACTGGGCCACAACGGTGGGCACGCAGATCGCGGGCAGCGTCCCGTTCCTGGGCGAGTTCATCCTGAAGGCGCTGCGCGGCGGGCCGGACCTGAGCGCGCTGACCCTGCAGCGATTCTTTGCGGCCCACATCTGGATGCTCCCCGGCGCGCTGGCGGCGCTGATCGGCGCGCACCTGTACCTGATCATCAAGCACGGCGAGTCCCAGTACCCGCGAAGGGAGGACTAGGAGCCGCCATGAACGAAGAAACCAAGAAGCAGATCAACGAAAAATACCAGCGTTCCCTGCAGCACGGCGAGCGCTTCTGGCCGGACAGCATCTTCAAGGACCTGATCGTCTCGCTGGGCATCTTTGTGCTGCTGGTGCTGATGGCCAGTTTCCTGGGGGTGGAGAACGCTCCCAAGGCCGACCCAAGCGACACGTCCTATGTCCCCCGGCCGGAATGGTATTTCCTGTTCCTCTTCAAGTTCCTGGCGCTGTACGGCCAGATCCCGGTGCTGGGGAAGATCGAATGGCTGGCCACGGTGGTCGTGCCGGGCATCGGCATCCTGCTGCTGACGCTGATCCCCTTCATTGACAAGTCACCGTGGCGGTACTATGCGCGCCGCATGCTGCCGCTCACCGTGATGGGACTGATCGTCCTGGACATCGTGCTGCTGACCCTGATGGCCGACATCCCCACGGTATCGGAAACAGGCTCCAAGCTCTCCGGGCTGCTGCAAACCATCGCCGGGCTGGCGATCCCGGGGTTGGCGATCCTCACGCTGGCCTTCATGGCGTGGCGGCTGAAGAAGGACCAGCCGCGCCTGATGGGCTGGACGGCCGTCATTGCCGGGCTGCTGATGATCGTCTTCACCGGAGCGGTGCTGCTCACCGCTCCCGCCCCGGCCGCCGCAGAGACCGAGGTGGCCGGGACGCTCACCGAGCAGATCCTGGCGGGCCAGGACCTGTACTCGGTCAACTGCGTGGAATGTCACGGCGACGACGGCAAGGTCACAGTAATCTCAGGCGTGGAGGGGCTGGAGGGCAAGGAGATCAGCGCCATTAACAGCCGGGACGTACTCTACACCCTGAATGACGCATCGCTGGCCGAGATCATCAATTACGGCCGCCCCGACGCCGGCATGAACCCCTTCGGCAGGGCTTACAACGCCGAGGGCATGAGCAAAAGCGAGATCGACTACGTGGTGACCTTCATGCGCTACTTCTGGGACGACCGCTTCGAGCTGCCCGCGGAGGCGCTCAAGCCGCTCTTCCCGCCGCTGGCGGAGAACGAAGTGCCCTCTTACGAGGTGCACATCGCGCCGATCGTCAAGCGCTACTGCATCTCCTGCCACCGGGAGGGCAAGACCAACAACAACTTCCTGATGACCAGCTACCAGGAGATCCTGACCACCGGGGACCAGAAGGACAAGAACATCATCGCCGGTGACCCGGACTCCTACCTGCTGCAGGTCATCCAGGGGCACGAGATCCTGGACGAGAAGGGCGAGAAGCTGATCGGCGTCATGCCGCCCAAGAGCACGCTCAAGCCCAACGTCATCGACGTGTGGATCCGCTGGATCATGAACGGGATGCCCGAGACCGCGGCGCAGGCGATCACCATCACGCCTGTTGCGCCGCCCACACCCACCGCCACCGCCGCGCCCTAGCCAGCAGGGACGGGGTTACCCGTCCCTGCTTTTTCATTGTCATTGCGAGGAACCGAGCCAGTCCGGAAGGGACTGGCGGGTGACGAAGCAATCTTCCGTCCATGATTCCAACGAAAAATATAATGTGAGAATAGAGAATTCATGGCCGATAACCAATACTGTGTCTACATTTTGACCAACGTCAATCACACGGTTCTCTATACGGGCGTAACCAATAACCTCCAGCGCAGGGTACTGGAACACCGTTCAGCCAAAGGGGGTTCATTCACTTCCCGATATCATGTTTCGCAATTGGTCTACTTTGAATGCGGCTGCGATGTTGAGACTGCCATCTACCGGGAGAAGCAAATCAAGGCAGGCTCGCGCAAAAAGAAGATCGAACTGGTCAATCACTTCAATCCCGAATGGAAGGATCTGTTTTCAGAATATTTCGGGTAAGCCATTTACTTTATTAAAGATTGCTTCGTCGGGCCTCGCTCCGCTCGCCCTCCTCGCAATGACACAATTAGCATTAGGTGATGATTAACAAGACGCCGCCCAACAAGGCGTGCGCCTGACCGGCCGAACCTGGCGGCGTTTTGATTTGGCTCCAGGCTGTTCCCAGCAACGTGGAGTGATTCCGTTAAACCCACCTGCGGGTTGGGTCAAAAACGTACGTCACCTGGAAAGGGCTGTTTGCGCCAGGACAGTGGCGGTGTATACTTTGATTGCGGCACCGCAGGTCCGGTTGTTTGCATCCTTTTCCGGCAGGAGGAGCTATGGATACATCCTTTATCGAGCTGAACCGCGCCTCGACCGAGCGCATCCGCAAGATGGCCCGCAGCCTGAGCGATGAGCAGATGCAGCACCCGGTCGGCGAATTCTGGACCGTCTCCATTGTGATGGCCCACCTGGCCTTCTGGGACCGCCGCGTCCTGTATGTGCTCGACAAAACCGAGCGCGACGGGAAGCTCTTCATCCCCGAGATCGACATCTTTGTGAATGACCTCTCCCTGCCGCTGTGGGAGGCCATCCCGCCGCGCAGCGCTTCGCGCATCGCCATCGATACCGCCCTGACGCTCGACAAGCGCCTGGAGGCCTTCCCGCCCTCGCTGCTGGAGGAGATCCACAACTACAACAAGCGCTGGGTCTTCCGCAACCTGCACCGCAACGAGCACCTGGACGAGGCCGAGGAAGCGTTGAAACAGAAATCCTGAGCGGCCAGGGACTTCTTTTCCCCAGTATGAAACGCATCAAAGCAGTCCTGCCGGGACTCCTGCTGCTCCTGGCAGGCTTGCTGGGCATCGCATCCCTGACGCGCGGGCATACATGGGGGGATGACTTCGCCTCTTATGTAATGCAGGGGCAGGCCATCCTCAACGGCTCGACCCGCGATTTTCTCCAGCACAACACCTTCACCATAGAGAATTCCTCCTTCCCGCCCGGGCCGGTCGCCTATCCCTGGGGGTTCCCGTTCCTGCTCACGCCGCTGCTGGCGGTCTTCGGCCTGAAGTTCCTGGCGCTCAAGCTCATCAACCCGTTCTTCTTCGTGCTCTTCCTGGGGGTCTTTTACCTGCTTGCGAGGCGGAGGCTGCCCACAGGCGGCTCGCTGGCCCTCACGGCGGCGCTGGCCTTTAGTCCGGCGCTGACCCAAGCCGAGGATATTCTCTCCCCCGATATCCCCTTCCTGTTTGCCTCGACGCTTGCGGTACTGATGCTGGAGCGGCGCGACTGGAGGTCGATGCGCGGGGCGGCGCTCACCGGGTTGGCGATCTATTTTGCTTTCAGCCTGCGCACCAACGGGATCCTGCTGCTCGTTCCGCTGCTTGTTTCGCAG
>CAZSPX010000203.1:0-6009 GCA_964608885.1 uncultured Anaerolineaceae bacterium | reverse complement strand
CGGTGGATACGCCCATGCTGCGCGCCGGCCTGGGCCGCGGCCATGTAGGCCACGGCGACATGCAGGAACGCCTCGACAACCTGGCCCGCCGGACGGTGAATGGCCGCGTCGGCCAGCCCGCCGAGATCGCTCATGCCATTTATTTCCTGGCCGACGACTCGCAATCCTCCTTCATGACCGGCCAGGCGCTGGTGGTGGACGGCGGCGCGACCGCCCGGCTCAGCACGGAATAGCCTGCGATCCGATATGAAGCAGACATTGAAATCCGCGATCCCCGCGCCTGCCTGGAACCTGCTGCGCGAGAGCTACCAGACCCTGCGTCGCCTGCCTCAGCTTCCGGGAGCCTATTGGCATCCCTGGCGGCGGGAAAGCCTGCGCCGCCTGGCTTTCCTCAAGGACCTCCACCGCGGGCAGCGTGCCTTCATCCTCGGCAACGGCCCCAGCCTGAAGAACACCGATCTCTCGCGGCTCAAGGGCGAGTTCACCTTCGGGATGAACCGCATCTACCTGCTGTTCCCCGAATTGGGATTCTCCACCACCTACCTGTGCGCGGTCAATGACCTGGTCATTGAGCAGACCGCCGCGGACCTGGCGGACCTGCCCCTACCCAAGTTTCTCTCCTGGCGCTCGCGGCGCTTCTTCCCGCGCGACCTGTCCCTCGAAAAGATCCCGACCTTCCTCTATACCACCTACGAGTCCCCATCCTTCTCCGGGGATGTGCGCGGGCGTGTCTGGGAGAGCGCCACGGTCACCAACGTGGCCCTGCAGCTCGCCTTCCACATGGGCTTCCAGCAGGTCATCCTGATCGGTGTGGACCACAACTATACGGCTCCCGGCAAGCCCAATACCACCGTCACCTCGCAGGGCGATGACCCCAATCACTTTTCCCCAGCCTATTTCGGAAAGGGTTTCCGCTGGCAGCTCCCCGACCTGGACACCTCCGAGATCGGCTACACCTTTGCCCGCCAGGCCTATCGCGCTGCAGGGCGGGAGGTGTTGGATGCCACGGTGGGCGGCAAGCTCACCATTTTCCCCAAAGTGGATTACAGCTCCCTGTTCAACGCCGGAAAATGACCCTCGTTTCCATCGTCACCCCCTCCTATAACCAGGCCCCCTTTCTGGAACGGGCCATGCGCTCTGTGTTGGAGCAGGATCACCCGGCCATGGAATACATTCTGGTCGATGGAGCCTCCACCGATGGGAGCCTGGAGATCATCCGGAGATACGCGGACCGGCTGGCCTTCTGGACCTCGGAAAAGGACAGCGGGCAGGGCGAGGCGATCAACAAGGGCTTTTTACATGCCCGTGGGGAGATCATTGCCTGGCTCAACTCGGACGATGCTTACCTGCCCGGGGCGGTTTCTGCCGCGGCCCGCCTCTTCGAGCAGCACCCGGATACGGTCCTGATCTATGGGGACATGCTGGCCGTCGACGACCGGGACCGCGTGACCAACACCCTGCGCTACCGCCAGCTCAGCCTTCAGGACCTGCTCTGCTTCCAGATCATCGGGCAGCCGGCTGTCTTCATGCGGCGTTCCGCCTTCGAGGCCTCCGGAGGGCTTGATCCCGGCTACGATCTGCTGCTGGACCACCAGCTCTGGATCAAGATCGCGCGCCAGGGACCCATCCTGCACGCGGACCAGGTCTGGGCGGCGGCGCGCTATCATCCCGCGGCCAAGAACCGCCGCCTGGCGCTGGAATTCGGCGCGGAGGCCTTCCGTTTACTGGATTGGACGCAGGCTCAGCCCGACCTTGCCCCTGTGATGGCTCCTGTGCTGCGGCGCGCGCGCGCCTCGGCCCACCGCCTGGCGGCGCGCTACCTGTTGGATGGGGGCCGGCCGGGGGCGGCGCTCATGGATTGGATGAAAGCCCTCCTGATCCACCCGCCGACGGCCCTGGCCCGCTTGAATATCCCTGCTTCCGCGCTGCTCGAGCTTGCCGGGCTTGGAGTTCTCCGCCGCATGGTGCTTGAGCGCCGGAGCACCCGCCTGCGGGAGCAGGGCCGCTAGCTGTTTTCGGTCCCCTTTTTAACGTTACAATTCACCTCGCCATGAAGCCCCCTTCCCTGCGCCTCCTTGCGGCGCTGCTGCTCTTTGCCTGCGGACTGCTGATCCGCCTGTATGACCTGACCGATCTGCCGCTGGATTTCCATCCCACGCGGCAGCTGGTCTCGGCACTGAAGGCGCGCGGCATGTACTACCAGGGAAGAGCGGATGTGCCCGAATGGCAGCGGAAGTTTGCCGTTCAGCAGTGGCGTTCCAAGGCGGAGATCGAGCCGGAGATCGTGGAGCGGCTGGCTGCCTTCGCCTATCGCTTCACGGGGGAGCAGCTCTGGTTGGGCCGTCTCCTCTCCATCCTGTTTTGGCTCGTGGGGGGCTTTTTCCTGTACCGGCTGGCTCTACGTCTGGCGGGGGAGACAGGCTCACTGTTCGCCCTGGGAGTGTACCTGCTCCTGCCCTATGCGGTGACCGCCAGCCGCAGCTTTCAGCCTGATCCGCTCATGGTGATGCTCATCCTGGCCTTCTGGTGGGCGGCGGACCGCTGGGGCCAGGAGCCGGAACTGGCGGGGCGGGCAGCCCTGGCGGGACTGCTGGGAGGGCTGGCGATCCTTGTCAAGTTCCCGGCTGCATTTTTTGTGGTCGCCGGGGGACTGGGGGTGCTGTGGGGGCGGGGGTTGCTCCCGCAAGCGCTTCGCAAGCCCGGGTTGTGGGTCATGGCTCTCCTTGGCGCGCTGCCCGGCCTGCTCTATCTGGTCTATGGTATTTTCATCGCCGGTTTTCTTGCACGTCAATTCGGGGGGCGTTTCATTCCTTCCCTGCTGGTCAGCCCTTCGTATTATTTATCCTGGATGGCGACGCTTGATCACGTTCTTGGCCTGGTCCTGCTCGCGCTGGCGTTGACTGGCCTCTTCCTCTACCGGGAGCGGTCCGCTCGCCTCTTCATGCTGGCGCTCTGGGGCGGCTACCTGCTCTACGGCCTGTATTTCGATTATCATATCTGGTCGCACGACTACTATAACCTGCCTCTCATCCCCCTCGCCGCCCTCTCCCTGTCCCCGCTCGCGGAGGGGCTGGCCGCGCAGGTTTGGGAGGCCGTGGCGGCCTCCCGCATGCAGCGGTTGGCGGTGCTCGCCCTTTTTGCCGTGGCGGTCTTCGGCCTGCTCTGGCAGGAGCGGACCGCTCTAAGATCCATGGACTATCGGCCGGAAGCGCACTGGTGGGCGGAGATCGGTGAGCGGTTGGGGCCGCAGGCCCGCGTGACAGCGCTGGCGCCGGATTATGGCTCCCGCCTTGCCTACTGGGGCTGGCTGGACGCGGCCGCGTGGCCGGTGGCCGGGGATATCAACTATCACGGCGGCCTGCTGGGCGCGCGGCAGGATTTCGAGCAGCGCTTCAAGGAACTGGCCTCGAAACGCGACTTCTTCCTGGTGACCCTGCCCGAGGAACTGAAGCTCCAGCCTCTGCTTGCGGAGCGTCTGGCGCAGTATCCCATTTATGAGCAAGGAGAGGGTTATGTCATCTACGACCTCCGCCGGTGAGCAGCCCATCCTGGTGACGGGGGCGCATCGCAGCGGCACCACCTGGGTGGGCAAGATGCTGGCCGCCGAGGACGGCGTGGCGTACATCAGCGAACCCATGAATGTGCTGCACCGGCCGGGTGTGCTGCGTGCCCGGGTGCCCTACTGGTACACCTACATCACCGCGGAGAACGAGGGCGATTACCTGAGGGCCCTGCGCGAGATGCTGGACTTCGATTATCACCTGGGAGCCGAGCTTCGCTCCCTTCGCTCCCGCAAGGACCTGCTGCGCATGGTGCGCGATTTCCACTCTTTCTTTGTGGGCAACATGCACGGGGAACGCCCTCTGCTTAAGGACCCCTTCGCGGTTTTTTCGGCCCCCTGGTTCGCGCAGCGGCTGGATTGCCGGGTGGTCATCACGGTGCGCCACCCGGCGGGCTTTGCCAGCAGCCTCAAGCGCCTGGGGTGGTTCTTTGATTTCCGTGACCTGCTGGCTCAGCCCCTGTTGATGCGCGATCACCTCGAAGCGGACCGCTCCGCGATGGAGCAGGTGGACCCGGGCGATATTCTTGGCCAGGCTGCCCTGCTCTGGAAGCTCATCTATCGCGCTGTCCACCAGATGCAGCAGGCGAATCCGGAATTCCTGGTGGTGAGGCAGGAGGACCTTGCACACGACCCGGTCACCGGCTTCCGCGGTCTATACGAGGGGCTGGGCTTGCGTTTTACCGCGGGCGCGGAGAAAAAGATCATAGAGTCGAGCAGCTCCGGGAACCCGAAGGAGCTGGCTAGGAACCAACACCATTCGGTCAAGATGGACAGCCGCGCCAGCATCAAAGGCTGGAAGAAGCACCTCCAGGTGGAGGAGTTGGAACGCATCCGTCGCGTGACCGAAGACATCTCTGCCCTGTATTATCCCGATGAGGCCTGGAACTGATATGAAGCCCGCCCCGCTGCCCGTGGTCTCTATTGTTACACCCTCCTTCAATCAGAGCCGTTTTCTGGAGGCAACCATCCAGTCCGTGCTCGGGCAGGACTATCCACGCATCGAGTACCTTGTCGTGGATGGCGGCTCAACGGACGGCAGCCTGGAGATCATCCAGAAATATGTGGAATGCCTGGGCTGGTGGGTGAGCGAGAAGGACAAGGGCCAGACCGACGCCATCAACAAGGGCTTTGCGCATGCCACCGGCCAGATCCTCGCCTGGCTGAACTCGGACGATACATACGAGCCGCGCGCTGTGGGGAAGGCTGTCAAGTACCTGATGGCGCACCCTGAGGCCGGGATGGTCTATGCGGACTGTAATTACATCGATGAAGCGGGCCAGGTGATCGGAAAATTCCCCGCCGCGCAGACCGACCTGAAACGGCTGCGTGCCGGCTACTCACACATCCCACAGCAGACCATGTTCTTCCGCGCCAGCCTTTGGAAGGAGGTTGGGCCGCTCGACCCGGGCTTCTTCTTCGCCATGGATTATGACCTGTGGACGCGCCTGGCTGCCCGCAGCCAGCTGCATTACCTGCGCGGCGAAACGTGGGCCAACTTCCGTCTGCACGCCTCGGGCAAGACCATCACTTCCGATGACCGCTGCTGGCCCGAGATGCTGCGCGTGCATTACCGGGACGGAGGTTCCTTTTTCGCGCCCATCGTGGCGCGCTACTATGCCCGTAAACTGGCCGCTCCGTTCCTGAACTGGCGGCGCAGGCGCATGCTCTCACGATCCAACACTTGAGCTCACCAATCAATGATGAACCACCTCTTTTCCCCTCCTTCGCTCGATGATCTCATCCGCCTCTTGCGCGCCTGGCGATTGTGGGTGTTGGGAGCGCTGATCGGCGCGCTGCTGGGCGCGGCGTTGTATACCATCAGCCCGCCGCCCTTCGAGGCCCGCGCCACGGTGAACGTGGACTTTAATCTTGAAGAAGCCTGGCCGCAGGAGACCGACCGCCAGCAATTTTATTATCTGGAGCGCGAGACGCGCAAACTTGAGGAGATTGCCTGGTCGGATGCCGTCCTGCAAAAGGTCGCGGCTTCCGTAAGCGGCATCTCCGTTCGGGAACTGCGGGTCAGAATACTTCACCTTGCCCAGCCTGCCGAGGCAGGCTGGCACTTCTATGCTCAGGATGGCGTTCCGCAGAGGGCGGCGGCCCTGGCTTCCGCCTGGGCGCAGGCTTTCACCGATGCTGCACAGATGAACATCCAGGGACAGGAAGGTTTAAACTCTTTCATCCGCATGGATGTGACCCAGTCTGCAGGGCTTCCGGTCCAGCGCAGCGTTCCCCTGAGCGTTTATCTTCTTGCCTCTGTGCTGCTGGCGTGGTTCCTCGGCGCCTTCGCCTTGCTGTTCACCGGTCTTGGGAAGCCGCCCCGCGAACATCGGGAGATTATGGCCTGATGGACCTTGAACAGTCCCGGCTGGACCGGCTGGCGCGCTTCCTGTGGGCGGCTGCCCTCGTGACTCTGCCGGTCACCAGTTTCCGCTGGTTCCCCTTTC
>CAZSPX010000202.1:0-6092 GCA_964608885.1 uncultured Anaerolineaceae bacterium | reverse complement strand
CTCAAGGATGACATCCCCGAGGACCTGCGCGCCAGCATGGGAAGCTGGGTCTTCGGCTGCGATGTGTGCCAGCAGGTCTGCCCGTGGAACCGGTTCGCCCCTCCCGCCGACCCGGCCTTTGCGCCGCGCGATGGGATCCCTCTGCCCATGCTGGAGGCAGAAATGCGCTTATCCCCCGCGGAGTTCAACCACAAGTTCAAGGATAGTCCCGTGAAGCGCGCAAAGAGACGGGGGTACCTGCGCAACGCGGCCGTGGCACTGGGCAACCTGGGGGACCCGGATTCCCTGCCTGCGCTGGAGGCCGCCCGGCGTGAGACGGAGCCATTGGTCCAAAGACATGCAGAATGGGCCATCCAACAGATCCGCAGGAAGGCGGAGGAATGAACCAGAGGCTGCTGATCGCCACAAACAACGCCGGCAAAGTGGAGGAGTTGAGGGACCTGCTGGCGGAAATGGACGTGGACTCTGTAACACCGGCTGAAATCGGCCTGAAGCTGGAGGTGGAGGAGGACGGCCACACGTACGCGGAGAATGCCTCCAAAAAGGCGCTCCTCTTCGCGCAGGCCAGCAGGCTGCTCTCCCTGGCAGATGACTCGGGCCTGGAAGTGGCGGCGCTGGGCGGAGCGCCGGGCCTATACTCGGCGCGCTACTCCCCCAAACCCGGAGCCACGGATGCGGACCGCCGGCAGTTCCTGCTCCAGAACCTGTACGCAGTGAAGGCTCCGCGTCCCTGGGAGGCGCGCTTCCACGCCACGATCGCGCTGGCAACCTCCACCGGCCGGGTGGAACTGGCGGAAGGCTTCTGCCCAGGAGAGATCATCCCGGAGGAGCGCGGGAGCGGCGGTTTCGGTTATGACCCCATCTTCCTACTGCCCGAACTTGGGCTGACGATGGCCGAGCTGGATCGTGAACAAAAAAATCGCCTCAGCCACCGCGGGCGGGCGGTGCGGGCAGCCCTGCCGCTGCTGAAAACGATGCTTGGAGAGTAATTTTGAGCGGGAGGGGATCAGACTGCGGAGGTGCGGGGACGGTCGGGCAGGGAGCTGAAGAAGCCCGCCAGGGCGGAGGCGACTTTTTCAGGCTGCTCCAGCATGAGCATGTGCCCGGCCCGGTAGATCATCTGCAGGCGCGCGCCGGGGATCTGCGCGGCCAGGGAGCTGGAACGCCAGGGAGGCGTGAGGACATCCTGTGAGGCGCCCAAGACCAGGGTGGGAATATGGATCTGCGAGAGGCGGTCTGAAACGTTGAAAGCATCACAGGCCAGGAAATCCCCGTAAAAGACCGTGGGGCGCGTTCCAGCCATGCGCTCTGCGGCCAGCTCTTTAAGACGCGCCCCGGCGTACTCGCTGTAACCCATATCGGTGACCATCTGGACCGCCTCCCGAAACGTGGAGGGGCGGGAAGCTGCTTCCAGCAGGGCGGGGGCCACGTGCAGTTGCGGGCTGGCTCCGAGCAACCCCAGCGCGAAGACGCGCTCCGGGCTCTCAAGCGCCAGGGTCAGGGCGATGGCCGAGCCCAGGGAATGCCCCACAAAGACAGCCGAAGGCAGTCGCAGCGCGTCCAGGAAACGCAGAATATCCGCGGCGTAGTCGCCGACGATCTGCCGTCCCACCCCCTCCGATTTGCCATGACCCGGGAGGTCCAGCGCGATCATGGGCTGCCCATCCAGGCGGCGCACCTGCGGAGGCCAGTTCAAATGGGTACCGCCTGCTCCGTGCAGAAGGATCACGGGCGGGCGGGCTGAATTGTCCTGCTCATGGGCGAAGTAGTACAGACCGGCAGCGCAGGGCATCTCAGGTGTTCCGGGCCTGCTTCAGCCGGTCCGCGGATTCTTCCGTGAAGGGGATATAGACCTGCACCGTGGTGCCCTCCCCAAAGCCGGACTTGATGTTCAGCAAACCACTGACCAGCTCGGTGCGCTCCTTGAGGTTGATCAGGCCGAGGCTGCCGCGGTTCTCGTAGGAGGCGTTGACGGCCTCCACATCGAAGCCATGCCCGTTGTCCTGCACCTCCAGGAGGGCCATGTTCTCCTCCACGGGCTTGAGGCGCACCCAGATGTGCGGGGCGCTGGCATGCTTGCGGGCATTATTGACCGCCTCTTCCACGATATAGAAGATCACGCCCTGTTTGCCCACCTCCATGCGCGAGGCCGTGTACTCGTCGATATCGATCGAGACATCCTGGCCGTAGGTCTCCTTCATCTTGTCGGCCATGGCCTGCAGGGCCGCGTCCAGGCCCTGCGACTCCAAGATGAGCGGCCGCAGCGTGAAGAGCATGTGGCGGATCTCCTTGGTGGTGCGGTGGGCCAGATCTTCGATGCGCACCAGTTCCTCGGCCGCGGCCTGAGGGTCTTTGGACAGGATACGCCGCGCCAGGTTCACCCGCATGGCCATGGCCGCCACAGACTGGGTGGGGCCGTCGTGCAGGTCGCGGGCCAGCTTGCGGCGCGCTTCCTCATGCACCTCCATCATGCGCTCTTTCTCCTCCACCAGATCCTGGTAGAGGCGGGCGTTCTGGATGGCGATGACGGCCTGGCGGCCGATCACGTCCAACAGGGCGCGGCGGTCCTCGGAGAAGTAATCAGGCTCGGGATGGGCGAACAGCATGGTCCCATAGACATTGAAGCCGCTGCGCAACGGGAAGCAGTAGGCCACGGTGCAATTGCGCAGCGCAATGACGCGTCCCAGCTCGGGGTCGTACCCGATGTCCTTTGTGAGCAGCGGCTCACCCTCATCAAACAGGCGCTTCAGGATGCCCTCCGTGCCGGGGAAGGTGACGCGCTGGTCGGCGTTGGTGAAGCGGCGTGCCGAACCGACCCGCAGAACCCCGCCCTTGAAGAGCAGGATGGCCCCCACCAGCGGATCACTGCCGGTATCGCTCATTTCCACGTTAAGGGCTGTGTAGCCCAGGTCCAGGGCCGAGTCGAGCACGCGCTTATAGCTGAGCGTGGCGGCCAGCGTGGAGGTCAGCTCATAGATGGCGCGCAGGCGCTCGGTCTGGATGGTCTGTTTCTTCAGCTCGGTATCCAACCAGAACGCGCGCATACTGCGCAGCCGCACCATGAGCTGGCGGCTGAGCAGGCCGAAGACCAACCCCAGCAGCAGGTAGATGGTCGTCTGCGTGACCGGGAAAGCCTGCCCGGGGGCCGCCACGAGGTAATAATGGACATAGACCAGCAGGATGGAGAAAGCCGTGGTGATGAGGGCGCCCAGGTATTCGTAATAAATGGAGGCGGTCAGGATGGCATAGGCACCCGCCCACCAGGCGGGCCCCTGGAGCCCGTTCTGCGCCCAGTAGAAGACCCCCGCCAGCAGGATATCGAAGACCAGGTTGATGAGCCGGTGGGACCCCAGACGCATGTTGACGCTGGTCAGCGCGGTCATCAACAGGTTCCAGATCACCATCACCCCCAGCGTCCAGTAAATGCGCGTGTTGAGCGTCTGGCCGAGGCCCAGAGAGACGACCAGGCCGATCAGCACGATCCAGCGCAACGAGATCGCGAACCAGTCAGCGATATAGGGGGTATCGAAGCGGCGCATGAGTTAATAATATACCAAAAGATTCCCCGATGGCCCGGGAATCATTTACAAACAGCTTTCAGCCCGGCGCTCACATCCCGTAGCCCATGCGCCCCAGTGCGGGGCCCAGCGCCTGGGCAAGGACAGCCTGCTGATCCGCCGGGTAGGCCTGGCGGTAGCGACCGATCTTGCCCTTGTAGAAATGGAGTCCCTGCTGCCCTTCGGCGGCAGCCGGGTTATAGCCTTCCACTACCGCTCGCACCGCGGGCTGGCTTGCATCCAGCCTCAAAAACGAGACCAGCCGCGCGGCCTCGGCGGGATAGTTGGTGAGCAGGTCCTCGTAGCGGGAAACCAGCACACCGGGCTGGTCAACCCACTTTTCCCAGATGCGGACATAATCGCGGATGAAATCCAGACTCTTCTGAAAATCGGTCAGGTGCGAGAAGGCGTTGGGATGACCCTTCTCGAGGGCGCGCTGGCCGTATTCAAAAGCCGAGAGCATGGCATCGCGCGGATCGCGGTAAATGTAGGTGATGCGCAGCAATCCCAGCCTCTGCAGCAGGCGCGAGGCCGGGGTGGGTCCCGAGTGCGCCTTGATGACGAAGGTCCTGCCGAGCAGGGCAGGAACGAGCACACGGGCCAGCCGGCGCGGTGAGAGCACACCGATATTGCAATTCACCTCGGTGAGGATATCCTGCAGATGGTACTTCTCGCGTATCTCGCGCGCCTCGGCAGCGCCGGCAGCCTTCATCAAGTCATGGATCAGGTTGTAGTGCCAGCCTGACCCGGCGCGCGGCATTCCAACAGAGAGGACGATCATGCATGCTCCGGTGTGGGTGATGTGGCTTCAGGCGGCGGAAGGGTCCACGGCCGCGAGCCCGGCGAGGAGGCCGGGGATGAACCAGATATTGGGTGTGGCAAAGGAATCCTGGGTCACATTATACAGGGCAATCGCCAGCCACGCAAAAAGGCCCGCCGCAGCCAGGAACCGCCGGAAGGAATTCCCGCGCAGAAAGTCCAAGGAATCCGCGAGGGCGGCCATCAGGAACGCCATGAAGAGCACGAAGCCGGTCAGACCGGTCTCCGCAAGCAGGCGGACATACAGGTTCTTGGGATTGGGATACAACCGGCTCCCGGGGTCCAACTGGCGGGCGATCTCAGGGACGGTGGTGAGAGACCATTCGGGCAGGTTCTCATAGATCCAGAAGCCGCTGGCGCCCAGTCCCACCCCCTGCACGGGATGCGCCTCGAAGGCTGCCAGCGCCCCGTCTGCATAAGCGCTGCGCGCCCCGGCATTGATGTTCACCAGGTAGGCTGTGAGATTCTCAGGCGAGAGATCCCACAGCCGCTTGAAGTAGTTCTTCTGACCCAGGAAGAGGAAAACCGAAGCAAAGACCAGCACGCCCGCAGCCAAAATGGAGACCCGCAAAGGCCAGCCACGCCGGAAGCCGCCGAAGAACCAGCCCCAGCCCATCCGCATCAGGTCCCGCCCGAGAAGCAGGAATGTTATTACAGATGCGCCCGCTGCAATCAACAGCCCGCCGCGGGAATAGGTAGCCAGGACCAGCACGGCGCAGACCAGCAGCAGGGCCGGCTCCAGCCAGCGGCGCGCGGTCAGGCGGAAACCGGTCAGCACCGCAGCGAACAGGACCGGGAGATATACGGTGGCAAGCTGCCCGGCCAGCCAGGCAGGCTCATAGGCCAGCCCGGAGATGCGGTTGGTGCGCACCAACTCGCGCATCGAGAAGGCCAACTGCCAGTGGGTCACCAACGGTTTGGGGAGCAGGTGCGTATAGAATGTAACAGCCTGCAATGCGCTCCATGCCAGGTCGAGGCCCAGGCCTATAAGCAGCCACCGCAGCGTGAAGCGCACATCCCCCTCACCTCGGTTCATCCAGGCCGTGCAGGTGAAAAAGACCAGGCCGATGATGAGCGTGGCAAAGGCGCGAACAGCGCGGGCGGGATAGGTCTGCCCGCGCATAGGCACAGGATCGAGGAAGAAGCCCAGGAAAGTGACGAGCAGGGCCGCGGCCGCGAAGAGCAACAGCAGAAGCCAGGTGCGCGCGGCAGGCACTTTGCGCTGGCGGCGCAGGGTCTGGAAAACGAGAAGCGGCAGGAGCAATGCCAGCGGGTAGAGGGCCAGAGGCCGCACGAGAGTTCCCTCCCCCAGAAAGGGGAACCAGCGGAAACTGGTGACCGGCAGAGTCACGAGGGCAGCCGCCCAGAGGAAGCGCGCCAGCCGGTCCAGCCGGGACTGTGCAAGGTCCATCAGTCTGCAATCTCCCGATGTTCGCGGGGCGGCTTCCCAAGGCCAGTGAATAGCAAAGCGAAGGCGCCGAGGAACCACGCCAGCAGCACACCGGCAAGAAGATAAACGCCCAGAGGAACGCTGCGTTGAACGGGCAAGCCCGCAGACTGGGTCACCTCCATGCGGGTGAAATGGCTCAGCCCGCCCTGAGAGGCCAAATCTGCAGAGGCAACCTCCACGAAGGCGTTGGCCCAGGCAGAAGCCAGAGCAGCCGCACTCTGCGGAACGCCATCCTGAGCATAGAAGTGCCAGCCTGCCTCGGCAGG
>CAZSPX010000201.1:0-6105 GCA_964608885.1 uncultured Anaerolineaceae bacterium | reverse complement strand
CCATTAATCCGAGTAAAAGATGCCCGGTTCCAATATTGCTCTGGCGGGCGCGTTCTGCCTCCTGGTGGGCCAGGCTCAGCACCCGTCTTGCACGCTGTGTAAAGCGTTCCATGCCAGCCATAATCTGTTTCTCCTCGGCCTGTTTCAATAAGACAGGTCTGGGCGGATTTTACCAAAAATGAAAGGGACTCCGTATAGGAAAAAGGTTAGAGATTCCTTACTTCATAAGGGATAACGATTTTTTTACGCTTCTTGTTCCAATTCAGCGGTTGTCGCCGTCCCCGCGAATGACGCCGCGATCTAGACGATCGTATAGTTTTGTGATGTTGGCTTCGGCCACCTCCTCCAGTGAAAGCCCCAGCTCGGTGCAGATCTGGGCCAGATACCACAAGACATCGCCCAATTCGGCCCCCAGCGCCCGGCGCGTGTCTTCATTTATCTGACCGCTCTTGTCCCGGAAAACTTTCTTGATCTTTCCCGCCACTTCCCCGGCCTCGTTGACCAGTCCCAGCGTGGGATAGATCAGCGGGTGCCCGATGGCTGGATATCCTGCCGTTTTCCGTGATTTTTCCTGGTATTCCTTGAAATCCATCCTGCCTCCCGGGAAAACATGTCCTTGCGAGGGCCGCGAGATTCGGACTGAAAAGTCCGGATGAGCCACCCGAGCGATCTCCCATCATACCTGGTTTTTTATATGGGAAATTTGTGCAACCATTCACGGGTCCCGGTGTTATACAGATTGAGGACCTGCCGTGTATTGTACCGTTTTCGGCAGGTTCAGGCGACGCCGGGCGGACAATACAAATGCTCTGCTGGCCCGGTTGCGGCGTATAATGAAATTGTCGGCGTCTGGTTTGTCACACGATTCCAGAGGAGAATAGACATGCAATTCAAGATCCCCACCAATATGGTCTTCTATATTTCGGTCGGCCTGGCGGTCCTGTCGCTGATCCTGTCCTTTGTGGCCGGCATGGACATGCTTGCCTTCTGGGGCATTGTGGTCGCTTTCGTGCTCCTGGCCCTGGGTGTGACGGTCCCGGGTCTCTAGAGACCGGCCGCTGCCCAATCATCATTGAGGAGAATTCAGATGAAATTAAATCCCCCCACTACGATCGTCTTCTGGGCTTCCGTGGTCGTGGCGCTGATCGGCGTCCTGGCCCAGTTCGGTATCGTTGCGTCCCTGGCCCCCTTTGCCTTCTACATTGTCCTGATCGGCTTCCTGATCCTGGCCGGTAGCCTGTTGATGAAGGGCGCGTAACGCGGCTCTCCCGGGCGTCGACTTGCTCCCCACGGTCGCCTGTGGGGAGTTTTTTTATCCAAAAGTACGTCATTGCGAGGCCGGCAGAAACGAGCCTGCAGGCTCGGGTCTGTGGCCGTGGCAATCTTCCCTCAACCGGCATTTTCTATCAGCGGGCCCGTGAGTGAAACCGCGCTGGTTTTGTTTTGGGGTATAGCCTATTTCCTCACCCCCTCAGCCAGTTCGCTCCACCACGCATCTTTCTCTCCGGGGATGAAGGGCGTATACAGCGAAAGCCGGTCGGCGAGCCCTGCATAACGGCTCTTCAGATTCTCCCCCAGTTGATCCTCCTCCGTAAGCAGGCAAAACACGCCCAGCATCTCATCGGTGATGAGCATGGGCATCTCCGCCCATTCTCCCTTCGCGGCGTGCGCCGAGAGCCGCTCCGCCACCCCGCCCCAGCCGTGGAAGTCCATCACTGCCTTGTAGGAGGGCGTGGAGGCATAGAAGGCGATCTGCGCCCGGGCAAAGTTCGCATCCTCGGGCGTGGCCGCCGCGAAGGCTGTGACGTTCACGGCCACTTCCTTGCGGGTCCTCCCGGCGTTCAGCGCCCCCTCCTCGATGGCGGGCAGCATCACCTCCCGCAGGTAGGCCGGCGAGTGAAAGGGATGCACGTGGAAGCCTTCGCACAGTTCCCCTGCCAGATGTGCCAGCCCCCGGTTCACCCCCGCAATATAGATGGGGATATTGGGGTGGGGGATCGGCCCCGGGTTAAAAAACGGCGACATCAGCGTGAGCCTGTAATATTCCCCCCGGAAGTTGAGCTTCGTCCCGTTCTGCCAGCAGTCCCACAGGGCCCGCACCGCCAGGATCTGCTCCCTCAGCTTGCCGGTCACTGATTCCGGCCATTGCATGCCGAAGCGCCGCTCGATGTGCGCTTTCACCTGCGTCCCCAGCCCCAGGATGAACCGTCCCTCGGACTGTGCTGCCAGGTCCCAGGCCGCGTAGGCCAGCGTGGCGGGCGAACGCGCGAACGAGACCGCGATGGCGGTCCCCATCTCCAGCCGCCGGGTGTGCTCCGCGATCAACGCCAGCGGCAGGAACGGGTCGTGCTGGGTTTCCTGTGTCCACAGGCCGTCGAACCCGGCCTTCTCAGTTGCCCGCGCCGTGGCCGCCGCATCCTTCAACGCGATGGGAGGCAGTGCCGCATCGAACTTCATGATTTCCTCACTTCCTGGCCAGCAGGTAGGCCAGGATCCATTTGCATGTGCCGGTCAGCGAATCGATGTGGGTGCGCTCATAGTTGTGCGAGGCGTCTATGCCCGGGCCGATCAGCGCCACGGCCACATCGCCTCCGGCTCGCCAGAACGCCTCGCCGTCCGAGCCGTAGAACGGGTAGATGTCCGTTTTGTACTCGATGCCGTTCGTCTCCGCCAGCCAGCGCAGCCGGTTCGAAAGCTCGTGGTGATAGGGTCCGCCCGAATCTTTCAGGCAGATGGTGGGATGGAACTCGTCCGAGGCCTGCCCCGGCCCCACCGCCGCCATATCCACCGTGACCAGTTCCTCCACCTCCGGCGGGATGCCCGCTGCCGCGCCGTGCCCCACCTCCTCATAATTGCTGAAGTGGAATACGATGGTGCGCGCCGGCTTCTTCCCGCCCTCCTCCAGTGCGCGGATCGCTTCGATCAGCACCGCCGCACAGGCCTTGTCGTCCAGGTGCCGCGAGCGGATGAACCCGTTGGTCGTCTCCACGCGCGGGTCGAAGGCCACGAAATCCCCCACCCGGATCCCCAGCGCCTCCGTCTCCGCCGCCGAGCGCGTCACCGCGTCCAGGCGGATTTCCATGTGCTCCTCGTCGCGCTTGGTCTCGACGGCCTGCGCCCCGAAGACATGCGCCGAGGCCGCCTCGCTCAGCAGCGAGCCCCGCACCTTCTCCCCGTGCGAGGTGAAGACCCAGCAGCCTTCCGTCTCCACCGCGTTGAGCAGCAGCCCGCCGATGCGCGTGATCTGCAGGCGGCCGTTGGGCTTGATGGCCTTCACCATCGCCCCCAGGGTGTCCACATGCGCCGTCAGCGCCACCGGAGCCAGATCGCTCTCCACGCTCCAGGTTGCCACCAGGGCGCCTTTGCGTGTGCGTTCCAGGCTGAGGGGCTTGAAGCCCTTCAGCTCCTCTTCCACCAGCTCGATGGCCGGCTCGGCCCGCCCGGTGGGGGAGGGCGTGTTGAGCAGCCGCACCAGGAGGCCGGTCAGCGTTTCCGCGTTGATCTCGGGGAGGTCCATCCTTCCGCCTTTCAGTTTTCCGGTGCCAGGCCTTCGAAGCGTATCATGGTTTCCCGCCAGAATTCAGGGACGGTCCGGGTCTTCTGCGCCTCGTAATCGAACGCCACCAGGATCACCGTCCCGCTCGAAAGCACCTCGCCCGTCCTGGCGTTGACCACCGCCTGCTCCACCGTCATGGACTTGTTCCCGATCTTCGCCATCCTCACCCCGGTCTTGACCGGGTCCACCCAGTGCACGGGCTTGTGATAGGTGATGTGGATATCCGCCACGATCACCCCGATCTCCATGAACGACTGCTCCTTGCGCAGCAGCCCGAGCTTCACAAAGTATTCCACGCGCGCATGCTCGAAGTAGGTCAGGTGCTTGGCGTTGTTGACGTGCCCCTGCGGGTCCAGGTCCCCGTAACGGATCTCGGTCGGGTGGAAAAATCGAAAATCGCTCATGGGGAGGGATTATACCGTTTGCCCCGTCTTTGCTGCAGCCTCCGCCGCTGCATGCCTGAATGGTACTAATGGGCATTCGTTTGCCCGGGATGTTCCCGTATAATCCACCCGCTGTAAGGATTCTGTAAGGTCAACCCCTGATCGGGAGGTGCGTCAGACAGGGATTCCCCGGCAAATTCACTACCTTTCAACCGCAGATCTTAAATTCCATAAGGAGAATGTATGAAAAAGCTCTTGAAGGTTCTTTCGACCCTTGCCGTGCTCGCCCTTGCCCTCGCCCTTGCGGCCGTGCCCGCCAGTGCCAAGCCCTCGGGGTTGGTCAATGTCCAGATCCTGGCCCTGAACGATTTCCATGGCAATCTCCTGCCTCCCACGGGGTCCTCGGGACGCATCGGCACCATCAACGCTGGCGGCGCCGAGTTTCTCGCCACTCACATCAACAACCTGCGCGCGGCCAATCCCAATACGGTGGTGGTCTCCGCCGGCGATTTGATCGGCGCCAGCCCCCTGCTCTCCGCTCTATTCCACGACGAGCCCACCATCGAAGCCTTCAACGCCATCGGCCTGGATTTTAACGCCGTCGGCAACCATGAATTTGACGAGGGCTGGCACGAGCTTGTCCGCATGCAGGAGGGCGGCTGTCACCCCGTGGATGGCTGCCTGGATGGTGATGGCTTCGCGGGCGCCAACTTCCAGTTCCTGGCCGCCAATGTGGTCCGCCAGGACAACGGCAAGACCATCTTCCCGGCCTACAAGGTCCGCTCCTTTGCCGGCGCGAAGATCGCCTTCATTGGCATGACCCTCGAGGGCACCCCCCTGATCGTCAGCCCCTCCGGGATCGCCGATCTGAACTTCCTGGATGAAGCCGACACGGTCAATGCTCTTGTGCCCGCATTGAAGGCCAAGGGTGTCGAAACCATCGTCGTTCTGGTTCATGAGGGCGGCGCCCAGGTGGCCCCCGCTCCCTATAATGGCTGTGTCGGGATTTCCGGTGCCATCGTTGACATTGTCAACCGCCTCGCCCCCGAGGTGGATGTTGTGATCAGCGGCCATACCCACAATGCCTATAACTGCGTCATCAATAACAAGCTGGTGACCAGCGCCTCCTCCTTCGGCCGGATCGTGACCGACGTGGATCTGACCCTGGATCGCGCCACCGGTGAGGTTGTCAGCATGGCAGCCAACAACATGATCGTCACCCGCGATGTCCCCGCGGATGCGGCCATCACCGCCCTGATCGGCAGGTACAACCTCATCGCTGCTCCCCTTGCCAACCGTGTGATTGGCTCCATCACCATGGATATCACCCGTGCCAACAACGCGGCCGGTGAATCTGCTCTCGGTGACGTCATCGCGGACGGGCAGCTCTATGCCACAGCCCCCGCTGATCTCGGCGGCGCGGTGATCGCCTTTATGAACCCGGGCGGCATTCGGGCCGACCTCACCTATGCTGGCAGCCCGGCCGGTGAAGGCGATGGCAATGTCACCTATGGCGAAATGTTCACCGTCCAGCCCTTTGGCAACAGCATGGTCACCATGACGCTGACCGGCGCGCAGATCGACACCGTGCTCGAGCAGCAGTTTCCCAATTGCGTGCCTGGAGTAACCTCCACTCGCATTCTCCAGGTTTCGAACGGCTTTACCTACACCTGGAGTGCCAGTGCGGCCGCCTGCAGCAAGGTCGATCCTGCCAGCATTAAGCTCAATGGCGTTGTGATCGATCCGGCGGCCAGCTACCGGGTCACCGTGAACTCCTTCCTTGCGGATGGCGGCGATAGTTTCCCCATCCTCACCCAGGGCACCAGCCGCCTGGGCGGGGCGGTGGATACGGATGCCTTTGAAGGCTATATGCAGGCCTTCTCACCCGTGGCTCCCGGTCCTCAGAACCGCATTATCAGCATTCCGTAGTCCCCATCAAGAAGAGCTGAACCCGTTGGCCGGGGGTGGTTTCCACCCCCGGCCTTTTATTTGAAATGTCGTTGCGACTGGCCGAGCCGGCCTCAAGACGGCATCGGCTGCATCTGTCCTCGCTTGCACCCCTGAAGCAAAGCAGAAGGGACACGAGGGACGGATGGGAGGCGACGTTCGCAAAGCAGCCCCCTCCTCCCCTGCCTCACTCTCCCCCCAGCCACCTGTTAACCAAGG
>CAZSPX010000200.1:0-6140 GCA_964608885.1 uncultured Anaerolineaceae bacterium | reverse complement strand
AGGTTGGTCTGGAAGAACTGCGCCCCGGCGTTGACCTTCTTCTGCTCGCGCAGGGCCTGGAAGCGCGGCTCGGAGGCGAAGGGGGAGGCCGCCGCCCCGAGGAAGAACTTCGGCGGGAACTTGATCTCGCGCCCGTCGAGGTAATGGCCCTCGTCGCGCATCCGCCGCAGGATCCACAACATTTGGATGGCATCCAGGTCGTTGATGTCCATGCGGCCGCGCGGCTGCGGCGCAAGCACGGGGCTGTCACCCGTGACGCACAGGATGTTGCGCACGCCCAGCGCCGAGGCCCCCAGCACCTCGCCCTGCAGGCTGGCGCGCGTCCGGTCGCGGGCCGCGATCTGCATCACCGGCTCGGCGCCCTGGTCGATGGCGAACTTGCTGCACGCCCAGCTCGTCATGCGCGGGGTGGCCGAGGCGTTGTCGGTGAAGTTGATGGCCGTCACCCACGGCTTCACCGTCTCGATATTGGCGATCAGCTTGTTGGTGGAGATGGAGAGCGGCGGCGCGATCTCGCAGGCCACCACGAACTTCCCGGCCCGCAGCTGCCGTTCCAGCTCCGAGGCGGGCCCGGTGGATTTCGGGGCGTGATACTCCCGGTCCCCCTGCCACCACTCGGGCTGGCGCACCGGCTGGAAGACTCCCTCCCAGGCCGAGGAGCGCCGCTGCGGGTCGGTGGAGAGCAGCCCGCCCAGCACCTTCCCCGCGCCGGTCTTTTTCACCTGCGCGGCCACATCCCCCCAGGTCTCGGTGCCCACCTTTTCCCAGTCCAGCGGGGGCAGCACCTCGAGCAGGTTCTCCTCGCGTCCCATGCGGAAGGAGCGGTCATAGATCTTGTACCAGATGCAGGGGCGGGTCTTGTCCACGTAGCAGGAGTCGGGTGTGGAGCCTCCGCAGGGACCGTTGCGCAGCCCCTTGGGGCATTCCATCGGGCAAATGAAAGCCGTCTCCTGGAGCATGCAGTTCCCGCACATCCGGCACCCGAAGAGCGGGCTCTTGATGGCGTACTCTAGGTTCTCCTGCACCAGCCGGAGGAACGTTTCTTTTTTGAAGGGGGAATAGGCGGGCTGCCAGCGTCTTCCGGGGGTGAATATCGGCATGGAGGGCTCCAGTGTGGTCGGGCCGTCAGGGGCGGCGCTTCTCGGCAGACCGCTCCTGCTGCGGGTGCATCAATCTTGACACCTATTCCATTATACTTATACTTGTCCGGGGGAGCATTTCAATTGGGTTTCCAAGGAGCCGCCATGCTGATCATCGGAGAAAAACTCAACGGGACACTGAAGAAAACAGCCGCCGCCATCAAGGAGCGGGATGCTGCCTTCGTCCAGGACCTGGCGCGCCGCCAGGTGGAGGCCGGAGCGGGCTACCTGGATGTGAACGCCGGCACCGGGACAGGGGACGAGGTGCAGGACCTGGTCTGGCTGGTGGAGACGGTCCAGGCGGCCGTGGATGTGCCGCTCTGCCTCGACAGCGCCAGCCCGATCGCATTGAAGGCCGGCATGGAGTGCGTCAGCCAGACCCCCATGGTCAATTCCATTTCGGGGGAGGAGGACCGCCTGGATGGCATCCTCCCGCTGGTCGCGGAGCAGGGGTCGCCGGTCATCGCCCTGCTGCTGGATGGCGCTTCGGTCCCCGCCGATGTGGAAGGCCGCCTCGCCATCGGGCGGCGCATTCTGGGGCGCACCCGCCAGGCCGGCCTGCCCGATGACAAGGTTTACATCGACCCGCTGGCGCTGGCCGTCGCCACCCGGACGGAGGGCGCCATGGTCGCCATCGAGAGCATGCGGCAGCTGCGCACGGAATACCCGCAGGTGAAGTTCAGCATCGGCCTGAGCAACATCTCCTTTGGCCTTCCGGCCCGCAGCCTCATCAACCAGGCCTTCCTCGCCCAGCTCCTGGGCGCCGGGCTGGACGCGGCCATCATCAACCCGCTGGAGCAGGGCATCATGAACATGCTCTACGCCACGGAGGTGATCCTGGGCCGCGACCGCTTCTGCAAGGCCTATCTCAACGCCTTCCGCGCCGGGCGCGTCAAGCTCGAGACGCCCGCCTGAGGTATGGACCCTTCCCGCACGCTTTTGATGGCCTGCGCCACGGTCATGGAGGAGGCCCTGCCTCTCCTGCCTGCGGGCATGGGGCACCGCGTCTTTGACTTCGGGCTGCACGTCAACCCGGGGCGCCTGCGCCAGACCCTGCAGGCGGAGATCGATGCGGTGCGCGGCCGGTACGATACGATCCTGCTCGGCTACGGGATGTGCTCGCAGGGCATCCTGGGCCTGAAGGCGGAGGGCTGCCGGCTGGTGGCCCCGCGCGTGGACGACTGTATCGCCCTCTTCCTGGGTTCCAGCGCCGCCTATGCCCGCGAGTGCCGCCGTGAGCCCGGGACCTACTTCCTCACCAAGGGCTGGATCGAGGTGGGCGATACACCCTTCTCGGATTATGAGCGCAGCCTGGCCCGCTACGGCGAGGAGAAGGCCGCCCGCATCTTCAAGCTCATGATGGGGAATTACAAACGCCTGGCGCTGATCGACACCGGCGGGTACGCCCTGGAGAAATATCGCCAGTACGCCCGGGAGGCCGCCGCCCGTTTCGGCCTGCGCTTCGAGGAGATCGAAGGCTCCCAGGCCCTGATCCGCAAGATGATCTCCGGCCCGTGGGATGAGGACTTCGTGGTGCTGGAGCCGGGGGAGACCTTCCGCGCCGATCAATTCCCTCCGTTCGATACAGGTCCCGCATGACATACACGGTCGACTTTGAGCCTGTCGGGCGGCGCATCCCCTGCGAGCCGGGGGAGACCGTCCTCTCAGCGGCGCAGCGGGCCGGAATCCTCCTCAACGCCACCTGCGGCGGCGAGGGGAGCTGCGGCCGCTGCATCGTCCACCTGATGCTGGGCGAGGCCTCCTCGCCCAACCTGGTGGAAGAGGCCGAGCTGGGGCTGGAGCAGACCCGCCTCGGCTGGAGGCTGGCCTGCCAGGCCGAGGCCCTGGGCGACCTGACCGTGCACATCCCCGCCGAATCGCTGGCCACCGCGCAGCGCGTCCAGGTGGAGGGGGAGAACCTGCCCTTCGAGCTTCACCCGGCGGTGCGCGGCGTGGAGGTGACCCTGCCTCCGCCCGGGCTGGATGACCTTCGCTCGGATGCCGAGCGGTTGCGCGAGCGCCTGCGCGAGGCCCTGGACCTCCCCGGCCTCAGGCTTCCTCCCGCAGTGCTGCGGACCTTCTCCGAAACCCTGCGCGCGCAGGATTTCCAGTGTACGGTCTTCCTGCACGCAGATTCTGTCGTGGGAGTCCATCCCTGCGGCGCCTCCCCGCTGGGCCTTGCCGTGGACCTGGGCACGACCAAGCTGGCAGGCTACCTCGTGGACCTGGCGAGCGGTGCGACCCTGGCGAGCGCCGGGGCCATGAACCCGCAGATCGCCTTCGGGGAGGATGTGATGGCGCGCATCGCCCATGCCATCAACCGGCCCGACGGCAGGGAGCAGCTTCGCGCTGCCATCCTGGAGGCGCTGAACGACCTCGCCCGCGGGCTGTGCGAGAAGGCCGGTCAGCCGCTTGACCGGGTCGCGGAGGCGGTGGTGGTGGGCAACACCGCCATGCACCATCTCTTCCTGGGGCTGCCCGTCCGGCAGCTTGGGCTGGCCCCCTACGTCCCTGCCGAGAGCGCCGCGCTGGACCTCTCCGCGCAGGAGGCCGGGCTGGAGCTGGCCCCCGCGGCGCGCCTCCACCTGCTGCCCAACGCAGCGGGTTTTGTGGGGGGCGACCACCTCGCCATGCTGCTGGGCTCGGGGATGCTGGAGCGCCAGGGGGTGGTGCTCGGCCTCGACATCGGCACCAATACCGAGATCAGCCTGCTGGCGCACGGCAGGCACTACGCCTGTTCCACGGCCTCCGGCCCGGCGTTTGAGGGCGCGCATATCCGTCACGGGATGCGGGCCGCCCCGGGAGCCATTGAAAAGGTCCTCATCCGGGATGGGGAGGTCAGGCTCCAGACCATTGAGGACCGCCCGCCCGTGGGCCTGTGCGGCTCGGGCATCCTCGACCTGGTGGCGCAGCTCCGCAGGGCCGGGCTGCTCAATTCCCGCGGCGGCTTTGTGACCGCGGGGGCGGGGCCTCGCCTGCGGCAGGGCGAGGCGGGCTGGGAGTATGTCGTCGCCCCGGCGGGGGAAGGGAGTGGGACGGAGGTCACCTTCATCCGCAGGGATGTCAACGAGATCCAGCTTGCCAAGGCGGCCATGCGCGCCGGGATGCACATCCTGCTGCGCAGGGCCGGGGTGACCGAGCAGGAGATCGACACGGTCGTCATCGCGGGGGCCTTCGGCACCTACCTGGACGTGCAGAGCGGGGTGGAGATCGGCATGTTCCCGCGTCTGGAGCGGGAGCGTTTCGTGCAGGTGGGCAATGCCGCCGGGGCGGGCGCGCGCATGGCGCTGCTCTCCACGGTGAAGCGCGAGCAGGCCGCGCAGATCGCCCGCCGCCTCACCTACGTGGAGCTGACCGCCGAGAAGGATTTCTCCTCCATCTTCGCGCGCTCACTCCTGCTGGAGTAGGCCGCCTCCTTGCAGATCCTCCTCAACAGCCTCAAAGTCATTGAGAACAGCGGGGGGCTGGTCGTGCTGCTGCTCCTCGCCATCGGGTGGGGAAGTGTGATCATGCTTGCTGCGCTGCGACATCCTGCCTCCCGCGCTGCCGGGGATGTGGAGCTGGCCGCCCTGGCATTGGCGGGCTGGCCTCTCCCGCTGTTGCTGGCGGCGGGGCTGTACTTCCTGCTGGCCCGCCTGCTCCCGTTGAATCTCGCGCAGGCGGTCATCCTGGGGGCCGCTGCCTTGAGCACAGCCCTCAGCCTGCGCCTGCTGTGGGGGAGGGTCTCGCCCCGCGTCCTGTTCCCGCTCCTGCCTTTCCTGCTTTTCGCCCTCCTGCATCTGGGCTATGTGAATGGCGTCCTGCTCCCGCAGTACTTCGACTCGGCCTTCCATTACGACTTCATCCAGTCCATCCTTAAGATGGAAGAGGGCGCCCCGCTGAGCTGGCCTGTGCAGGGGTGGTATCACCCAGGCTATCATCTTATTACCGCCGGGCTGGCCTCGCTGACCGGAGCGAATGTGGAGCGCGTGATGCTGCTCTTCGGGCAGCTAATTCTCGCCGCGCTGCCCCTGCCGCTCTACCCTCTTGTCCGCCGCCTCGGCGGGAATCCCTCCGGGGGCTGGCTGGCGGTGACGGTTGCGGCTTTCGCCTGGAGCATGCCCGCCCACGCCGTGGACTGGGGCAAGTACCCGGCCCTGCTGGGGCTGCTTATGGTTGAGTTCGCCATTGGCTCTTTCATTGTGAAAGGAAGGCTGGATACCCTCGTCCTCCTTGCATCTCTCGCCGCGCCCCTTATCCATACGCGCGCCATCATTCTGATTGCTCTCGCTCTTCTCGCCTGGCTGGGCGCGCGCACAGGACGGTTCTCACGCCTGACCCTTACCATCGGTCTCGCCGTGCTGATCGCGACGCTTCCGGGCCTGCTTCTGGACCCCAATTACCGGGGCCTTCTACAACCCTATCTTGTGCTTGCCAGCCTGCCGGTCCTCGCCTTGTCGCTTCCAGCCTTCCTCAGCCTGGATAGGTCGGCGCTGGCCTGCCTTTTATTTACGGCTGGAATTTTGTTTGCCCTCTATATCCCGCTCACGCCCACATTGACGATGCTCGACCGGCCGCTGGTCTCGATGGCGCTGTTCCTTCCGCTGGCGCTGCTGGTCGGGTTGGGCGCTGACCGTCTCCCCCGTTGGTGGGGAGGCTTCTTCGTGGCGCTCGTCCTGCTCCTTTCCTTTAATACGGGGAATTTCACTGCCTCTGAATGCTGCCGCCTTGTCGGGAGGGATGATGTTGCCGCCCTCGACTGGATGGATTCCCACCTGCCCCCCGATGCGCTCATCGGCATCGCTGGCGCGGATCTGCAGCTCAGCGCGGAGGGCGAGCCTCTGCGAGGTGCCGGGACGGATGCGGGGATCTGGATCGGCCCGCTCACAGGCCGCCTGGTGAAGGTCCTGCCGTACTCCACCGATCTCCGGTCAGTGCGGGCGCAGTTGTGCGAGGCGCGGGTCGACTATCTGTACATCGGAGGCAGGCCGTTGAGCTTCACCCCGCCTCCCTCGGAAGATT